>JBEKKH010000342.1:0-8279 GCA_050010815.1 Streptosporangiaceae bacterium | reverse complement strand
GACGCCAGGTGTGCCGATGGGGTCTGCGGCAAGGTGATCCGCGTGGTCGTTGACCCGGTCGCGCGGTCGGTCACCCATCTGGTGGTCGAACCGGTGCGCCGGCCCGGCCTGGGCAGGCTCGTCCCGCTCGACCTCGTCGACGCCGCGACACCGCAGGAGGTCCTGCTTCGCTGCACCCGGGCGGAGTTCAACGGACTCCGCCTCGCGGAGGATGCGCATTTCGCGCCTGCGAGCCGCCTGGACCAGTACTTGGGCTACAGCGCGGAACAGCTGCTCCTGATGCCCTACTACACCCGGGTCGGTGCAGACATACCCCAGATACGAGAAGGCGAGCCGGCCGGCGCCTACGGTTCCCTGCCCCCGGGCGAGGTCGACGTGCGCCGCGGCAAGCGCGTCTATGCCACCGACGGCGAGGTGGGGCGGGTCGAGGGGCTTGTCATCGACCTCGGTAACCACCACGTGAGCCACGTGCTGCTGCAAGAGGGGCATGTGCTTGGCCGCAAGGACGTGGTCATCCCGATCGGCACCGTCACCGGGGTGGTGGACGTTGTCCAGCTCAACATCACCAAGCAGCAGGTGGAAGATCTCCCGCCCGTAAACGTCGATCGCCCCACCGCGACCTAGGAGCCGGCCCGATGGTCAAGCACCTGACGATCCTGTGGAAGCGCTTGAGCCGGGTCCTGACCGCTGACCCCGGGCGATTCGCCGGCGGCTCGGCCGTGGACGACCCACTCGGCCTGCTCGCTGTCGAGCAGGAAGCCCTCACGCGGCTGCCGCGGGCACGGCGCGACGCTGGCCCCGCCGACGGCCGGCGATGAGCCGGCGGTACCGCGCGCTCGCGGGGTTCATCGTGGCCAGTGCGGCCTTCGCCGCGATCTTCGTGGCGCTGACCCTCAGCGCTTTCCATAAGCCGGCACCGCATGACCTTCCTGTCGGCATCGTCGCCTCCGCTTCGGTAACCCGGCAGGTCGAGGACGCCCTGGATCGCGCCGCCCCCGGGGCCTTCCGCTTCCGCAGTTACCACAGCGACGCCAGCGCAACGGCCGGGATCGCGCAGCGTGAGGTCGACGGCGCGCTGGTCGCTTCCGGGGCGCACCTGCGACTGCTTGTCACACAGGCCGGGGGCACCGGGCCGGCGCAGGCCCTCACCGGGGCTTTCACCGCCGTGGCGGCACGATCCGGACGTCAGCTCACAGTGTCGGACGTGGTCCCGCCCCGGGTCAGTGACACGCAGGCACTGTCGTCCTGGTTCCTCGTCCTCAGCGCGCTGATCCCCAGCCTGGCCGCGGGCTCGGCGTCGGCTATGGCATTCCGCCGCGCCCCGCGCGCCTGGTCCGTCACCGCGCCCGTGGCCGCGGCCGTCGTCAGCGGGGCGGTCGCCGCGGCGATCGCGGACGGCATCGCCGGCCTGGGCAACTACGCCGCGATCGCCGGCATTGTCGCGCTGTTCTCGCTGGCCGTCGCGGCCCCCACAGCCGTACTGGCACGGATCCGGCCGCCCCTGGTCGCCTTGGCCGTCTTGGCGTTCATCGTGTTCGGGATCCCGGCCAGCGGCGGACCGGCCAACCTGGCGAGCTTCACACCCGGCTTCCTGCGCGTCCTCAGCCCGGTCCTGCCGCTAGGAGCAGCGGCCAGCACCATCCGCAATGTCGTCTACTTCGGCGGCCATGCCACCACCCCGTACCTCTGGACCCTGGCCGCCTGGGCGCTGGGCGGCGTCGGCGGCCTGATCCTGGTCACGGCGCTCCGGAGTCCTGCTCCCGCACTGACCGAACCCGTGCCACCACTGGTCCCGGCCGGACCGGTCTCCGCACGGCCAGGTGACTCCCCCGTCGCCGTCCCGGCTCCCCGTGCGGCGCAGCCCATCACCCTGGTCGTCGGCTTCGATGACTCCGAGCCCGCACGCCGGGCACTCACCTGGGGCGCGGATCTCCTCAGGACCCGCCCTGGTGCCCTGCACGTCATTTATGCCGACCACGAGCTCATTGACAGCGACCTGTCCGGATTCGCCCGGGCCGAGATGGACGAGGCCCGCGACGAGAAGGCCGCCAGCGTGGCCGAGGCCGCTAAGGAGATCGCCGCCGCGGCAGCCGCGCCGCACACGTTCGAGCGCCGCCAGGAATCGCCGCCAGAGGCGATCCTTGACGCGGCCGGCAGTTACGCCGCCGCCGAGCCCGCCAACACACCCGTCATCGTGACCGGCCGCTCTCATCATGTCCCGCACCGCGTCATCGGCTCGGTCCCCGTCCGGCTGCTGCACGAGTCGCCCTACCCGGTGCTCACCATCCCATGATCGCCCGGCCTGCCGGGCACGCCTGCGGCTAGCGGGGTGGTCACAGGTCGAGGACCAGGTCGTCGCGGGGCTGCGAGCAGCAGATCAGTACGCTGCCTTCGGCGGGGTCATCGACCGGTGCGGGGGCATAGCGGACCGTTCCGGACATGACGGCTGTCTCGCAGGTGTGGCACACTCCGATGCGGCATGACCAGCGCACCGGCACGTCGCAGGCCTCGGCGAACTCGAGCAGGCTGGCGTAGCCGGGATCCCAGCGCGCGCTCAGGTCGCTGCGCGCGAACGCGACCAGAGGACCGCTGCCTGGCTGGCCGGCGGGCGGGTGCGGCCGGCGTGCGGCCGCGGGTGCGATGCCGGGTGTCAGCGCGGGCCCGGCGCCGAAGACCTCGGTGCGGATGCCGGCCGCCTGGATACCGTCCGCGGCCAGGGCGGCGGACACATCCGCCATGAACGCGGGGGGTCCGCACAGGTAAGCATCGGCGTCGCGGGGCAGGTCCAGGGCGGCGAGGACCGGCGCCGACAGGCGTCCCGCCGTGTCGTAGTCGCGGCCCTGGATGTCATCAGGGCCTGGGCTGCTGTAGCAGATGTGCCGGTGCGCGCGGGGAAGCGCGGCCAGCAGGGCGCGGGATTCGGCCGCGAACGGCTCGTCGGCGCGGCGGCGCGCGCCGTGCAGCCACCAGATATCCCGGGTGGACCGGGCCGCGGCCAGCGCGTGCAGCATGGCCAGCACCGGTGTCGCGCCGACGCCCGCGCTGATCAGCAGAACCGGCGCCTGGCCCGGGCGCAGGGTGAAGGTGCCGCGCGGCGCGGCTGTCTCCAGCAGGTCACCCGCCCGCACCCGGGTGTGCAGGAACTGGCTGGCGGCGCCGTGTTCCTCCCGCTTGACACTGATGCGGTAGTCGCGGGCGCCCGGGGGTCCCGACAGCGAGTAGCTGCGCAGCAGCGGCGGCTGGGCCGGGTCAGGGTGCAGGCGCACGGTCAGGAACTGTCCGGGCAGGGCGGGCGGCACGCTGCCGCCCCCGGGATCGGCCAGCTGCAACGAGATCACCGTCTCGCTCTCCCGGCCGATTCCGGTCACGGCGAGCGGCCGGAACCCGGGCCACGCCGGCGGCGGGCTCGCTTCGGTCAGGCCCGCGTTGCCGGCGGCCTGCCCGGTCTGGTCGAGCATCTCCTGGAACGAGGCTTTCCACCCGCCGCTGAGCGCCGGGATACGCAGCGCGCGCAGCAACTGCTGCCGGGGATGCCCGGGCAGGTACAGCAGGGCGTCCATCTCCGCGACCGTCATCCCTTCCGGGCCGGAGGCAACCTTGATGATCTCCTGCCCGGCCTGGACCGCGCCCTCGGTCAGTACGCGGAGATAGAACCCGGGCCGGTGATGGGAAACCAGCAGCGCGGGTATCTGGGGATCATCCATCCGGATGCCAACCCGGTAGCAGGTGACCCGCGGCTGGGTTACCTCGAAAACCGCGCCGCCGATCTGGTACCTGTCGCCGATGCACACCTGCTCGTCGGCCAGTCCCTGCACGGTGAAGTTCTCCCCGAACTGCCCGTAGGTGAAGTCATCCCGGCCCAGCTGTTCCTGCCAGTACTTGTAGGACTCGATCTGGTAGACGAACACCGCCCGCTGCTCGCCGCCGTGCCCGGCCAGATCACCCTGCCCGTCACCGTCGATGTTGAGCCGCCGCACCATCTGCGGCCCGGCGACCGGCTTCTTCCACACCGCCGTGTGCACCGTCCTGCCGTGCCAGGTCACGTCCCGCGGCATCCCCACATTGACCGATAGCAGAGCGCCAACCTGCTGCCCCGAAGTCACCACAAGCTCACCTTCTCACGCGGGCGACCAGCGACCACACGTAGCTCACGGTGGCGCCGAGGCGAACCGCTCGCGCCCGTGAAGGCCCTGGTCGGTACCCTGGCCCGGGTCGGGGCTGACGGGACCAGGCCGCTGGCCCGGGTATCTACGGGCGCGACCGGCCGTCCTCAGCTGCGACGATGACAGTCGACGCAACGCATTCCTGCTACTGACAAAGGCTTAGGTGAACAGGACATGGATCGTGACGCCAGGACCAGGGCCCGGATCGAGCAGCACTGGGAGGCCTCCGAGGCCGGAGATACCGGCACCGAGCACGCTATCTACGCGGCAGAGGCGATCCTGGACTACCCGCAGTCCGGAGAGCGCTTCCGGGGCCGGTCGAAGATCCAGGCGCAACGCGGCGGCCACCCGGCCGAACGCCACTTCACCATCCTCCGGATCCGGGGCGGCGGCGACCTTTGGGTGAGCGAGTGCGTGATCACCTATGACGGCGCGCCCACCTACTCGGTGAGCATCATGGAGTTCACCGGTGATTCGGTCACGCACGAGACCCAGTACTTCGCCGACCCCTTCCAGGCGGCTGCCTGGCGGGCACCACTAGCCGAGCCGATCCCGGACCACGACCGGGGGTAAGGCCAGGGATGTCACGGGCGCGACGCGCCCGCCGACCCGCGATGGTGGAGGAGTACGAGCTGAGCTCGTCGGGAGAAACAGGAGATCCTATGTCCAGCGAACCTGAAGTCCGGCCCTTCCGTGTCGATTATCCGGACGAGGAGGTCGCCGAGCTGCGCAGGCGCGTAAACGCGACCAGATGGCCCGAGCGCGAGACGGTCACAGACGACTCGCAGGGCGTGCGGCTCGCGATGATGCAGGAGCTGGCGCGCTACTGGGGGACAGACTACGACTGGCACAAGTGCGAGGCGAAACTAAACGCCCTGCCGAACTTCATGACCGAGATCGACGGGCTTGACATTCATTTCATCCACGTCAGGTCCCCGCATGAGGACGCGCTGCCACTGATCGTCACACACGGCTGGCCTGGCTCGATCATCGAACAGCTGAAGATCATCGAGCCGCTTACCAATCCCACCGCACACGGCGCGAGCGCGGCGGACGCGTTCCATCTGGTGATTCCGTCCCTGCCGGGTTACGGGTTTTCCGCTAAGCCGACCACTACCGGCTGGGATCCAGCCCGGACCGCCCTCGCCTGGGTCGTGCTGATGAAGCGCCTGGGATACACCCGGTTCGTGGCGCAGGGCGGCGACTGGGGTGCGGCCGTGACGCAGACGATGGGCATCCAGGCAGCACCGGAGTTGCTTGGCATTCACTCCAACATGCCCGGGACCGCTCCAGCCGCCATCAACAAGGCGGTCCAGCGCGGCGACCCGCCGCCATCGGATCTGTCCGCGGAGGAGAAAGACGCGTACGAGGAACTGAGTAACTTCTATGCCAAGCACGTGGCCTACGCCCAGATCATGACCACGCGCCCGCAGACGCTGTACGGGCTGGCGGACTCTCCCGCCGATCTAGCCGCGTTCATGCTGGACCACGGCGACGGGACCGGCCAGCCCGGGCTCGTAGAAAAGGCCTTGCAGGGAACCCTGGCCAGCGCCCTGACCCGAGACGACCTTCTCGACAACATCACGCTCTACTGGCTGACCAACACCGGGGTTTCCTCGGGCCGCCTCTACTGGGAGAACAAGGCGGACTTCTTCGACGCCAAGAACATCACGATCCCGTTTGCCATCAGCGTCTTCCCCGACGAGTTGTACCAAGCCCCGCGAAGCTGGGCCGAGCGCGCGTATCCGCACAACCTCATCTACTACAACAGGCTCGACCGGGGCGGCCACTTCGCCGCCTGGGAACAGCCGGACCTGTTCGCCGCCGAGATGCGCGCCGCGTTCAAGTCCCTGCGCTGACCAGGTAACCGGCGGCCGGCGCACTCAGCTGCCTGGCTAGCGAACCCGGGTCCGCAGGCTAGCGAACCCGGGTGCGCAGGAACTTCCCGATTTGCTCGGTGGCCTGGGCTGCCTCGGGGGTGCCGAGCAGGAGCGGGTAGACGTGGGGCAGGCCCTGGCCGACCTCCAGGGTGACGTCGACCCCGGCTTGGGCTGCTGCTGTGGCCAGGCGTTCGGAATCGCTGAGCAGCAGGTCGGCGGTGCCTACCTGGATGAGCAGCGGCGGAAGCCCGGACAGGGAGGCGAACAGCGGCGACGCCAGGGGCGTCTTGGGGTCAGCCCCGGCCAGGTAGTCGGAGGCGAACTGGCGGAGCATGGCGGGGGTGGAGATCGGATCCTGATCGGCGCGCTCGGTCATCGAGGCCCCCGAGCTGGTCAGATCCACCGTGGGGGACATCAGTGTGGCGGCCGCAGGCAGCGCCTCCCCGGCGTCCCGCGTGGCCACGAGCAGGGCGACGGCGAGCCCTCCGCCGGCCGAGTCGCCGGCCACGGCAATCGACCGTGCGCTCAGGTCCTGGTCGGTGCGGAGCCAGCGCCATGCGACCAGGACGTCGTCGATAGCGGCGGGGAAGGGATGCTCCGGGGCCAGGCGGTATTCGGGGAACAGCACCCGCATCCCGCTGGCTCGTCCCAGCCGGGCGGCCAGCTCACCGTCGCTGCGTACCGAGCCGAGCTCGAAACCTCCGCCGTGCAGGAACATGAGCACCCGGCCGGTGTCCGCTCCTGGGGCGGTGAGCCAGTGGGCTGGCACCCCGCCCGCACTCACCTCCGTCACCAGGACGTCGTCGGGCACCGGATAAAGGCGGTCCCCAGGGACGAAGGTGGCGCGGCGTTCTTCCAGCGTCGGCGAAGGCTGGCTGGCGCTGGCCTTCCGCCGGTCCCTGAGGGCGTCGATCGCGTCCTGCATGGCCTGGCTCGGCATGTCAGCATCTCCTCGGGTTACAGGCGGGAGGTGAGCTCGGTCACGATGTCCGCCGCTGACTGTGACTTCCTCGCGAGTGCGACATCCTGTCCTGCCCACATCGAGAGCGCCTCAATCTCACCGGTGGTCCCGGCCATCGGCGGCGCTGGCTCGTAACGAACGATTGCTTCGCCGGAAGCGAAGTGCGCGATCACCTCACCCGTTCCTGGCCGCTGCGCGAGCGGGGGGCGGCCTGCGGCCTCCCACGCCTTGGCCGTTGAGTTGCGGAGCGCGCGGTGCGGAGAATCGGGCCACCCGACCTCGTACAGGTTCGGGTACAACTGCGGATCGGTCTCGGCCGCGGCTATCAGCGCGCGCCGGTAGTCCTCGTGGATCGGCATCTCGGTGGCCAGCAGGAACCGCGTGCCCAGCCATGCGGCCTGGGCACCCAGGGCGAGCACCGCCGCGACGCCGCGGGCGTCACCGATCCCGCCCGCCGCGATCACCGGCACCGGCGCCACCGCGTCCACCACGGCAGGCACCAACGGCAGTGTCGCAACGGTCCCCCACACGTGCCCGCCGGCCTCCCAGCCCTGCGCGACGACCACGTCCACGCCGGACGCGACAGCCCGCCGCGCCTCCTCGGCGCTCCCGACCGTGTGCAGGACGAGTCCCCCGGCGGCGTGTACAGGCTCGATGTAGCCGCTGGGATCCCCCCACATAAACGAGACGATCCGCAATCCGGCCTCAAGGGCCTGGTCAAGGCGACGGTGCTGATCTTCGGTGAGAACGAGATTGCCTCCGAACGGTCGCGCGGTGAGCGCCGCCACCTCACGAACGACGGCGCCGGCGTCATCGGACCATGTGAGCGTCACCATGCCGAGCGCCCCGGCATTCGAGACCGCGGCGGCCAGCCCGGGAATGGCGGCCATGGGTGCCTGGACGATCGGTTGCTCGATCCCGAGCATCTCGCATACCGGCGTTGTCACTGCCTTCGCCCTCTCCGTGTCACGTATACGATGTCGGCACCGACCCGGGGGACCGCCGGTCCCAGCCGTGGAAGTGCGAATAGTCGCCCGCGTCCCAGGCTTGGCGGAGCCCCGGGGAGCTCAGATCCCAGTCCGGCCGGATCTCGCTGGTGACGGCACGCAGGTCATGCCACAGGTCGTAGAACGACGGGCGGCCCCAGAACCAGTAGCCGTTATAGACACTGTGAATAACCAGCCCCGGCTTGAGCACCAGCGTGTGCGGGATCATCGGGTTGTGCTCGGGGTCGGTGTACTCGGCGATGTCGAGGTCCTGCTGGACGGTCCGGCC
>JBEKKH010000341.1:0-9712 GCA_050010815.1 Streptosporangiaceae bacterium | reverse complement strand
GTTCGTCGTCGGGATGGGCCGTCGCGGCCAGCACATCTTCGACCTGGTCCAGGTCGTCAAGCAGGCCCGCCTCCAGAGCGGAGTCCGGGAACTCTACGGGAACTGCGGTGATCACATGCTCTCCACGTCATCGGCACGGGCAAACGCCTCGAACTTCCGAGTATGCCCGCTCCGCAGCGAACCAACCAGTGTCATGCGCCACGCTGGATGCAGCGCCCCCGGTCCGACCTGCGACTTAACCAACGAACAGCTGATTCGCCGCATGACTGGCCAGGCTGAGGACTGGTTCGGGCACGATGCCGAGCACGAGGGTGGCCACGACGCCGAGGGCCACCGCGGTGCCGGTGAAGATGGTGGGCACCACCACCTCCGGGCCGTCCGGGATGGGGTCGCTGAAGAACATCAGCACGATCACGCGGACGTAGAAGAAGGCCGCGATCGCGCTGGCCAGCACGCCGACGATCACCAGCGGGGTCTCCCCGGCCGCGATGGCGGCCTGGAAGACCGCGAATTTCCCGGTGAAGCCGCTGGTCAGCGGGATGCCGGCGAAGGCCAGCAGGAACAGCGCGAAGATGCCAGCCAGCAGCGGCGACCGGCGGCCCAGGCCCGCCCACCGGGACAGGTGCCCGGCCTCACCGCCCGGGTCCCGGACCAGCGTGATCACCCCGAACGCGCCGATCGTGGTCAGCCCGTAGGAGGCCAGGTAGAACAGGCTGCCCGCCAGCCCGGCGACGCTGGTCGCGATGACCGCCGTGAGCACGAACCCGGCGTGCGCGATCGAGGAGTAGGCGAGCAGTCGCTTGACGTCCGTCTGGGTAATGGCGATGATGGCGCCCACCACCATGGTGAGGACGGCGATCACCCACAGCGCCGGGCGCCAGTCCCAGCCCAGGTTGCCGAACGCCACATAGAAGACCCGCAGCAGCGCGCCGAAGCCCGAGACCACCGTGCAGGACGCCATCAGCGCGGTCACCGGCGTCGGCGCGCCCTGGTACACGTCCGGCTTCCAGCCGTGGAAGGGCACCGCCCCGATCTTGAACAGCAGTCCGAGGCCGACCAGCGCGATGCCCGCGAACAGCAGGGTCGAGTTGGCGGTGTCGCTGGCCGCCGCCGAGGCGATCGCGGACAGCCGGACCGAGCCGGAGAAGCCGTACAGCATCGCCACGCCGAACAGGAAGAAGGCCGAGGAGAAGGCGCCGAGCAGGAAGTACTTCATGGCCGCCTCGTGCGAGAGCAGCCGGCGGCGCCGGGCCAGCCCGCACAGCAGGTACAGCGGCAGCGACAGGACCTCGAGCGCGACGAACATGGTGAGCAGGTCGTTCGAGGCCGGGAACAGCAGCATCCCGCCGATCGCGAACAGCGTCAGCGGGAAGATCTCGGTGTGCATGATCCCCGCGCCGAGGGCCTCGCGTTCCTCCGCGCTGCCCGATGAGCAGCACGCTGGCGAAGGCCAGCACCAGGATCGTGCCCTGGATGAACAGGGTCGGCCGGTCCACCGCGACCGCGCCCATCGCGGCCACGTGGCCCGGGCTGCCGCCGGCGTAGATGCTGTGCCTGGCGGCGACCACGATCGTCATGACGAAGGCGGCGACCAGCGCGCCCAGCGCGAGCACCAGGTGCACGCCGCGGCGGAAGGGACGGGGCACGAACGCCTCGACCAGGACGCCCACGACCGCGGCGGCGAAGACGATCAGCATCGGCGCGAGCTGGAAGTACTCGATGCTCGGCGGGCTGATCGCCCCGCTGACGCTGGCCGCGGTGCTGGCCAGGGCGGCATGCGCCGCGGGGGCGGCGAGGACACCGGTCACGGCGCGGTTCCCTTCTGCACTGTGCTGGTCAAGCCGGTGGTGGTAGACCCGGGGGCGGGATGCGCGGGCACCGGATCAGTGATGTGCACCTGCGCCATCGTGACCCGCACGGCGGGGTTGATGATGTCGAGCACCGGCTTGGGGTAGACCCCCACCCCGATGAGCAGCACGATCAGCGGCGCCACGGCCAGCACCTCGCGGGCCTTGAGGTCCTTGAAGCCCGCGACCTCCTCGCGCACCGGCCCGTTCATCGTGCGCTGGTACATCCACAGGATGTAGATCGCGGCCAGCACGATCCCGGCGGTGGCGATGATGGCCGGCAGCTTGTAGCGGGAGAACGTGCCGAGCAGCACGAGGAACTCGCTGACGAAGGTGGAAAGCCCCGGCAGCGAGAGCCCGGCCAGGCCGGAGATCAGGAACAGCCCGGCCAGCACCGGCGCGACCTTCTGCACCCCGCCGAAGTCCGCGATCCGGGCCGAGCCGCGCCGGGTGATCAGGAACCCGGCCAGGATGAACAGCGCACCGGTGGCGAAGCCGTGGTTGACCATGTACAGGGTCGCCCCGGCCACCCCCTGGCTGGTCATCGCGAAGATGCCGAGCGCGATGAAGCCGAAGTGCGAGACCGAGGTGTAGGCGATCAGCCGCTTCATGTCCTGCTGGCCGATCGCCACCACGGCCCCGTACAAGATCCCGATCACCGCCAGCGTGATGACCAGCGGGGTGAAGTACTTGGCCCCGGCCGGGAACAACTCGAAGCAGAACCGCAGCATGCCGTAGGTGCCGACCTTGTCAAGCACGCCGACAAGCAGCACGGCCGCCCCGGGCGGCGCGGACGCGGCGGCGTCGGGGAGCCAGGTGTGGAACGGCCACAGCGGCGCCTTGATCGCGAACGCGATGAAGAACCCGAGGAACAGCCACTTCTGCACGGTCGAGCTCAGCGACAGCTGGGCGAGCTGGCTGAACAGGAACGACCCGTGGTGGCCGGTGACGGCGCTGTGCGTGGAGTACACGTAAAGCGCGATGACCGCGACCAGCATGAGCAGGCCGCCGAGCAGGCTGTAGAGCAGGAACTTGACCGCGGCGTACTGCCGGCGCCCGACCCCGAAGCTGCCGATCATGAAGTACATCGGCACCAGCATGGCCTCGAAGAACACGTAGAACAGGAAGACGTCGGTGGCCGCGAAGACACCGATCATCATCGTCTCGAGCACCATCATCAGCGCGAAGTACGTCTTGGTGCTGTGCTTAACGCCGGTCGGCCGACCCCCGGCCGACGCCTCCCCTCCGGGGTCCACGGCGGGTTCAACCCCATCCGCGTCGTGCCAGGACGCCAGGATCACCACCGGCATCAGCACCACCGACATGCCGATGAGCACCAGCGCGATGCCGTCCACGCCCAGGGCGTAGTGCACGCCGAAGGCCGGGATCCATGAGTAGGTCTCGGTGAACTGGTAGTTCGGTCCTCCGACCTGGAACTTGACCGCGATGATGATCACCACGACCAGCGTCACCAGCGAGAACGCCAGCGCGAACCACTTGGCCAGGGCTTCGCGCGCGCGCCGGTCAGCGGCGGCGGAATCGGCGGGCAGGCCGGGGATGAGCGCGATCACCAGGGCCCCGGCCAGGGGCACCGCGCCGGCCACGGTCAGCCAGGGAAAGCCGTTCATTAAAGCCTCACCACTAGGAGCAAGGTGACTAGCACCGCGGCGCCGAAGAACATGGACAGTGCGTAGGAGCGCACGAAACCGGTTTGCAGCCGGCGCAGCCGGCCCGAGGTTCCGCCTACCGCCGCGGCGAGCGTGTTCACGAGCCCGTCGACGCCGCGGTTGTCGAAGTACACCGACAGCCGGGTCAGCCACTGACCGGGCCGCATCAGGACCGACTCGTTGAACGCGTCGCCGTAGAGATCTTTTCTGGCCGCGACGACGGGAAATCGCCCCCGCGGGGCCTCGGCGGGCACCGGCACCCGGCCGTACATCGTCCAGGCCAGGCCCCCGGCGGCGACGACAAGCACCAGGGTCACGATGCCCGGCACGCTCCAAAAGCCGTGCGCGGTCGGCGGCAGCCCGGTGACCGGGCCGAGGAAGTTCTCGAACCGCTGGCCGGTGATCAGGAACCCGCCCGCGGCGACCGAACCCACCGCCAGCAGGATCAACGGCCAGGTCATCACGCCGGGCGATTCGTGCGGATGGGCCTGCGCTTCCCAGCGGCGCTGGCCGAACCAGGTCATCAGCATGACCCGGGTCATGTAGAACGCGGTGATGGCCGCACCGAGCACCGCGCAGGTGCCCAGGATCGCCCCGGAGGTGCCGCCCTTGTCGAAGGCCGCCTCGATGATGCCGTCCTTGGTGAAGAACCCGGAGAAGGGCGGGATGCCGATGATGGCCAGGTAACCCAGGCCGAAGGTGGCGAAGGTGACCGGCATGACCCGGGCCAGGCCGCCGTAGCGGCGCATGTTCACCTCGTCGTCCATGCCGTGCATCACCGACCCGGCGCCCAGGAACAGGCCGGCCTTGAAGAACCCGTGCGCGATGAGGTGCGCGATGGCGAACACGTAACCCGCCGGGCCCAGCCCCGCCGCCAGCATCATGTAGCCGATCTGGCTCATGGTCGACCCGGCCAGGGCCTTCTTGATGTCGTCCTTGGCGCAGCCGATGATCGCGCCGAACAGCAGCGTGACCGCGCCCACCACGGTGATGCCCAGCCGCGCGGTGGGCGACAGGGCCAGGATCGGGTTGGACCGCACCAGCAGGTAGACACCGGCCGTGACCATGGTGGCCGCGTGGATTAGCGCCGACACCGGAGTGGGGCCTTCCATCGCGTCGAGCAGCCAGGACTGCAGCGGCACCTGCGCGGACTTCCCGCACGCGCCGAGCAGCAGCAGCAGCCCGAGCGCGGTGGCCACCCCGCTGCCGCCGGAGCGCACCGAGCCGAAGACCCCGGTGAACTGGACGGTGCCGAACTCGCTGAACATCAGGAACATGGCCAGGGCCACGCCAGCGTCGCCGATCCGGTTGACGATGAACGCCTTCTTGGCCGCGACCGCCGCCGTGGGCTTGAACTGCCAGAACCCGATCAGCAGGTAGGACGCCAGGCCGACGCCCTCCCACCCGACGTACAGGCCCAGGTAGTTGTCGGCCAGCACGAGCAGCAGCATCGCGGCGACGAACAGGTTCAGGTAGCCGAAGAACCGGCGCCGGTCGGAGTCGTGCTCCATGTAGCCGACCGAGTAAATATGGATCAGCGAGCCGACCCCGGTGATCAGCAGCACGAAGCTGATCGACAGCTGGTCGGTCAGCAGGCCCATGTTCACCTGCAGGCCCGCCACCGGGATATACGAGAACAGGTGCTGGTCCTGGCTGCGGTGACCGGCACCGAGGAGGGTGAAGAAGGCGATCACCGCGTAGACGAACGAAGCGACCGGCATCACGACGCCGAGCAGGTGTCCCCACCGGTCGGTGCGCCGGCCGCCGAGCAGCAAGACCGCGGCTCCGAAGAGCGGGAAGGCGATCAGCAGCCACGACAGCCGCAGCACGCCGGTAGCCGCAAAGGTGGTCAACGTCGTCATCCCCTCAGTACTTCAGCAAGTTGGCGTCGTCGACCGACGCCGACCGGCGGGCCCGGAAGATCGCCATCAAGATCGCGAGGCCGACGACGACCTCGGCGGCGGCCACCACCATCACGAAGAACGCGATGACCTGCCCGTCCAGGTTGCCGTGCATCCTAGCGAACGCGACGAACGCCAGGTTGCACGCGTTCAGCATCAGCTCTATGCACATGAACACGACGATGGCGTTGCGCCGCACCAGCACGCCGACGGCACCGATCACGAACAGGATCACGGCCAGGGACACGTAGTGGATCGGGCTCATGACTCGGCCCCGCCCGTCTGGGCGGGCGCCCGCTCGCCGCTGTCCGCCGTGATCGCTTCCTGCTCTTTATCCGGCCGAACGGCCCCGGCTGCGTCCGGCCCGTCCTGGCTCACGACGCGGGGGGCCAGCACCGTGCTGACGGAAAGCTCGGAGGTGCTGCCGTCAGGCAGCAGGGCCGGCCGGTCCGCGGCATCGTGCAGCGCGTACACGCCCGGCGACGGGTCCGGGGCCAGCTGGCCGCTGGCCAGCCTCCGGCCGGCCATGACCCGCTGCGTCGGCCGGGGCACGGTGCGTTCGCGGTGCGCGAGCACCATCGCGCCGAGCGCCGCGGTGATGAGCAGCGCGCCGGTGATCTCGAACGGGAATACGTAGGTGGTAAAGATCAAGGTGGCCAGCCCGGTGAGGTTGTTAGTCCCGAACGAGGCGCTGTTCGCGGCGTTCGGGCCGAGGGCGGCGTGCCCGATGCCCAGGATCAAGATCACGAAAAAGCCGATGGCGGCCAGGCCGGCCGCCATCCGCTGCCCCTTGATCGTCTCGGTGAGCGAGTCGGCCGAGCTGATCCCGATCAGCATGATGACGAACAGGAACAGCATCAGGACCGCGCCGGTGTAGACGATGATCTGCACGAACGCGAGGAACGGCGCGCCTTCCATGGCGTACATGGTGGCCAGGCAGAGCATCACGACGGCCAGCATCATGGCGCAGTGCACCGCCTGCCGGACCAAGATCATGGCCAGCGCCGCGCCGACCGAGGCGAAGGCCAGAATCCAGAAGAGGGATTCCCGCGCGATGACGTCGGTGTTGGTGCCGGCCGCGAGGACATGCTTCATCTTGGTTCGGCCTCCCTGGGGGGCGCCTCGCCGACGGGTGCTTGGCCCGGGGACGGCATGGCGGTTTCCCCGGCTCCGTCGTCGACGATCTGGACGTCGACTTCCCGCGCGCCGGGAGTCGGCGGCGCGTCGTCGGCCCCGGCGAAGACCGCGGGGCCGGACGGGCCGCCCGGCCCGCCCATGCCCGGGGCCCGCGGTGTCGCCAGCACCCCGGCCGCGCCCAGCCGGTAATAGTCCTTCTCGTCCTGGCCGAGCCGCATCGGATGGGGCGGTGCCTCCATCCCCGCCGCCAACGGCACGAGCAGCTGCTCCTTGGTCCAGATCAGGTTTTCCCGGCTGTCGTCGGCGATCTCGTACTCGTTGGTCATGGTCAGCGCCCGGGTCGGGCAGGCCTCGATGCACATGCCGCACAGGATGCAGCGCAGGTAGTTGATCTGGTAAACGGCCCCGTATCGCTCCCCGGGGGAGAACCGGCCGTCCGCGGTGTTGTCCCGGCCCTCGACGTAGATGGCGTCCGCCGGGCAGGCCCAGGCGCACAACTCGCAGCCGATGCATTTCTCCAGCCCGTCCGGCCACCGGTTCAGCTGGTGGTGGCCGTGGAACCGCGGCGCGGTCGGCCGCTTGTCCTCCGGGTAGGAGACGGTCTCGACCTTCCTGAACATCTCGTGGAAGGTGACCCCGAACCCCTTGATCGGATTGAGGAAATCAAGCACCTGTGACCTCCTTAGGGGAGGTGCCGGAAGGGCTGGCGCCGGGCTCGATGCCGACCCCGGCCTCGAGGCCGACGCCGTGGTAGTGCGGCAGGTTAAGCGGCGGCACCGGGAACGCCCGCTCGGTGGCACCGGCCTCGCCGACGCTGTCCGGGTCCGCGCCCGCGGGCGGCTCCGCGTACCGCAGCGCGCGCTTCTGCGCGGCGCTGTCCCAGGTCAGGAACAGGATCACGATGAGCACGATGACGAAGCCGAAGACGACGTACGGAGCCGTGGTGTGGGTGTCAAGCCGCCACGCCCGCACCGTGGCGATGAACAGGATCCAGACGATGGAGATCGGGATGAGGACCTTCCAGCCGATCGCCATCAGCTGGTCGTACCGGACCCGCGGCAAGGTGCCGCGCAGCCAGATGTAGCAGAACAGCAGGATGAAGACCTTGACCAAGAACCAGAGCACCGGCCACCAGCCGGCGTTCGCGCCGGACCACAGCGACAGCGGCCACGGGGCCCGCCAGCCGCCGAGGAACAGCGTGGTCGCGAGCCCGGAGACCGTCGTCATGTTGATGTACTCGGCCAGGTAGAACATCGCGAACTTCATCGAGGAGTACTCGGTGTGGTAGCCCCCGACCAGCTCGCCGTCGCCCTCGGGCAGGTCGAACGGCAGCCGGTTGGTCTCGCCGACCATGGTGAACAGGTAGATCACGAACGAGACGGGCAGCAGCCAGGCGTACCACTCGTGCTGCTGGGCGTTGACGATCGCGGTGGTGGACAGCGAGCCCGCGTACAGGAACACGGCCACGAAGGCGAGTCCCATCGCGATCTCGTAGCTGATCACCTGGGCGGCCGAGCGCAACGCGCCGAGCAGCGAGTACGTCGATCCGGACGACCAGCCGGCCAGCACGATCCCGTACACGCCGATCGAGCTCATGGCCAGGATGAGCAGGACCGCCACCGGCAGGTCGGTGAGCTGCAGCGGGGTGTGATGGTGAAAGATCGAGACTTCCGGGCCCCACGGGATGACCGAGAAGCTGACGAAGGCCGTCGCCGCCGATATCACCGGCGCGATCATGAACACCAGCCGGTCCGCGCCCCGGGGGATGATGTCTTCCTTCAGCGGCAGCTTGAGCGCGTCCGCGATCGGCTGCAGCAGGCCGAAGGGCCCGGCCCGGTTGGGGCCCGGCCGGCTCTGCATCCGGCCGATGACCCGGCGTTCCGCCCAGATCATGAACATCGTGGTCAGCAGCAGGAAGACGAAGACGATCCCGGCCTTCAGCAGCACCAGCCACCAGATGAGCTGGTTGAAGTCGCTGATCGTCGGGTCTACCCCGGAAACCCCCAAGACCCCGGAGACCCCGGGAGCCGCGAGCACATGCTGCAGCGCCCCTTGGTCCATCATTCCGGCCTCCTCAGCGTCACCGTGGCGCCGTGCCCCGCACCGAGCTCGGCGCGGATGGTAGAGCCGGCCCGCAGCTGCGGGCCGGCAGGATCCGGGTCGCCGGCCAGGTCCGCGTCGGCCCGGGGTGGCGGGGCTCCCTGGGGCAGCCCCGCCGCCGGCAGCCAGACCACATGGTCCGCCATCGGCACGACCACGACAGGCACCGTCAGCGAGCCCCGATCCGTGGTAACCGTCACCTTATCGCCGTCGGCCAGGTCGGCCTGCGCCGCGGTCGCCGCAGACATCCGGGCCACCACGGGCCGGGCCGTACCGGCCAGGGACGGCTCACCGTCCTGCATGCTCCCGCTGTCCAGCAGCTGCCGCCACGAGGCCAGTATTGCCTCGGGGGGACGATCCCCCCCAGACCCCCCCTGCTCATGGGGGGAAACCCTTCCCCCCATACCCCCTGGGCCCCCCATGAAGGGGGGGATCTGCCCCACGGCTGGCGCCGCGGGGCGGTCACCGCGCCAGGTGCCGAGGGCGGCGAGCTCCGC
Source organism: Streptosporangiaceae bacterium (assembly GCA_050010815.1). Classification (GTDB taxonomy): domain Bacteria; phylum Actinomycetota; class Actinomycetes; order Streptosporangiales; family Streptosporangiaceae; genus Palsa-504. The sequence goes on along the minus strand of JBEKKH010000341.1, from coordinate 563 downwards.
GCGCGCGGCCGCCGCGTCGGGCAGGCCCAGGTGGACATCCATCTGGTCGGCAATCGCACCGAGCACGTACAGGTCGGTGCGCACCTCGGGCACCCGCAGCGCGGCGGCGAACGAACCGCCGCGCCCTTCCCAGTTCACGAACGTCCCGGCCTTCTCGGCCACGGCCGCGACCGGGAACACCACGTCGGCCCGGTCGGTCACCGCGCTGGCCCGCAGCTCGAGGCTGACCACGAAGGGCGACATCTCGATCGCCCGCAGCGCGGCCTGCGGATCGGGCAGGTCGGCCGGGTCCACCCCGGCCACCACCAGGGCACCGAGCTCGCCGGCGGCGGCCGCGGCCAGTATCTCCCCGGTGTCGCGTCCCGGCGTGCCTGGCAGCGAGCTCTTACCCCAGATCCTGGCGACCTCGGCGCGAGCCGCGGCGTCGCTCACCGGGCGGCCGATCGGCAGCAGCCCCGGCAGCGCGCCGGCCTCGACCGCGCCCCGCTCCCCGGCACGGCGCGGAACCCCGGCAAGCCGGGCGCCCGAGGCGACCGCGAGACGGGCCGCGGCGGCGAGCGCGC
>JBEKKH010000340.1:0-8559 GCA_050010815.1 Streptosporangiaceae bacterium | reverse complement strand
GCGCGACGTCCTCGGTGATGACGCGGATCGAGACGAAGTCCATGGTGATCTCCTTGGTCTGCGGTTCGGTTCTACCTCGCAGGCTAAGACGAATACCGGACAGAAACCGCCCGGTATTTCCGTTTCATTTTTTGAGCATGGCCGGCTCGGCGTGGACGGCCGACGACGCGGGCGGGAAGTGCACAATAATGACCTGTCATGGAGATGTACGGCAATGAATGGACGCGCAAGGGCGCGACGCTGAGCGACAAGACGGCTCGAGCGGACCGTGGCTGCGTCTGCTCCGTCGGGAGGTCGAGGAGCTGGTCAGCGCCCGGCATGGTGAGGGATACCTCAGGGAACAGCAGGCGCGGACCGAGCTGAAGCGCGTCAACCGCGAGCTGAAACAGCTCCGGACCCAGGTCACGGCGCTCGAGGCCAGGCGGGCCGCGCTCCTTTCCGAACTCGCCGGGCAAGGCTGACCACCTCGCCTCGTGTCCCCGCGGGACCGGGACCGCCCCGGACGGCTCCCCCGCCACGCTGTCCGGCCGCACCCATGTCCGCCGGCCTATTGATCCCGAACGAACGGTGGTGCCAGCTTCGGGAACCCGGGGTGGGCCGTGGCGGTCCTCCCAGTGGCACGCGGCCTGCGTCGACTTCTCTTTCTCCACGGCCCCGCCGGGCAGGTCCCACGTCGGCTTGTAGGCCGGATCCACCAGCAGGACCCGCCCGTCTAGGAACGGTGAAAACACCAGAGGCCATCCCCGTAAGCGTTACGGGAAGAGCCGGAAAGCACCCGCCGAACCGCCGCCCTCGTAGCGGTGCCGAGGCAGCACCTTCTGGAGAAACCGCGCTTGCTGCGAGCGCCGCTTGAATGGTGCTACCCACGGACTGCGCGAGCCTATTCGGCTGCCTTTTCGATCAGGGCAGGACGTAGGCCATGTCGATGTGCTGGTGCGGCCCGGTCTTGGCTAGCCGCTGACCGGCAGGCTGGGATCTGATCAGGCCTTGCGGGCGATGCCTGCCCACAGGGCGGCGGGGCTGGCCGCTTCGACCTCAGAATCCGGCCGCCACTTCGAGGTCCGGGTGACACCCGGCTCGACCAGGCCGAGCCCGCCGAACAAGCGGGTAACGCCTGCGTGATCGCGCCGGGTCATCTTCTCCGGCCCGGACTCGTTGAAGCGCCGGGCGAACTCAGCCACCTGCTCCGGATCGATGTCGCTGGCCGGGTGCGAGATCACCAGGAAGCTGCCGGGTCAGCAAGGCCTTCGCATGCGAGAGCACAATTTGGGTCATAAACCGGACACCGGGCGGGGGTCGTCGATCCGGGAGCTGGCGGACCGAGCGGACTCTTCACGAAAACCAGCCGCTCCTCAGCTAGATGGAGTACAAGATCCGCCGATCAGTACCGTCAGCGTCTGGCTGAGCGACCGCCTTGGTCACCACCTCCGGGCGGTTGCGGAGGTGGTGACCAACATGAGGTTCAGCGGAGGGCTGGCCTTATGAATCGACGTCGAGGGACGCGGTTTCGATGACGCTGGTGCAGGTGACCGTCGAGGTGCCGCCGCCGGTTACCTCGGTGCCAGCTGTCCCGCCGAACATCCCGTGGATGAGCCCGCACAGGGCCTCCACGTTCCACACCTGGGTGGGGGGCCTGGCCGTGCAGCCCAGCGCCAGGCTCAAGCCGCCCTCATAGGTGAACGAGCAGTCGGACGGGATGTTCCCGCCATACATCCCGCCACTGGATCTTAACGACGAGCACGAGATCATCGGGCGGGTACACCAGGAACGTGACCAGCCCCTCCTGTCGCTGGCCGAAGTGCAGCGTGCGTAGTGGCATGGCCGGTTTCCCGGACTCTTCACGGCGCTGATACTGCACCGGATCCACGATGACGACCGCGTCCATGAACGCCGTAAGCGTCGCCTGCACGGCGGGATCCAGAGCAGCGAATTCCTGATCAGCCGGGCCGTCCAGCTCCCACCGGTACATGCTTCAGACGCCGAATCGGGCCCGGATCTCCTCCCTGGTCACCCGCTGCTCAGCAGGCGGTGGCCCCTCGCGACGGTAGGTGTCCAGGCGAGCAAGAAAGTCCCGCTGGGCATTGGGATCCCGCCAGGCATCCGCCTCGAACCACCAGCGCCGGACTGTCTGCACCAGGGGTGTCAGATCGCCCTGATCACGGGCCTGCTCGAACGCCGCGTCCAGGTCATCGTCGTACCGCTGTAGGACGTCGTGGCCGGCATTGGCGGCCAGCACAGCGCGGATCGCCGCCGGCGTGCAGGCCGGGCGAGGCAATATCTGAGGTTGCCTGGCATGCGGCGCGGTCATCGGCAGCTCTCCCGCGGATCGATGTTTCGCCCAGCATAAACCTGCAGACCGACAACCAGCGGTCGCACAGGTTCTGATCGGGCGGCAAATATATGGCTGCTCAGGCCTTGCGGGCGACGCCTGCCCACAGGGCGGCGGGGCTGGCCGCTTCGACCTCAGAATCCGGCCGCCACTTCGAGGTCCTCGGCCCGCGCCGCTGCACGGCCCGGGCCGCCCGCAGGGCGCTATACACGGCGTTCGGGGCTTCCGTGGCAATCGCGAGCACCGTCAGCCGCCGCGGGTGGCGCAGGCGCCACGGCACGCCGATGACCATCGACGCTACCGGGGAAACAAGCTCGTACCGCCGGAAGAACCGCGATAGCCGACGGGCCGTAGGTGTTCCGTCCCGGCGGTAACCGGGGCCTGTGTGCCAGGCTTGCGCATCAGGTCAATTTTCTGCCGGATGTTCTCTTGCACCTCGGCCGCGGTCGGCGCTTCCGTGCCAAGGCCCCACGCCACCAGCCCGAAGCCAGCAGCGCCTGCCCACTCTGCCAGGGCCCGCTGCCGACGCCCAGCGGCCCAGTGCCCGGCCCCGGCGGCCTGGGTAACGACGGGAGCCGCAGCCGACACCCATCCGAGCGTCCGCGAGGGCCTGCACCCGTCCAGATGGAGCATAAGGGTCCACCGGTAGAGCAACAGGGCCTTGCTGTCATCACTAGCCACCCCGTCATTGTCGCCCTGGCGGCGCGTGTGAGCCAGTACGCGCCACAGGCGCGAGGCCCGTTCACCTGAATAAAGGTCGCGAGTCTGAGGAGCGGAAGAAAGTGCCCCGTGACCGAGGGCAGTCACGGGACGGTCTGGCTGTGCTTGGATGCCCTGCTCTTGGCTCAGCGGGGCAGTCGGCGAGCGAGCTAGAGGCGCTGCATCCCGCAACCTCCTGGCCCGGACCCTGCCAGACGCGCACCCCACAGCTCCCGCTAAGGCACTCCCGTGGCGTTCGCCTGCCCGTCTCTGACCATCACCGCCTCCCCGACCACCGTGACCGCCGGGTCCGACACCACGCTGACGATCTCCGCGACCTCCAACGGCAACTGCACCGGCGCCTACATTCAGGTGTCCTCCACCGGTGGCCCCGGCGGCGTCACCTCCTGCGCCGCCGACGGCAGCTAACACAAGCTGGCACTGCCGGCCCTGACCAACGGCGAGAAGTTCAGTTACACCGTCGACCTGAACATCGACGCCGGCACCGCCGCGACCACCTTCACCCCCAAAGCCGAGTTCTTCGAATCCAACGGCACCAACATCGGCCCCCCGACCGGCCCCGTCATCACCATCACCAACCCCGAAGCCGACCTCGCCGTCACCGATATAAGCGGGAGCCCCGACCCGGGCAGGTCGCCGTCGACTTCAACCTCGTCAACAACGGCCCGACACGGCACAGAACGTCACGGTCACCACCACCGTCACCCGCGCAGGATTCAGCCCCGGCGGCACCTTCATGGGCGACAGTAACGGGGACCTCGGTAACACCGACTGCACTGTCACCCGCGATACGGACACCATCTCATGTGTCGACCAGGGCACCGTGTCATCGGGATACTCCGACACCGTCTACGTCGTCTACAACGCGTCACTGCTCGCGCTCGGCACCTACACGTTCACCGCGACAGTCACCAGCGCCACCCCCGACCCTGACACCGCCAACAACACCGTCTCCATGACCTGCGACGTCGTCACCGCAGCCGTCATCAACTGCGTCGGCTGACCCTCCCTCCGGGACACCCCGGCAGTCGGCACCAGAGGAAGCTCATAGCGGTTCGCTCACCGGCGCGCCTGGCGGGCCGGACCGCCAGGCCAGGAGGGACGCCCGTTGGCAGGCGTCAGCGTGGGGGTGGCAGGCGTGCCAGGAATACCTCGAATGCTTCGGGACCGATCTTTCCAGGTCCGGCGAACGGGTAGTTCAGGTCGCTGATCAGGATCAGGGATGTCACTATGACTGCGGCCAGCAGCCCGACCATGGCCACGTGGACCCAGGTGCTGGACAGGCCGAACAGGAATGTGAAGCCGATGGTGATCACCCCTCCGCCGATAAGGGTGACCCACAGGAATGAGGGCACGCCGGAGCCGATGGCGTCCAGGCGGGTGCGGCGGTCGGCCGCGAGTGCGGTGACGCTGTCGGTAACCTCCTCGAAGATGACCTGGTCGCGGGGGGTGACCGGATTCATGCTGAATGCTTCGTCGCGCATCTGGTAGATGAGCTGGGTCGCGGCTGGGGAGCTTTGATGCCGGGCCATCAGTGGCCATTCCTGGTTGATGGCAGTATTGGCGTAGTCCAGCGTGAGGTGCTCGAGTGGGACGCCCTGGGCGAGCGGCATCTGGCGGGACAGCCAGTAGACGGCTGCGAGGTCGTTGGCTTCGCTGTAGGTGGTCTGGCGGGCGGTGTTGTTGTCGGTCCAGAGGGCGATGATGACGAACGCGACCAGGACCGCATAAAACACGCCGATCGCGGCGAAGACGAATCCCGCGACGTCGTTGTGCTTTTCCCGCCGGTGATGGGGGACCCAGCGCTGGATCAGGTGCAGGCTAGCCGTGACGACTGCGACGACGCCGATCAAGATACCGAAGCTGGTCCAAGTAAACAGCATAGTGCGATCTCCTCAGGGGGCGCAGAATCCGCTGCGGGAGCGTGCAAGGGGCTCACGAGCGTGACCGGACATGGCACGGATGGATTCCCGGCCAGGTGTGCCGCGTCGAGCAGCGCACGGAGTGATGTCAGTGCGCTGCGTGGCAGTGGTCGCCGATCCAGGAGTCGATGCGTCCCCACCAGTCCAGGAGCCAGGCCTGGCGTTCGGTGCTGGTCGCCGGGATCTCCTCGGCAGGCACGTGCCACCAGGTGAGGTGCACGGCACCGTCGGCCGGTTGCCGGCAGCCGAGGGTGGCGGCCCAGACGAGTAGCGACTCCAGTCCCGTATGGCCGACGATCACGACGTCGGCACCGGGTGCGGCCTGGAGCAGGGCCAGTACCCCGGTCAGGTGGGGAGGCAGGACGTGGGCGCGGCCGGCCGCGAGGGCGGCTTCCCCAACCCGGCCCTGGGCGTGCAGCTTGGCGATCGCGCGCTGACGGCGGGCCGCGCTGAAGTTCGTGCCCTCGGGTCCCATCAGGATCGCCGTCTCAGCCGGCGCGTGTCGTGCCTGGTCGGTCATCATGGTCATGACGCGAGCCCGGCCGGCCCGGTTCCAGCGCACCAGTGACATCGGCAGGTGGCGCAGGAGCAGGCCGAGGGCCGGGTCGGCGCAGAGCACGGATTTGCCGACGATGTGCGGGGTGCGGCGGAGATCCTCGAAGGTGATGTGCGAGGCGAACGGGGCGTTGAGCAGCCCGGCGTGGCGGAACAGGAGCAGCACCGGCCGGCCTGCGGGGATCGGGGCAGATGCGGGATCGCGCACGATCCGCATCCCGGCCGCGGCCAGCCCCGGGCCGAAGAACCTGGCCAGCCGGCGCCGGTAGGCCCGCTGGCAGCTCGGGCATGCCGTCTGCCCCGCCGACTGGTCCGCGCGCGGTCCTTCGCGCAGCACCCCCAGCAGGGCCGGGATCTCGAAGGCGGCGAGGTAGGCGCCGATGACAGCGATCAGGCGCGCAGCTGAGCGCACCCGGCCCGGCAGCCGGCCGCGGGAAGCCACCAGACGCGCGATCGGCAGCAGGCACAGGAACAGGCACAGCACGGCAAACGCCGGGGGCAGGACGGCCACGGCATGCAGCCGCCGGCGCGTCATCGAGCGCTGATATATGCGGGCGCCACCGGACGTCGCAGCATGTCCGGCGTGCTCACCAGGGCCGGGGAGTTCGCCGGCTCCGGCCAGGCCGCCGGCTCCGGTAAGCCCACCGGCCAGGGCGCCGGTCCCCGCCACTGCCGCCAGCCCGGGTGATTCGCCGGACAACGGCGGGACGGGACGCGCAGCACTGATGCCGGGCATCTCGGCCATGTCAGGTGACCCGGCCGGGCATCCGGCCGAAAATCTGGTTGCCGACGCATCCGGGCTCGTCACTGGTGAAGTAGTCGCGGAACGCCTCGGACAGCTCGTCGAGGCTGATCACGCCGTAGTCGTTGGTGTCCAGCCGCCGGGCGACCGCAGCGGCATCGCCCTCGCCGGCCCCGAGTGCGCGCAGCAGCCGCTGGACCTCCGCCGGGCTGAGAATGGCGTCTCCGTCCTCGTCCGCAGCGTCCAGGATCGCCTCCACCACCGGCAGCAAGTTCGCGCCGTACGCGGCCGGGTCCGCAGCGAGCTGGGACAGCGACTCGGTGAACGCGCCCTGGTCAAGTCCGGAGTCGGTGTCGGCGCCGGCGGCCTGGCACATCCGGGCCCAGCACGCCGCGTAGGCGTCATGCAGCGGCGACGTGCCCGCTCGCGCCGTGCCCTGGAAAGCCGCGGCGATCCGGTCGGCCGCGGCGGTGTACTCCGCTGCGGTGACGGTCCCGCTGCCATCCTGGTCATATACATGAAAGTGCGCGGCCAGCTTCTCCAGCACGAACGGAGACAACGGCTGGCGAGGACTGGCATGCCTGGCGTGCTCGGCGGCTGCCGCGGCGGCGGTCCTGGCGGCCGCGTGGGCGGACACTACCGGGTTCGCTGACTTGCCGGTGAACCGGGCCTTGCCAGCCTCGGCGTCCAGGAACTGGCTCGCCGTCTGGTAACTGTGCTCGATGCGCCGCTTTATCATCGCGAGCTCTTCACGTGTGCTGGTGCGGGAGCCGTGGTCGGGAGGATTCATGGACTCCTCACCACTGGGCAGGATGTGCACGGTGACACCCTCGGGCCGGCTGTTGAGCATGTGCCCCATCCGGTGGCGCCGGGAGAGCTCGAACACCACTCCGGCCAGCTGCCAGGGGTGGCGCGCGGGGGCCAGCGGCGCCTCCAGCTGGCGCATGCGCAGCACGTAGACGGTCCTGGCGCCCCAGTGGACCGCACGCGTCATCGGCACCGATTCCACGACGCCGCCGTCCACGTAGTGCTCGTCGCCGATCCTGACCGGCGGCCACAGGCCCGGAACGGCCGAAGAGGCCATGATCGCCGGGATCAACGGGCCGGAGTCGAAGTACCGGACCGTGGCCCGCTCGATCGAGGCGGCCGCGCACTGGTACGGAACTGCGAGATCCTCGATCCGCGTCTCGGCCCCGAGGAGGTCGGCCAAGAGGCCGCGCAAGGCGTCGCTGGAACCGAACGTCGGCCGTAGGCGCGCCGCGCTGGACAGCAGGCTGCGCGGGGAGATCTTCATGACCTTCCTGCGGTGAAATTCCACCCACATCTCGGCCATCTCGTCGCACACCGAGGGCGTCGGGTTCGCCGCCAGCATCGCCCCGAGGAACGAGCCCACCGACGTTCCCACGACGAAGTCCGGCTTGATGCCGCGCTCGAACAGCGCACGCAGCATCCCCACCTGATACCCCCCCAGGACACCACCGCCACCAAGGACAAATGCCACATCGGGCGTGGCGATCGAGTCTGAACTACTGGTCACTCGGACCCCTCCAGTTCGCCGTTTCGAGCATCTCCCGCACTTTCCGTGCCATGCAGACCAGAGGCCAGCCGGCCGCGGGCACCAGCAGGCACTCACATCACGGCGCGCGGTGACCGCCACGGCGGGGTCCAGACCGGCGAACACCGTCACGGCCACCCGTCCAACCACCAAAGGTGACCTTCTTCTCACTATTCGTATCGTCTCGTTGCAGGGTCAAAATTCCGTCCCCGAGATGAAGGGCTGGATAGTCCTTCATCTCGAAACCCGGGGCCCGGAGCACCCAGACCCTCTCGTCGGCAGGATCACAGCCGTAAACCACTGGCTGCTATACCCCCGGCGCTACATTTCCGGACCTGGCGAACGCACGTGGCCAGCGCTGCAGGACAGCATTAGTGAGAAAATCCTCCGCGCGGCGCAGATCCACGCGTCCGGCGGCCAGCGTCCGTCTCCGGCCACGGCCCGGCCCTTAACCCGCGCAAGACGCCCTGCGCCGTCCCGGCCTGCCGAAGCTCCCGGTCCGGCCGGGGCGGCCGGGCATGCTGGTGTTGAGTGCGCCTTCGAGTGTGGCTACCGATGCCCGGTCCGGGCTGCCATCCCCGGTTTCGGGGACGGCAGCCAGTGGCCTGCAGCTATGTTGACCCGCGCCTAGGCCCGGTCTTCGCACATGGGGTTAGATGCGGGTTTGTGGGGGGTGATGGGCTGGTTGCCGGGTCATTCGCGGCCTTGAGTGCCCTATGCGGAATATGTTGCCTGG
>JBEKKH010000339.1:0-8293 GCA_050010815.1 Streptosporangiaceae bacterium | reverse complement strand
GTGCCGTGAGGCGCGAGCGCGCTGTGGTACTTCATATCGGGGAGGATTCTGGCTCCGGGGAGTTTTTTGTGCATCCCGGTCCCCAAAATCCTCCCGGAAGCCAAAATACTCCCAGGTAAAACCGGTTAGCTGGAATTCATGAGCGAGTAGGTGCGGGTGAGGTTGACGGGCCCCGCCAGCCGGCACGCGCAGCGCCCGGGGCCAATCCGGTGCACCCCAGCAACGCCAACGGTCCATCGCCGTGGGTCAGCTTCGGGGTTCTGCCCCGGCGAAGCTGGTGGAAGCGGGACGAACGTTGCCTGCCGCGGCACCCGGCCGACCATGGTCAGGCCGTAGACGCGCCGCTTCCGTTCCTCCGCCTGCATCCAGGTACTGGCCAGTAGGGCGGAAATCTCCAGCCGACGCAGCGCCGGATAGATGTCCCTTCGGACAGAAGGCCGGACCGGCCCGCCCGACTGGTGATCCCGGCCCGGTCCAGCTGCATAACCTTGCTTTGTGTCGCTGGTAAACAAAGTCCAGCGCGCCGGTTCCCGGACGCGGCGCAGATCCGGCGACCTCGGCCCGCTGCGCGTGGCGCTGTGTGCGGTGTTTGCCGTTCAGGGGTTCAGCTACGCCAGCTGGGCAGTCCGGGTACCCGCGGTCAAGGAGCAGGTCAACGCGTCGGCGGCAGCCCTCGGGCTCGCGCTACTCGGCCTGTCGGCCGGAGCCGTGGCCACCATGCTGCTGGCGGGCACGCTGTGCCGACGGTTCGGCAGCAGGCAGATCACCGTGGCGTCCTGCGTCCTGCTCTCGGTGACCGTGCTGCTGCCTCCGCTGGCTCACTCGGCGGTCGTCCTGGGGCTTCTGCTGGCCGTGTTCGGGACCGCCTACGGTTCCCTCAACGTGGCCATGAATACCGTCGCGGTCGACATGGTGGCCGCCCTGCGCCGGCCGGTGATGCCGGGCTTTCACGCGGCATGGAGCTTCGGTGGCCTGGCCGGGGCCGGCCTCGGCGGCCTGCTGGCGCCGCACCTGTCCCCGCTTCGCCACCTGTCACTGATCGCGCTCGTCTGCCTGCTGGTCTCGGCCGTCACGGGCCGGACCCTGCTCCAGCATTCCATCCCCCTGTCCCCCGCCACCACCCCCGCCCGGTCTGTCCCGCAGTCCAGTCTCGCCCCAGAGGTCCTTCCAGCCTCGACGGTCCTTCCAACCCCGACGGTCCTTCCAGCCCCGACGGTCCCTCCAGCCCAGGCGGCCGGACCGGCCTCGGCGTGGCGCAACGCGTGGCAGACCGGCCGGGTGGTCGGGCTCTTCGCAGTTATCGCCCTGTGCGCCGCGTACGGCGAGGGCGCCGTCGGCGACTGGGGCGCGCTGCACCTCAGACAGGATCTAGGTGCCAGCGCTGGTCTGGCCGCCACGGGCTACGCGGCCTTCGCGCTGGCCGAGGCGACCGGCCGGCTGTCCGGCACCGCCCTGCTCGAACGACTCGGCCGCACGCGCGTGCTGGCGCTCGGCGGCCTGGCTGCGGGCGCGGGCATGCTGCTCGCCTCGTTCGCCCCCGACGTGTGGCTGGCCCTGGCCGGATTCGCCGTCACCGGCCTCGGGCTGGCCAACTTGTTCCCGGTCACGATCGCGCGCGCGGGCCTGCTCGCCGGATCCGCCGGAGTCGCTCTCACCTCGACCCTGGGCTACTGCGGCTTCCTCCTCGGGCCGCCCGCGATCGGTTTCCTGGCCAGCGAATTCGGCCTCCCCACCGCCCTGACCACCATCTCCTTCCTGGCCCTGCTCGCCGCTACCATCGCCTACGTGTCCCGACACCGCTGAACCGAGGATTGTGCGACTCCAGTGCCTCCACCGCGGAAAACGGCCCTGGGCGGGATCGGGTGAGGCAGCTGGGACGGGCGTGGCGAGCGGGACGTCAGGGATCGCGGGCGGGTGGAGCGGGGGGACGGCCGTGGCGAGGGGGACGGCCGTGGCGAGGGGGACGGCCGTGGCGAGGAGGACGGCCGGGAGGGAGGGCTAGAGCATGTCGAGGGTGAGGAAGGCTTCCGTGCTGGGGAGGCCCTGGTCGGCGGCGCGGCGGTCGGCCATGGCCAGGAGGCGGCGGATGCGGCCGGCGATCGCATCCTTGGTCAGGGGCGGGTCGGAAAGCTGGCCAAGTTCCTCCAGGCTGGCCTGGCGGTGAGCCATCCGCAGCTTGCCTGCCATGGTCAGGTGCTCCGGCGCATCCTGGCCGAGGATCTCCAGGGCCCGCTCGACCCGCGCACCCGCAGCCACCGCGGCGCGTGCGCTGCGGCGCAGATTGGCGTCGTCGAAGTTCGCCAGCCGGTTGGCCGTCGCCCTGACCTCACGGCGCATCCGCCGTTCCTCCCAGGCCAGCACGGCTTCGTGCGCGCCGAGCCGGGTCAGCATGGCGCTGATCGCCTCGCCGTCCCTGATCACGACCCGGTCTACGCCGCGCACGTCCCGCGCCTTGGCGTGCACCTTTAGCCGACGCGCCGCGCCGACCAGGGCGAGGGCCGCTTCCGAGCCCGGGCAGGTGATCTCCAGGGCCATCGAGCGGCCCGGCTCGGTGAGCGAGCCGTGAGCTAGGAAGGCGCCGCGCCAGGCCGCCTCGCAGTCGCACGCGGAGCCCGACACGACCTGCTTGGGCAGCCCGCGCACGGGACGGCCGAAGCTGTCGATCAGCCCAGCCTGGCGAGCCAGGATCTCGCCGGACTGCCCTTTGCTTACCCGGACCAGGTAGCGATTTCCCTTCCGCAGTCCGCTCGGCGCGACCACGAGGAACTCGGCCGGGTGCCCGAACACCTCGGTGATGCTGGCCCGTAGCCGCCTGGCCACCGCTCCGGTGTCCAGTTCCGCCTCGATCACGACCCGGCCCTCGATCAGGTGCAGGCCGCCGGCGAATCTGAGCAGCGTGGAAACCTCAGCCTTGCGGCAGCACGGCTTGACCACCTGGACCCGGCTGAGCTCGTCCTTAACCACGCCGGTCATCGCCATACGTTGTCCTCTGTTAGTCCGGGGGGGCGACCCCCCGGAGCCCCCCGACTAATGGGGGGCGGCGCGCCCCCCATGCCCCCTACGAGGGGGCTACCCGCCCCCCCGTGCCCCCCTGGGGGTCCCTGGGGGGACCCATTTCCGAAGATTCTTGCGTAGGTCTCGGCTAGGAGAACGGGGTCGTGGCGGGGGGTGCCGTCGGCGGCGGCCACGTCGGCCATGACCAGGCGGGCGCCTAGGACGGCGGCTGCTTTCTCCAGGTCGGCTTGGGTACCCGCATCCGAGGCTCTGGTGTCGGCCAGGACGATATCCACGGTCAGCGCCGGTGCGTGTCCGGCGAGAACCTCGAGGTGCTTGTGCGGAGAAAAGCCGTCGGTTTCTCCCGGCTGCGGCGCCAGGTTGAGCACGAGCAGCCGGCGGGCCGTGGTGACGTGCAGCGCGGCGGCGAGCTCGGGCACCAGCAGGTGCGGCAGCACGCTGGTAAACCACGACCCTGGTCCGAACACGACCCAGTCCGCGTCGAGCACGGCGCGGACCGCCTCGGGCACCGCCGGCGGGTCGGCAGGCAGCAGCGTGATGGACTGCACCTGACCCGACGTCGTGGCGCATTCCTCCTGGCCCCTGATCGTACTGACCTCGTCTGGCTTGTCCGGGTCGGCCCCGAGAACCTCCGCCACGATGTCGAGCGGCACCGCCGCCATCGGCAGCACCCGGCCGCCGGTGCCGAGCAGCCGGCCCACCCAGTCCAGGCCCGCGACGGGATCGCCGAGCAGGTCCCAGAGCGCGACGATGAGCAGGTTGCCGACGGTATGACCGCCCAGCTCGCAGTCCCCGCCGAACCGGTGCTGCACCACCTTGCTCCAGGTGGTACCCCACTCGTCGTCCCCGCACAGGGCGGCCAGGGCCATCCGCAGGTCACCGGGGGGCAGCACGCCGAATTCCCGGCGCAGCCGGCCGCTTGACCCGCCGTCGTCCGCGACGGTCACGATCGCGGTGAGATCGCCGGACACCCGCCGCAGTGCCCTCAGCGAAGTGGCCAGCCCGTGCCCGCCGCCAAGCGCTACCGTCTTCAGTTCTGTCACCAGCCGCTCACTCCCGACCAAGGTCCCTGTGCACGACCTGTACGTTCACCCCGGCGACGGCCCCGACGCGCGCCGCCAGCTGGTCGGCGATGGCCACGCTGCGGTGCTTGCCGCCGGTGCAGCCCACGGCAAGGGTCACGTATCGCTTACCTTCGCGTTCGTAGCCGGGCAACACCACCCCCAGCAACTCAGTGTAACTACGCAAGAACTCTTCGGCACCGGACTGGGCCAGAACATACTCACGCACCGGCGCGTCCTGGCCCGTCATCGGGGCAAGTTCCGCGATCCAGTGCGGATTCGGCAGGAAACGGCAGTCCGTGACCAGGTCGGCGTCGACCGGCAGGCCGTACTTGAAGCCGAACGAGACGATGGACAGGCGCAGGCCCGCGGCCGTGCCGCCGCTGAAGAAGTTCCGCATCCGGGCCCGCAGCTCGTGCACGTTGAGCCGGGAGGTGTCGATGAGCAGATCCGCGTCGCCGCGTACCTCGCGCAGCAGCTCGCGTTCGGCCGCTATGCCGTCGGTGACCCGGCCGGTGCCCTGCATGGGATGGGGACGCCGCTCGCTGTCGAACCGGCGGACGAGCATGTCCTCGGCGGCTTCCAGGAAGACCACGCGCGCCGTGGCCCCTCGTATGCTCAGGTCGCTGATCGCCGACTTCAGGTCGGTGCTGAAGGCACGGCTGCGCACGTCGACCACGGCGGCCATCCGCGATACCGCCCCGTTGGACCTGGCCGCCAGGTCAACCATCGTGGGCAGCAGGCCAGGTGGCAGGTTGTCCACTACGAACCAGCCCAGGTCCTCCAGGGACTTGGCGGCGGTGGACCGCCCGGCCCCGGACATGCCGGTGATGATGACAATCTCCGTCGCATCCTCAGGCATCCCCATGTTCTCCTCTCCCCTGGCCGGGGGGGTCTGGGGGGGAAGGTTCTCCCCCAGGAGCGGGGGGGTCTGGGGGGGTCGCCCCCCCGAGGCCACTCAACACCCCCGAGATCGTGACGGCTAGCTTGGCGCCGATCCCCGGCACCTCCGCAATCTCCTCGACGCTCGCAGCGCCGAGCTTACGCACGGAGCCGAAGTGCTTGAGCAGCGTCTTGCGCCGGGCCGGCCCCAAACCGGGCACCTCGTCCAGCGCACTGGTGGTAGCCGCCTTGCCGCGCTTCTGCCGGTGGTAGTTGATCGCGAACCTGTGCGCTTCATCCCGGACCCGCTGCAGCAGGTACAGGCCTTCGCTACTGCGCGGCAGGATAACCGGGTACTCCTCCCCCGGCTGCCACACTTCCTCCAGGCGTTTGGCCAGCCCGCAGACGGCCACGTCGTCGATGCCCAGCTCGGCGAGCGCGCGGGCCGCCGCGTCGGCCTGGAGCGGGCCGCCGTCGACGACGACCAGGTTGGGCGGGTAAGCAAATTTCTTCTGAGCAGTTACCACCGGCCGTTCGGCCGATGGATCTTGGTCTCGGGGGGTTCCGGGGGGTCGCCCCCCCGGGTCGGCACAGTGGTCTTCTTCGGCGGCCGGGTCGCCGAGCGTGTCCAGCTCGCCGGTCTTCTCGCGTTCAGCCAGGTAGCGGCGGAACCGGCGGGTGATCACCTCGAAGATCGAGGAGATGTCGTCGGTGCCCCCGGTGCCCTTGATCGCGAACCGGCGGTACTCACTCTTGCGCGCCAGGCCGTCCTCGAACACGACCATCGAGGCGACCACGTGCGTGCCCTGCAGGTTCGACACGTCGTAACACTCGATCCGCAGCGGCGCGTCGTCCAGTCCGAGGGCTTCCTGGATCTCGCTCATCGCCTTGCTCCGCGTGGTCAGGTCGCTGGCGCGGCGGGTCTTGTGCAGGGCCAGTGACTGGCCCGCGTTCCTGGCCACGGTCTCCAGCAGGGCCTTCTTGTCTCCGCGCTGCGGTACCCGCAGGTCGACCGGGCCGCCGCGGCGTTCGGTCAGCCACTGCGTCATCGCGGCCCGGTCCGGCGGCAGCTCCGGAACCAGCACCTCGCGGGGTATGCCGGCGTTGACCGCCTCGGCATCGGCCGGGGTATCGCCGTAGACCTGGCCAAGGAAAACCTCGACCAGGCCGGCGGTGGTCACGTCCTCAACCTTGTCAAGCACCCAGCCGCGCTGGCCGCGGACCCGGCCGCCGCGCACGTAGAACACCTGGACGGCCGCTTCGAGCTGGTCTTCCGCCAGGGCGATCACGTCGCAGTCGGTGCCATCGCCCAGCACCACCGCCTGCTTTTCTATCGCGCGCTCGAGCGCGCGCAGGTCGTCCCGGAGCCGGGCCGCACGCTCGAACTCCTCTTCCCTGGCCGCCTGCTTCATCTCCGCCTCCAGGCGGCCGGCGAACCGGGCGGTCTGGCCGGCCATGAAGTCGCAGAAATCCTCGGCCAGAGCGCGGTGCTCCTCCTCGCTGACCCGCTTGACGCACGGCGCGGAGCACTTGCCGATGTAGCCGAGCAGGCAGGGGCGGCCGATCTGCGCCGATCGCTTGAACACGCCTGCCGAGCAGGTCCTGACGGGGAACACCCGCAGCAGCGTGTCCACCGTGTCGCGGATGGCCCAGGCGTGGCTATACGGGCCGAAGTACCTGGTGCCCTTGCGCTTGGCGCCGCGCATGACCTGGACCCGCGGGTACTCCTCGCCCATGGTGACGGCAAGATACGGGTAACTCTTGTCGTCCCGGTACTTGACGTTGAACCGGGGGTCGAACTCCTTGATCCAGGAGTACTCGAGCTGGAGCGCCTCGACCTCGGTGCCGACCACGGTCCACTCCACGCCCGCCGCCGTGCTCAGCATCATCTGGGTGCGCGGATGCAGGCTGGCGAAGTCGGCGAAGTAGGAGTTGAGCCGCTGCCTGAGCGACTTCGCCTTGCCGACGTAGATGACCCGGCCACGCTGGTCGCGGAACTTGTATACCCCGGGAGATTCGGGGATCTCCCCTGGCGCCGGCCGGAAGGCTACGGGTCCGTGCGGGTCTGCCACGAGGTAACTTTACGCGCCCGCGGGCCCGCAAACCGGCCGCTGGCCGGCCACGATGGCATCGTGGCTACCTTCTTCACCGCGGCCGGGCGGCTAGCTGTCCGCTTCCGCTGGGTGATCACGGCGATCTGGCTGGCCGGCGTGTTCGCGGCCCTGACCCTGCTGCCGTCGCTATCGAGCGTGACCCAGAGCGATAGCACCTCGTTCCTGCCGGCCAGCGCGCCCAGCCAGCAGGCGGCCCAGCTGGCCTCGCCGCTGCAGGGAGCTTCGCTCACCGCGGTCACGGTGGTGACCGCCAGCCCCGGGCGGCCGCTGACCGCGGCGGACCAGGCGGCCATCGGGCGGCTGGCGGGCGCGCTGTCGCGGGTGGCGAAGGTGACCGGTGTGCGGGACGCCGGCCAGTCCGCCGACGGTCAGGCCGAGCAGCTGACCGTGCTGGCCGCGCTCGCGCAGTCTGGCGGGCTGGCCACCACCCAGCAGGCGCAGCTGGTCGCCAGCCTGCGGGACGTGATCCGGACCGCCGCGCGGCCGGCCGGCCTGCAGGCGCACACCGCCGGGACGGTGGCGACCCGGGTAGACACCAACGCGACCTCGACCAAGACCGGCGGCCAGGTGCAGTGGTTCTCGATCATCTTCGTGATCGCCCTGCTGGTCGGGGTGTTCCGCTCGGCGCTGGCGCCGCTGATCGCCGTGCTGCCCGCGGTGCTCGTGGTCCTGGTGGCGGAGCGTCTCACCGCCGAGGCCGCCGTGCACGGGCTGTCGGTGTCCCAGATCGCCTCGCTGCTGCTGATCGTGCTGGTGCTCGGCGCGGGCACGGACTACGCGCTGTTCCTGATGTTCCGGGTGCGTGAGGAGATGCGGACCGGGCTGGCGTGCCACGAGGCGATCGTGACGTCGGTCGAGCGGGTCGGCGAGACGATCACGTTCTCCGCGGGGATCCTCATCGCGGCCCTGCTTTCGCTGGCCACCGCGACCTTCAGCCTGTACTCCGGCCTCGCGGCTCCGCTGGCCATCGCCATCGCGCTGATGCTCCTCGCCGGGCTCAGCCTGCTCCCCGCGCTGCTGGCGATCTTCGGACCGGTCGCGTTCTGGCCATCCTCGGTCAAGCCGGGCGCCGGGCGGTCCGGGTGGTGGGGCCCGGCCTGCGCCAGGATCGTGCGCCGCCCGGTTGCCACCCTGGCCGGCGGGCTTGTCGTCTTCTGCGCGCTCGCGGCGGCATCGGCCTGGTACGTGGCGGCCGGGTTCGGCGGGGCGGTGACGGCTCCG
>JBEKKH010000338.1:0-9397 GCA_050010815.1 Streptosporangiaceae bacterium | reverse complement strand
GGTCGCGGACGGCGACGTCTACGCCCTCGGCCAGCCTGAGGTGGAGATCACCAGCATCGACGACGGCAAGGAGCTGACCTTCACCGTCGAGGTCGACATCCGGCCGAAGTTCGAGCTGCCCGACTTCGCCACCTTGTCGGTGACGGTCGATGACACGTTGGTCACCCCGGACGAGGTGGCGGAGTACCTGGGGTCGCTGCAGGAGCGGTTCGCCTCGCTCAAGGGTGTCCAGCGGCCGGTGCAGGCCGACGATTACGTCTCCATCGACCTGTCCGCCACGGTGGACGGCAAGCCGGTCGAGGACGCGCAGGCCAGCGGCCTGTCCTATCAGGTGGGAAGCGAGTCCATGCTGGACGGGCTGGACACCGCGCTGACCGGCATGGCGGCCGGGGATTCGGCTACCTTCCAGACCGAGCTGGCCGGGGGTGAGTTCGCGGGCCGCGAGGCCGACGTGACGGTGACCGTGCATAGCGTCAAGGTCAAGGAAGTGCCCGGCCTGGACGACGAGTTCGCCCAGCTGGCCAGCGAGTTCGACACGCTGGGGGAGCTGCGGGCCGACACCCGGGCCCAGCTGGAGCGGATGAAGAGCATGCAGCAGGTCGTCCAGGCGCGGGACCGTGCCCTGGACGCCCTGGTCGACACGATCGACATTCCGCTGCCGGACAGCGTGGTGACCGACGAGGCCAACCAGAACCGCGAATCCGTCATGCAGCAGCTGACCCGGGCCGGCGCCACCCTGGAGGGCTACCTGGAGATGTCGAACCAGACGGCGGAGCAGTTCGAGGCGGACGTCGACCAGCGAGCCCGCCGTTCGGTCAAGGTCAGCCTGATCCTGGACCAGCTGGCGCGCACCGAGGAGCTCGGCGTCGACCAGGCCGAGCTCTCCGCCTATGTCACCCGCCAGGCCGAGCAGATGGGCGTGGCGCCGGAGCGCCTGGCCCAGCAGCTCGCCGACAGCGGTCAGCTCAGCTACGCCGCGGCCGAGGTTCTCCGCGGCAAGGCGATGAACCTGATCGCCGAGCGGGTGAAGGTAACCGACTCCTCGGGCCACGACGTCGACGTCAGGGCCGCCCTCAACGCGCCCCTGACCGCCGGGACGGCCGGCGACGGCGCGGTGGCGGCCGATGACGACGCGGAGGTGCTGGCCGAGACCGATCCCGAGTCCGACGCCAGCGTCGCGGAAAGCAGCGTCGCCGCCGAAGCAACGCCGGCCGAAGCAATTCCCGCCGGAGAAGCCACCGCCGAAGTAGCCACCGCCGAAGTAGCCACCGCCGGAGAAGCCACCGCCGGAGAAGCCACCGCCGAAGTAGCCACCGCCGATAAGGCCCCCGCCAAGCGCCGGGCCAAGGCCAGCGCGGCCAAGGACAAGCCCAAGGCGTAGCCGGGCGGTCATTGCACGCTGAGTACCGCTGCAGGGCTGGTCGGCGCCCTCGGCGGTACTGGCGTGCGCTCGTCAGGCCGCCTGCGTGCCGCGCAACGCGATGCGCCAGTAGCGAACAGGGACCTCTGCGGGACGATCGGGCTCCGCGCCCGCGTTATGGTCCTGTCAATGACACTAGACGTGACTGAAGCAGGTGAGAGCGTGACTCAGCCCTTGTGGAGCCCGTCGCCGCCGTCGATCGTGGCGGCCGGGGAGGCTCCCGTCCAGCCGTTCGCAGAGCAGTTGTTCCAGCGCCTGCTGCGGCACCGCATCATCTTCCTCGGTCAGCAGGTTGACGACGAGCTCGCCAACCGCATTTGCGCCGAGATGGTGCTGCTCGCGTCCGAGGACGCCAAGCGTGACATCAGCATCTACATCAACTCCCCGGGCGGCTCGGTCTACGCGGGGATGGCCATCTACGACATCATGCAGTACGTGCCCAACGACATCGCCACCTACGCGATGGGAATGGCCGCGTCGATGGGGCAGTTCCTGCTGACGGCGGGCGCGCCGGGCAAACGGTACGCCCTGCCGCACGCCCAGGTGCTGATGCACCAGCCGTCCGGCGGTATCGGCGGTACCGCGTCCGACATCAGGATCCAGGCCGAGCAGATGCTGTACATCAAGCGGACCCTGTTCGAGCGGACCGCCTTCCACACCGGGCGCCCGATCGAGGAGATCGAGCGGGACGCGGACCGGGACCGCTGGTTCACCGCCGAGGAGGCCAAGGAATACGGCTTCGTCGACCAGGTGATTCGCAGCGCCGTCGAGGTGCCCACGGTGGGTGTCCTGTCATGATCAACCCAAAGGAGCCGAACGTGAGCGCAGCCAGCTTGCGGAGCCCGCTGCTGACCCCGCAGTCCCGGTACGTGCTGCCGTCCTTCGTCGAGCGCACGTCGTACGGGGTCAAGGAGATGAACCCGTACAACAAACTCTTCGAGGAGCGGATCATCTTCCTCGGCGTCCAGATCGACGACGCCTCCGCGAACGATGTCATGGCCCAGTTGCTGACCCTTGAGGCCATCGATCCCGATCGCGACATCACCATCTACATCAACTCGCCCGGCGGGTCGATGACGTCCATGATGGCGATCTACGACACGATGCAGTTCATCCAGCCCGACATCCAGATCTGCTGCATCGGGCAGGCCGCCTCGGCCGCCGCGGTGATCCTCGCCGCGGGGACCAAGGGCAAGCGGATGGCGCTGCCCAACGCCAGGATCCTCATCCACCAGCCGGCCACCGAGGGCGGTTACGGCCAGTCCAGTGACATGGAGATCCAGGCACGGGAGATCCTGCGGATGCGGGCCGCCATGGAGCTCATCTTGTCCAGGCACACCGGCCAGGACGAGGAGAAGGTCCGCCGCGACATCGAGCGGGACAAGTTCCTCACCGCCGAGGAAGCCAAGGAATACGGCATCGTCGACGACGTGCTGACCATGATCAAGAGGGGCAGCGAGCGCGCGATCGAGGTAGTGTCGTCCTAACCGGGAGGATTAGCTCTTCCCTGATGGACTGCTTTAGGGGTTTGATGGTGTTCATCGGAGCCCCGGAGGCGGTACCGTCGATATGCAAGCGCTTGACGGCCTCGCGGGACATGTCCGCCAGGCGGCCTGTACGGCCGTCGCGGCGGCACCATGTAAAGGAGTATCTGGGTGGCACGCATCGGTGACGGTGGCGACCTGCTGAAGTGCTCGTTCTGCGGTAAGAGTCAGAAGCAGGTCAAGAAGCTCATCGCCGGCCCAGGCGTGTACATATGCGACGAGTGCATCGACCTCTGCAACGAGATCATTGAGGAAGAGCTCGCCGAGCCCACCGAGTTCAAGTGGGACAGCCTGCCCAAGCCGCGGGAGATCTACGAGTTCCTCGACGCGTACGTGATCGGCCAGGACCAGGCCAAGAAGGCCCTGTCCGTGGCCGTGTACAACCACTACAAGCGCGTTCAGTCGGGGGAGGACCGGCCAGGCGACGAGGGTGTCGAGCTGGCCAAGTCCAATATCTTGCTCCTCGGCCCGACCGGGTCTGGCAAGACCCTGCTGGCCCAGACGCTGGCCCGGCTGCTCAACGTGCCCTTCGCGATCGCCGACGCGACCGCTCTGACCGAGGCCGGCTACGTCGGCGAGGACGTCGAGAACATCCTGCTCAAGTTGATCCAGGCGGCGGACTACGACGTCAAGAAGGCCGAGACCGGGATCATCTACATCGATGAGATCGACAAGATCGCGCGGAAGAGCGAGAACCCCTCGATCACCCGTGACGTCTCTGGTGAGGGCGTCCAGCAGGCGCTGCTGAAGATCCTCGAGGGCACCACGGCCTCGGTACCTCCGCAGGGCGGACGCAAGCACCCGCACCAGGAGTTCATCCAGATCGACACGACGAACGTCCTGTTCATCTGCGGCGGGGCGTTCGCGGGACTCGAGAAGATCATCGAGCAGCGCTCCGGCCACAACGGGATGGGCTTCAACGCCAAGTTGCGGGTCAGGAACGCGAACACCGACCAGTTCGGCGAGGTCATGCCGGAAGACCTGCTGAAGTTCGGGATGATCCCCGAATTTGTCGGCCGCCTGCCGGTCATCACCAGCGTGCACAACCTGGACCGTGAGGCGCTCATCCAGATCCTCACCGAGCCGCGGAACGCCCTGGTCAAGCAGTACCGTCGGCTGTTCGAGCTGGACGGCGTGGATCTGGAATTCACTGCCGACTCGCTGGAGGCCATCGCCGACCAGGCGAACCTGCGCGGCACCGGGGCGCGCGGTCTACGCGCGATCCTGGAAGAGGTCCTGCAGTCGGTTATGTACGAGGTACCGAGCCGCAAGGATGTCGAGCGCGTCGTGATCACGCGCGAAGCGGTACTGGAGAACGTCAACCCAACCATCGTCCCGAGGGACGTCACGCGGCGCACTCCGCGCGAGAAATCTGCCTGAGCCGACCCCCGGCCCGTCACCTTCAAGGTAACGTTACGGTGACGGCTTCGGTCCTGGAGGACCTTAGTTGGCCTCTAGTTCGGGCGTTTGGTAACTAGGGGTAATCTGCTGGTTTGTGCGGCGAAGGTCCGGTTTGCGCGATGTCGACTTTGAGGGTAACGCTCTCGATGTTCGGGGTTCGTGTGTAGCCTCCTGCGTATTGCCGTTGGTCTGGCGGGGTTCCCGCTCACGCCAGGATCTCGGACGCTGACAAAGCAGCCGTCTTCCGTAGCGACGGGGAATTGAGTACCGATGAGTGGTTGGGACGCACCGATGGGGAGCCGGGCCTCGCGTGAGGAGCCGGAAGAATCCGATGGACAAGAAGGCTATCAGGAGGACCAGCCGACAGCCGGTTACCGCGCCGGGCGTGGCGGCGAAAATCCGCTTCGCGCCGGGCGACGGGGTCTGCCCGGCTACGACCAGGCCCAGTCCTTTGATCAGTCGGCCGACTACGAGAACGGACCGGCCTACCCGGGCTATTCGTCACCGGCGGGATACCCGCCCGCAGCGGGCTACGGCTCAGGACCGGGCTACAGCTCAGGACCGGGCTACAGCTCAGGACCGGGCTACAGCTCAGGATCCGGCTACGGGCAGCAGCCGGGGTTCGGCTCCGGGCCAGGCCAGCTTTCCCCGGGCCCGCAGCGCTCGATCGCTCCCGCACCGCAGGATCCGGCCAGCACAGATACCCAGCGCATCATCCCCCTCGGTGCCCAGGCTCCGGTGGGCCCGCCGCCGGCCGGTCCGCCGTCCGGCGCCGCCCCGCGTCGCGCGATCGGTCCGGGTTCGCAGCTTCCGGCCGAGGGCAGCCGTCCGAGCTGGCCGGGGACCGAGGAACGGCAGGTTTTCCACAGCCCGCAAACCTACGGCGCCCAGCAGGGTTACGGCAGCCAAGGCTACGGTTTGGATCAAGGCCAACCTCAGCCAGGTTTGGGTACCGACCAGACCGCCGACGTTGGCCCCGATCAGGGTTACCTGGCTGATCAGGGGTACGACGCTCGGTCGGCGTATGGCCCGGAAGGGTCCGGCGGTGAACCGGGCTACGGTTATCCGCCCGCCACCAGCCGGAACTACGGCCAGGACGACTACGGTCACCAGGCTTACGGCCAGGAAGGTTACGGCCAGAAGGGTTACGGCCAGGAGGGTTACGGCCAGGACAGCCACGGCCAAGACGGCTACGGTCACCAGGCGTATAGTCAGGACGGCTACGGCCAGGACGGCTACGGCCAGGCCGCGCCAGCGCCGGGCGGTTTCCTGCCAGGCGGCGTCGGCCCGGCCGGGCAGTCCCCGCCGGAGCAGGACTACCAGACCGATGTCTACCCGCAGGCCTTTCCGGCCCCCGCCGCCGACTTCCCGCAGGGCGGCTTCGCTCGCGACCCCGGTGCCGCACGAGACTTGCCCGGCTCGCAGACCCCGCCCAGCGGCCAACGAGCCATGGACTACCAGAACCAGGCGTATCCGCATCCGGGTTCCGAGGCCGCCGGCTCCCGGCCGGGCGATTTCCCTCAGCCCAGCTTCACCCCGCATGCCTTCCCCCCGAACGGCTCGGACCAAAACGGCTTCTCGCCGAACGGGACCGGCCAGAACGGCTTCCCCCCGAACGGCACGGACCAGAACAGCTTCCTCCCGAACGGCGCCGGCCCGAACGGCTTTTCCCCGAACGGCTTCTCCCCGAATGGCCTAGACCCGAACGGCCTAGACCCGAACGGCGTCGCCCAGGACGCCCAGGCCTACGAGGCTCAGGCCCACGACAGTTTCACCCAGGCGCCGGGCCAGGAGACCTATCCTGCGGCAGGCTACGGCCAGGAGAGCTACGGCCCGGGTAGCCACACCCAGGATGGCTACGGCCAGACGGAGTATGACCAGACGGGCTACGACCAGACGGGCCACGACCAGACGGCCTACGGCCTGGACGGGTACAGCCAGAACGGCCACGGACCCGCCGGTTTCGGCCAGCCCGCCGGCCCGGCGGGTGTCTCCCAGGGGGGCTATCCCCAGGATGGCTATGTTCCCGGCGGATACGGCACGGATAGCTACGTCCGGCCAGCCCAAGGTGACCAGGGCTACGGTAACGACGATTTCGCTTCGCGCGGTCGCCCGCCCCGCTCGGGTCTGGCCGGCCCGCTGTCGGATTCGCCGTCGTCGCGTCGTTTCGGCGGGACCCGCATGATTGTCTATCTGGCCGCGGCCGTCGTCGGAGTGGTCCTGATCGTCTTCCTCGTCATGCATTTCGCCAAGAGCGGCGCCAAGCCCTCGTCGGGGGGTGCCGCCACGCCAACCACCGGGGCCAGTTCCAACGCCGCCGCCCGCGGAGCTACCTCGAGTTACACGGTCACCCAGCCGGCCGCGGTCGGCAGTTACCCGCTGAACAAGGCGGCGACCACGGAATTCACGTCCGCCGCCGAGAAGCAGGCCGCCCCCATGGCGGACCAGATCAAGGCCACCGGAGCCGGCCAGCCCGGCCAGCCGGTCGTGGGGATCTACACCCTGGGCACGGTCAGCTCAATTCACGCCAGCGGCTACAAGGGCATCGTCTTTACCGGCTACAACGGCACGTTCACCCCGGCCGCCGTGATCAAGCTTGAGCGAGCCAAGCTCGTGGGCTCGCGTGTGGTGACGGCCGGTCCGCACGGCGGCGAGATGGTGTGCGGTTACAGCACGGCGACCAGTCCCGAGGCCAGTGAGTGCGTGTGGGTGACCAAGACGACCCTCGGCGAGGTCCAGTACATCAACGGCCCGATCCCGGTGAAATACTCGGGTCTCTCCAACCTGGCCCTCACGGTCAGGAACTCCGTCGAGGTTCCTGCCTCCTGAACCGCAGACCCACGGCGGGGGCCTGCGTCGCCGCGGCCCCCGCTCAGCGGACGGTGAGCCCGCCGCAGGCCGTAGACTGACCTGTCGTGAGCAGACCCGATTCCATCGAGCTGCCCTCCCAGTACGCGCCCGCCGAGGTGGAAGGTCCGCGCTACCAGAGCTGGGAGAAGGCAGGCTACTTCGCCGCGGACGCGCAGTCCGATGCTCCCGCGTTCTCCATCGTCATCCCCCCGCCGAACGTCACAGGTTCCCTGCATATCGGGCACGCGCTTGACCACACGCTGATGGACGCGCTGGTCCGCCGTCGCCGCATGCAGGGGTACAACGCGCTGTGGCTACCGGGCATGGACCACGCCGGGATCGCCACCCAGAACGTGGTCGAGCGCGAGCTGGCGAAGGAGGGGCTGAGCCGTCACGACCTCGGCCGCGAGGCCTTCGTCGAGCGCGTCTGGCAGTGGAAGGCGTCCTCCGGCGGCAAGATTGGTGGCCAGATGCGCCGCCTCGGCGACAGCGTGGACTGGTCCCGCGAGCGGTTCACCATGGACGAGGGCCTGTCCCGTGCGGTCCAGACCATCTTCAAACGGCTCTTCGACGACGGCCTGATCTACCGGGCCGAGCGCATCATCAACTGGTGCCCGCGCTGCCTGACGGCGCTGTCCGACATCGAGGTCGAGCACAGCGACGACGAGGGCGAGCTCGTCTCCATCCGCTATGGTGACGGTCCCGATTCGATCGTGGTCGCCACCACCCGGGCCGAGACCATGCTCGGCGACACCGCCGTCGCGGTGCACCCCGACGACGAGCGCTACACCCACCTGGTTGGCCGGACGGTGGAGCTTCCGCTGACAGGCCGGCGCATCCCGGTGGTCGCCGACGACCACGTCGATCCCGCCTTCGGCACCGGCGCGGTCAAGGTTCACGGTGCAGGGCCCTTCCCGGGGCTTGGACGGGTTGGGGGCCCGGGGGGGGGGGGGCGCGGCACTGCGCTAAGTGGGCCGGTTGGTGGCCTACAAACGCCCGTACGTGCACTCGGTCGGGCACTGCAGCCGCTGCGGCACCACGGTCGAGCCGCGCCAGTCGCTCCAGTGGTTCGTCCGCGTCGGCCCGCTGGCCGCCGCGGCGGGCGACGCGGTGCGCGACGGCCGGGTCCGCCTGCACCCGCCGGAGATGAACGCGCGGTACTTCGGCTGGGTGGATGACATGCACGACTGGTGCATCAGCCGCCAGCTCTGGTGGGGGCATCGGATCCCGGTCTATTACGGGCCGAACGACGAGGTGGTCTGTGTCGGCCCCGGCGAGCAAGCCCCGGCGGGCTGGCGCCAGGACTCCGACGTGCTCGACACCTGGTTCTCCTCGGCCCTGTGGCCGTTCTCCACCCTGGGCTGGCCCGACGACACCGCGGACCTGCGCACGTTCTATCCGACCAGCGTCCTGGTCACCGGGTACGACATCTTGTTCTTCTGGGTGGCCCGGATGATGATGTTCGGCCTGTACGCGATGCGCGACGCCGCTCCGGACAAGGTGGTGCCGTTCCGCTTCGTGGCCCTGCACGGCCTGGTCCGCGACCAGTTCGGCAAGAAGATGTCCAAGTCGCGCGGGAACACCGTGGATCCGCTGGACTGGGTGGACAGGTTCGGGGCCGACGCGACCAGGTTTACCCTGGCCCGCGGGGCCAATCCGGGCGGTGACATCGCCATCAGCGAGGAGTGGGCGGCAGGTTCGCGCAACTTCTGCAACAAGCTGTGGAACGCCGCCCGGTTCGCCCTGCTCAACGGCGCGCACGTGCCGTCGGCACCCCCCGAGCCGGCACCCCCCGAGCCGGCCGCGTACTCGGTGCCAGACCGGTGGATCTTGTCCCGGTTGTCCGCCGTGATCGGCGAAGTGGACGCACTGTTCGAGTCGTTCGAGTTCGGCAAGATCTGTGACCTGCTGTACCACTTCGCCTGGGACGAGGTCTGCGACTGGTACCTGGAGCTGGCCAAGGTCCCGCTGGCGTCCGGTGACGAGGAGTCCGCCGAGACGACCAGGCAGGTCCTGGGTTTCGTGCTGGACCAGCTGCTCCGGCTGCTGCACCCGGTCATGCCGTTCGTCACCGAGGAGCTGTGGACCGCGCTGACCGGCGAGGAGTCGGTCATGGTCGCATCGTGGCCGGAGTTCTCCTACTGCGATCCGGCGGCCGAGGGGGAGATCTCCTCGGTGATGC
>JBEKKH010000337.1:0-8297 GCA_050010815.1 Streptosporangiaceae bacterium | reverse complement strand
CATCAGCAGCCGCCGCTGCCGCTCATCCAGATGAGGCAGGATCGTGTCGAACTTCGCCGCCAGCACCCGCTCATCGATCTCCATGACAATGGCCATACCAGAAGCATGCCCCGACATCAGCAAATGTTCAAGTTAATTCGAGACAAGCCCTTAGGGACCCCGAAGGAGCCAGGCATATCGCCCACGTGATAGCTGCGCTGGCCGCCGAACCGCAGCCAGAAGGCAGCAGTTCCCTCGGTGAGACGGATTTCAGGAGGCTACGCCTCGGTCAGTACCGTGTGCTCTACGAAGTGACGCCAGATAGCGTTCGAGTCATGCATGTCGGTCGTGCCCTCCAAGCCCGGCCGTGACCTAGATGATCGCGGCGTCCCAGCAGGAGATGGGCCAGGCGGCTAGCTTGTGGCGGCGGCATGGGTGAACTCCCGGATGACCTGAGCGAGCTTCGCGGGCTGGTCCAGGGGGATGAGCGTGTCGCTGTCGGCCACCTCGACCAGTCGTCCTTGCGGGAGGACCTCGGCGAGGCGCCGGCCATGCTCGGCCGGCATGACGCGGTCCCCGCTGGCCCAGACCACGAGGGCGGGACGGTCGAAACCGGGGAAGCTTCCGGCCGCCTTGAGCAGGAGGCCGGTGTCGGCCGCGGCCGCGCGCAGCATTCGTACCGCGTCGCGGCGGATCTCGGGCTGGGTCATGACCGGCCTCATCCACCGGGCGGTGGCCGCGTCTCCTCGCCGCGTCAGCCAGCCGAACGCGACCGGGAGCCGCCGCACCGCCCGGAACCGCATCTGCTGCATGAACAACCCGAACATGGCCGGCGGGAGCTTGCCGGTCAGCATGAGCGCGCGGCCGGTCAGCCCCGGCGGGAAGTTGCCGAACGCCTCACAGGAGACGAGCACGACCTGGTCCACGCCGGCCGCGCCGTCGGACATCAGCAGCTGGACCAGCGCCCCTCCGGTGTCGTTGCCGACCAGGGTGACATCCCGCAGGTCGAGGCGGTCAATCAGCTCGGCGGCCAGCCGGGCTATGCCGGGCAGGGACAGGTCGGCGCCGGCGTTCATGGCGTGACGATGGGCACCCAGCGGCAGCGTCGGCGCTATGCAGCGGTGGTCGGCCGCCAGGTCGGCGATCGGACCGTCCCACAGCGAGGCGTCCATCATCAGCCCGTGCAACAACACCAGCGCGGGCCCGTCACCGCCGGTGTCCTGGTATTCGATGGTCCCGGCGGACAGCTCGATCTGCTTCATGCCCAGCCGCCCGGGTGCGGGCCGGACGCCGCGGCGGCGGGGCGGTCCGCGCAGACCAGGTGCCGGCCCAGGAAGGACAGCTCGGCCTCGGCGGCCTGCTCGTGACCGTCCAGGAACGGCGCATAGTGCCCCCCGGCCAGCCGAACCAGCTCGGCCCGGGGCGCTCGCCGCGCCGCCGCGACGGCGGGCCCGGCCAGCGCGGACTGGTCCTGATCGCACACCAGGACCAGCAGCGGGCACCGCACCCGGGAGGCAAAGCGTCCGGGCCGGTACAACCCGATGCGGAGCGCCGAACGGGCCGCGACCGCCTGCACCCAGTCCGGGTACCTGTTATCCGGGTTGAGCGCCCGCCCGCCGTCCAGGGCGTCCGGCGTGGTCAGGAGCGCGACGGTCCCCGGCTCGCCGGCCAGCGGCACCAGCCGCGGCCGCTGGCCGGCCAGGCCGGCCAGGCCGGCCAGACCGCCGATGGCGTCAAGCGCGGCTCGCCCGGTGAAGCGCAGCATCGCCAGCGGCTTCTGGTGGCGCGCCGCATGGCGCGCGGCGGCGGGCCCGTCGGCGTTCGGCGTCTGCGCGATGGCCGCCGCCAGCCCCGGGTGGCGCGCCGCGACGCGGAAGACGTGACCGCCCGAGGCGGAGAACCCCCAGACCGCGAGCCTGGCCGGATCGACTCCCGGCTGGGTCGCGGCGAACCCGAGCGCGGCCTGCCAGTCGGCTAGCTGCTCCCTGATGCGCACGACCTGGCGCGGCCGGCCGCCGCTCTCCCCGAGGCGCCGGTAGTCGAAGGCCAGGACCGCGAAGCCGGCCTCGTGAAACCGCTTCGCGAACAGGTCGGTGGCGGGCTCCTTGGTGACCGCGAACCCGCCGGCCATGACCACGCACGCGCCGCTGGATGCCGGGTAATACCAGGCGGCGCACTCAGTGTCACCGCTGGCAAACCGGACCTTGACTCGCTCGGCCGATATCGCCACATCAGCCTGCGAGTGAACCTTCCCCTGCTCTTGCATGAACCTCATGCTGCCGGGTTCGCCTTGCGGAGCGCTTGCAGCGGGCTGTCATCGCCGTTCAGCAGCCGCCAGGGTCGACGCGGGCGGCGCTGAGCACGGCCAGCGGGTCGCACCGCCCCTGCGCGTACGCGGCGTCGAAGGCGTCACGGTCACCGGCCGGGGCCGCCGCCAGGCCGGCGCGGCTGCGCTCGGCCACGAACAGGCGGCCGATAATGGTCTCTCGCATGGCGGTGCCCTGGCCAATCACGGTGCCCACCGTTCCTTCGCGAAACGCGCTGGCCGCCCCCCGCAACCGCCCCGTGGCCCTGACGTCGCCGCGCAGCGACGCGGTACCCGCCAGTCCTTCCAGCGCGAGGGCCTGCGCCTGCCGGTCGGCCATCTCACCGGCGGCCTGCAGGCTGGCCCGGTGGTGCCGTTCGGCCGTCTTCGCATCGCCGCGGAGCTCCGCGATGCAGCCGAGCGACGCGTGCGCCAGGGCCAGCCCCTCCGGGACGTTGCGCCCCTGGCACAGCTCCAGGGCCCGGACGTGGCATGGCCCGGCCTCCCCGAGCCGTCCGAGATGCCACAGGGTCAGGCCCCGCGCGTTGCGGGTGAACACGCGCAGGTGGAGATGCTGCTGGTCCTCGGCGGCCGCCTCGGCGCGGGCATGCCAGCGGCCGGACTGCTCGGGCCGCCCCTGGAACGCCTGCAGGCAGCCGAGCTGGGCCATGCGGATGATCCCGGCCGGGTGATTGTCCATGGGCAGGATGGACAGCATCTCCTCCAGGGCGGCGATGGCGTTGTCGTAGCGGCCGCGCAGCACCTCCAGGTCGGCGAGATGCCTCAGCACGGCCCCCTTGGCCAGGACATTGCCGGTCAGCGTGAAGTGGTCCACGGCGGCGCTCAGCAGCACCTGCGCCCGACCGGGATCGGGGCGCGCGAGCGCGGCCACCCCGCGGGTCAGCGCGGCCAGCCCCACGCTCCAGTCATCCGCCTCGGCCTCGAGCAGCGCCCCGGCCTCCTCCAGCAGGCCGATGGCCCGCGGGCGCTCGCCGAACACCCCGGCCAGCGCCGAGCCGTGCAGCCACACGGCGAACGCCCGCGCCGGCCGGTCACCGGCCACCCGGCCGAGCTCGACCGCCCGTTCCCCGTAGGCCAGGGCATCGTCGCGGCCCTGTGCGAGCGCCAGCTGCTCGGCGACGGCCAGCGCCCGCACCCGCCGCGCCGGGACCGACGGCGCCGGGACCGACGGCGCCAGGGCGAGGCTGGCGGTCAGCCACCGCCAGCAGTCCTCGACCGAGCCGATGGTCCCGCCGCTGGACCAGAACAAGCCAATCCCGCACGCGATGCTCAGCGAGGCGTCCGAGTCACCGGCGGCGAGCGCCGATTCCATGGCCCGGCGAATATCGGTGGCCAGCTCGCGGACCCGGCCGAACCAGGCCGGCCCAAGCTCGCTCTCGCGGACATCGACGACCGACGCCACCCAGCGAGTGTGCTGGCCCTGGACGGCCGTCAGCTCGCCACGCGCGGCGAGGCGCTCGCGTCCGTACTCGGCGAGCGTCTGGAGCATGCTGAACCGCACGCCGCGGCCGGTCTGGGTGGCGTTGATCAGGGACTTGCCGACCAGGCGGGCCAGCAGGTCCGCCACGTCTTCTCGCGCTAGGCCCGAGCCTGCGCACACGTACTCGGCCGCCTCAAGCGGGCATGGCCCGGCGAAGGCCGACATCCACTCGAACACCCGCCGCTCGTCGTCGACGAGCAGGTCATAGCTCCAGTCGATCACGGCACGTAGCGTTTGGTGGCGGGGGAGCGCGGCCCTGGACCCGCCGGTGAGCAGCCGGAACTGGTCGGCGAGCCGGGCCAGGATGTCGCCGGGAGCCAGGGCGCGCATCCGCGCGGCGGCGAGCTCGATGGCGAGGGGAAGGCCGTCGAGGCGCGCGCAGATCTCGGTGATGGTGGCCATATCGTCGGCCAGGAAACCAGGAGCGATCGCCTGGGCCCGGGTCACGAACAGCTCGCTCGCCTCATCGATGGCCAGTGGTGGCAGCGGCCACAGTGACTCGCCCGCGATCGTCAGGCTTTCCCGGCTGGTGGCCAGGATCTGCAGTTCCGGGCACCGGGCCAGCAGGTGGTCGGCGAGACGCGCCGCTCCGGCGATGACGTGCTCGCAGTTGTCCAGGACCAGCAGCGCCTGACGGCGCGCCAGGAACTCACCCAGCCGCTCCAGCAGGCCGGCGCCCCCGCCGCGGCCGGGCTCCGGCGCGACCCCGAGCGCGACCCCGGCCGCGTCGGCCACGGCCGCGTCGGCCACGGCCGTCTCCTCCGCGACGGCGGCGAGTTCCACCAGCCACACCCCGTCGCGGTAACGGCCGCGCAGGCTGCGCGCCACCTCGATGGCCAGCCTGGTCTTCCCGACCCCGCCGGGCCCGGTAATGGTCACCAGGCGGCTGACCCGCAGCACCGAGGCGACCGCGCCGAGTTCCGCGACACGCCCGATGAGCGCCGATGGTGCCGCCGGAAGCCGGCCGGACCGGCGCTCACCGGCGTCGGTGTCGGTGTCGGTGTCGGTGTCGGTGTCGGTGTCGGTCGGTGCATCAAGCGCCGGGTCCTGCCGAAGCACCGCGGCCTCCAGCGCCCGCAGCTCAGGTCCAGGGTCGACGCCAAGCTCTTCGGCCAGCACGGCCCGGGCCCGCTGGTAGGTCTTGAGCGCGTCACCCTGCCGGCCGGACCGGTACAGGGCCAGGATCAGCTGGCCCCACAGCCGCTCCCGCAACGGATGCTCCCGCACCATGACCTCGAGTTCGCCGGCCAGCTGGCCATGACCGCCGAGCAGCAGCTCGGCCTCGATCCGGTCCTCGGTCGCCCTCAGCCGCGCCTGCTCCAGCCGGGTGCTCACGCCGGGCGCGAACCCGGTGTCCGCGAATTCGGCCAGCGGCCGCCCGCGCCACAGGCCGAGCGCCTGGCGCAGCAGCCGCCCCGCCTCGGCCGCGTCCTGGCGTTGCAGGGCCGCGTGCCCGTCGGCGGCGAGCTGGTCGAACCGGGCCGCATCCAGGGTGGCGTCGAGGCAATAGCCGCCCGCCCGGGTCAGGATGCGGTCGCTGCCAAGGACCTTGCGGAGACGGGAGATATGCACCTGCAGACGGTTGCGGTCACCGGATCCCTCACCCGGCCACACCTGGTCAAGCAGCTGATCGGCGGACACCGGCTGGCCCCGCGCCAGGGCCAGCGCGACCAGCAGGGCCTGCGGCAGCTGGCCGCCGACATCCATCAGCTGGCCATCGTCGGTGACCACCTCGAGCGGGCCGAGAACCCGGATCTCCATTTCTGGTCATCCTAGATCGCGCCCCGGCGGGTACGGCCGGGCACCCGCCCGGGAGGATCGGCGCGATCCTCCCGGGCGGTCCGGCGGACCTTAGCTCACGTTGAAGGCCGTGTCATCGATGACGAACGAGGTCTGCGTGTCGGAGACCTGCGTCCCGGTGAACTTCAGCGTGATGCTCTGCCCGGCGTAGGCCGACAGGTTGTAGCTGTACTGGGAGTATCCGGTGCCGTGGTTGAGGTTGGAGAACGTGGCCAGCGTCCCGAGGACCGTGCCCGAACTGTCCAGAACCTGCACGGTCAGGGTGTCGTACGCGGTCTTCGTGGTGGTCTGGGCCGTGTCGATGTGCAGCCAGAAGCTCAGCTGGTACGTGCTGCAGCCGCTGGGCACCGTCACCGCCTGGGACAGCGTGTCGGTGCGCGGTGAGCTGTACCCATCCAGCCAGGCGTCCCACTTCCCGGTGTGCGGCGGCTCCTGGGAGTGGTCGTTGATCACGCCGGATGAAGCGGTCCAGGGCGCCGCGGTGCCGGTCTCGAAGCCTGGGTTGCCGAGCAGTTGCGCCGCGGTGCAGCCGCCGCCCGAGCCGGAGCCGATCGTCCAGCTGAACGTGGCGTTGCCGCTGGCGCCCGTGGTGTCGGTGGCGGTCACGGTCACGCTGTAGGTTCCCGCCGTCGTCGGGGTGCCGGAGATCAGGCCGGTCGAGGAACCGATCGACAGGCCCGCGGGCAGCCCGGTCGCGCCGTAGCTGAGCGTCTGCCCGGACGCGGAATCGCTCGCCGATATCTGCAGGCTCGCGGTGGTGCCCACGGTGCCGGCCTGGCTGCCCGGGTTGGTCACCGTCACCGTGTTGGCGGCCGAGCCCACGGTCCAGGTGAACGTGGCGGACCCGGTCGGCCCGGTGGAGTCCTTGCCGGTCACCGTCACGCTGTAACTGCCGGCCGTGCTGGCGGTGCCGGAGATCACGCCGGTCGAGGAGCTGATCGACAGGCCCGTGGGCAGCCCGGTGGCCGAGTAGGACAGGCTGCCGGTCGCGGTGTCTTCGCCCTGGATCTGCAGGTAGGCGCTGCCGCCGACGGCCGTCGTCTGGGTGCCCGGGCTGAAGATGGCCACCTTGCCGGTGCTTGACCCGGTGAAGTCCGCCGTGAACGTCGTCTCCAGACCGCTCAGCACGCCGGAGTCGGTGGTGATCAGCCCGAGTTCCCGGTTGTCGTTGAGCGAGCCGCTGGAGAAGTTCTCCGAGCCCACGAAGACCTTGGCGGTCGAGAGGCCGTAGTCGGCGATGACCGTCTTGGCGTGGATGTAGAACCCGGTCGTGGAGGAGTAGCCGGTCACCTTGCCGCCCGCGGCGGTGACCTCGTTGACCTCGGAGCTGTAGGACGACGGGTCCTCCAGCACCACGCGGACGGTCACGCCCCGCTTGGCGTCCGCCACGACCGCGTTGACCAGGGTGGAGTCGCTGAACTCCTCCTGTTCGATGTCGAGGGTGCTCTTGGCCCCGTTGATCAGGGCCAGCAGCTGGGTCTGCGAGTCGGTGGGCGACCACACCAGGTCGGTCCCGTCCGAGGGGGTGATCGAGGTCTTCGCGTAGTCGGCGTTGAAGACCGCCACGATCGCCGCCACGTCGGACGCGTTGGTGTCGAACACTCCGTAATCACGGGAGGTGGCGTAGTACGTGTTGTCGAAATTGCCGGTGCTGATGTAGGACTCGGCGTTATTGACGGTGATGGTCTTCTGGTGGGTGTAGGTGAATGCGGTGGAGGAGTAGGTCACTCCGACTCCGCCCGCGGTCAGCACGTTATAGGCGGGGGTGTTGTACGTTTTCTGCGCCTGATCGAGGATCACGCGGACGTTGACGCCGGCCTTCTCCCGGCTGACGAGATCGTTCTCCAGCGTGGTGTCCTTCAGCTCGTAGATGGTTACATCGATCGAACTGGTGGCCGAATTAACGAAGTTGTAGATGGCGTTTTCGCCCTGATCCGGCAGGATCAGCAGGGAGAGGTTGCTGGTGGCTTGGGCTTGGCTGCCGCCCGCGAGCCCGCCCGCGGCCGCCAGGGTGACGGCGGCGAGGGCGAGCGAGAAACGGCGCATGCCGAGGTGGGGCATACTGGCTCCTTGGCCTAGAACGATTAGTCCTCAACGCTGAGCGCCCTGAACATACAATGCGCCGCGCGGCAGGTCTAGACCGTGCCGATGACTTATTCTCAGGCCGCCGGAATACCCTGGGCCAATCACCAAAAGTTTAAAAGAAGTATGGCTCCTATTCGCGCGAGCGTTCGCGTTCGTGCTATTGCGCCGAGCCAGCCGGCCGAGTCAGCCGGGGAAACGCTGCGTCAGCCTCGCGCGGCGGCGGCCTGCAGTTCCTGCCATACCCGGTGCGGCGTGGCCGGCATGTCGATGTGCCGGACGCCGAGGTGCGCCACCGCGTCGATGATGGCGTTCTGCACGGCCGGGGTCGAGCCGATCGTGCCGGCCTCCCCGATCCCCTTGGCTCCGAGCGGGTTGTAGCTGGTCGGGGTCTGGCTGTCGGCCAGCTCGAAGCTCGGCACCTCGGTGGCCGACAGGAACGCGTAGTCCGCGAAGCTTGAGGTCAGCGGGTTGCCGTCGGCGTCGTAGACGACCTCCTCGAGGAACGCCTGCGCGGCGCCCTGGGCGATGCCGCCGTGCCGCTGGCCCTCGGCGATCAGCGGGTTGACGATGGTGCCGGCGTCGTCGACGGTGACCACCCGGCGCAGCGTCGTCTGGCCCGTCTCGGTG
>JBEKKH010000336.1:0-8341 GCA_050010815.1 Streptosporangiaceae bacterium | reverse complement strand
CAGGCCGGACGGCACCCGCTCGACGCGGTAGATCGTATTCCCGCTCCACGCGACGTGCACGGCGTAGGCTTCGCCGCTGCTGAAGGTGAACCCGGGGACGCCGGCGACCACGAC
Organism: Streptosporangiaceae bacterium; assembly: GCA_050010815.1. GTDB lineage: Bacteria > Actinomycetota > Actinomycetes > Streptosporangiales > Streptosporangiaceae > Palsa-504. The sequence continues at coordinate 8,227 of JBEKKH010000336.1, read as the reverse complement.
GGTGGCCGAGTCGTGCCCGGTGTGCCCGCGGCGCCCTTCGCGCAGCCACAGCCCGTCGCCGATGCGGTGCCGCTGCGGGAGTCGCTCGGCTGTCTGCCGCCCGGTGAAATCGAGGATTTCACCGACCCTGGCCGGGACCGGGAAGACGACGTCGAGGCTGTCGACGACATAGGGCTGGCGTCCGGTGTTGGTCAGCGTATGACGTCCGCGGACGGCGCCGCCCGGTACGGCTTCGACCTCGGACACCAGCCGCAGGCCGGCCGCAGCGTCTTCGGCTTCGACCCGGACGCGCTTGCCGTCGATTCCGGACCGCATCGGCGCGAAGCGCGGCGACCAGTCCAGCCCTGCGGTCACGCCGTCCGGGGAGACGCCGCGCCTGGCACCGGTACCCAGCCGGTGGCCGGACAGCCCCGGTCGGCCGAACCACCCGTCTGCGTGCTCGGGCAGCAAGGAGCACGGCCGGACCGCCGCCAGCAGCGCCGCGACATCCTCGGGCCGGGACAGTGCGATCGCAGCCGGGCCAGCCCACGCCGCCGGAAGGGCATCCGCCTGCGGGAACAGGATCAGCGCTGTCCCGAGTGCCGCCTCGGGGTCGGCCACGACCAGCAGGCCGGCCGTGCCTGGGCCTGCCCGGACCTGGCCGGCCTCCGCCTCGACATCATCACCGACGGTCACTTAGCCTCCGATCTGACCTACATTCTGTCCCCCGGGCGCCCGGAGTAAGCTCGCGACCCCGTCCTGCTGGTCACGGGGCGGGCATCGGTAAGCTGGTTCTCAGCACGTAGTCTGCATCGGTCTGGGCGGATTTCAGCGCGGTGCTGACCGGCTCCGTGTCTAGCCAGGCGTGGCCGAGTCCCGTCTGAGAGCCGCACCGCCGATGACTGCTTCAGCTGCAGCAGAGCTGGCAGACGGCTGTGAGTGCGGCTGTGATCATCCGGCCACTCAGCAATCATCGCGTCCGGTGACCGGATGAGCGTGCGGCCTGCCGGCACTGCCCCGGATCCCTCGCAGACCGAAGCGGGTGAGCGCCGGCCGGTGAGCCCGGAACCATCGGCAGCGGAATCCGTCTGGCCGTTCCGCTGCCGCGATCTCAGCAACTGACACTCAGACAGGTCGTCGACCCCGTCGGGACGCACGGGAGCCGCCCGGCGGCTCGGGAAGGGAAGGATCACTGCCGAGACGCCCCAGGTGACGGTCTGGCGGCTCGCTGCAGTCCCGAATTTCCTGCTAGCCAGTAGTCGACTTGGCGGCCTGCCGTGAAGACCACCGCACGCCCATGCGTAATCGTGGAAGGTACGCCGCACAAGCGTGCGGCTTGTGGCGTCGGCTCTCCGGGCCGACAGCGGAGACCCTACGGAGGACCGATGGAATACCGTCTGCTCGGCAGCAGCGGCTGCGCAGTGTCCGCGCTCGCGCTCGGCACGCTGACCTTCGGCAACGAGACCGACCAGGCAACGTCGTTCAGCCAGCTCGACCGGTTCACCGAGGCCGGGGGAAACCTGGTGGACAGCGCCGACGTGTACGCCGACGGCCGCGCCGAGGAGATCATCGGCCGCTGGCTGGCCGCCCGGCGGGGAGACGTGAGCTTGTCGTGCTGGCCACCAAGGGCCGGTTCCCCACCGATGAGAGCCCGAACGGGCACGGCCTGTCCCGCCGGCATCTGTCGCTGGCTCTGGACGCGTCGCTGCGCCGGCTGAACGTGGAGACCATCGACCTGTACCAGGTGCACGCCTGGGATCCGCTGACCCGTCTGGAGGAGACGCTGCGCTTCCTGGACGATGCGGTGCGCGCCGGGAAGATCAGCTACGTGGGGCTGTCCAACTTCACCGGCTGGCAACTGCAGAAGGCCGTGGATATAGCGGAGTTCCGCGGGCTTTCCGTCCCGGTATCGATGCAGCCGCAGTACAACCTGCTGGCCCGCGCGGTCGAATGGGAGATCGCGCCCGCCTGCGAGGCCGCCGGGCTTGGCATGCTCGCCTGGTCCCCGCTGGCCAGCGGGTGGCTGACCGGCAAGTACCGGCGGGGCGAGCCATCCCCGGCCGGCACCCGGGTGGTGGAGAACGCCGACAAGGGGATGCGGAGCTGGAACCAGCGCGGCCAATCCGAGCAGACCTGGCAGGTCAGCTGACCGACAACATGGCCGCGGCCGCCCTGGAGCTGACGGCTGAGGAGATCCAGCTGCTGAATGAGGCGAGCGAGCCGCCCGCCCCGGACTATCCCTACGGCGTGCCCGGCCAGTCCCAGCGCAGCCGCCGCATCCAGGGAGGGAGATTCTGACCGCCTGGCCGGAGCGCAGCGCCGCCTCAAGGAGTCAGGGTTTTGCAGGCATCGAGGAACCTGAGGACGGCCAGCACCCGCCGGGACCCGATTACGCTGTCCGGCAAGTCCAGCATGGTCAAGTGAGGTGCGGACGTGTCTTTTCACCCGTACCCTCCTGGACGTAGATCCGTTTGCGATGCCCACGTCCAGCGGATCACCCGGGGCCGCCTGCAGCCCCGGCGGCATTCGGATGTCAATGCTCGCCAGGTCCGGGCGTACCGAGCTGATCAACGCCAGCAGTTCGGCCCCCGGCCGCGGATTCGGTGTACCGCGTGGCGCGTCGGGTCAACCCGGGCATCCGGCTCGTGGCTGTCGCTGGGAGTCATGCAGTGCGCGGTGCTGTATTTTGTCGCTGACCACGAGGTCGAAGGCCGAGGCCGCACGCGATCACCGAGGCGATCATCGCCAGGCTGGCTCCCGGCAGCCTGGTGGCGATCGTAACGTAGTAAAGGGGGCCGCGAGGGCCGATGCATGAGGGTCTGCGCCTCGTAGCTCATCCACTATGGAAGCGCCCGGGCCGGGGCATCACGCCCGGGCCCCAGCTGTCCGCGGGGTCGGCTTGCCGTGCAGGACCTGGTCGATGGCCGTGATGATGACCTGGGCTGAGCCGTCGATGGCCTGGGCTACCCGGCTTGACGGGCTGGTGAGCTGGCTGGCGATCTGGGCCGCGGATAGGCCGGCCAGGACCTGCGGGTTGTACTGCGCGCCGGCCAGGACGTACTTGTTGGCGATGTCGAGGAAGGGGACCGCACCGGACTGGTCGGCGCTGTTGACGTAGGGGGGCACGTCGTAGGTATCGATGAGCCTGGTGTCCAGCGCGGTCTGGGGCTGCAGCGGGCGGCCGGCGTTGTCGGCCAGTTCGGTCGTCCGCAGCGTCAGTTCGGTGCTCTGGTAGCGAACCGCCCGGAACGACAGCGTGGCGGTGTTCGGGTACACGTCAGTAGCCGATGAGCTGGTGGTGCCGAGGGCACTCAGGGTGCCGAAGTGAGACAGGGCCACGGCCACCGACCAGCGTTCGGCCGCGCAGAACGGGCAGGATTCCTCGCTGACGAAGACGATGGCCGGCTTGCCGCCGATGGTCAGCGGCGGGCCGGATGTCTTGACCGGCTCTAGCGAGGTAACGGCCTGGCCCGGGTCCACGCTGGCCAGCACGGCGGCCGGAACGCTGCTGACCTGCCTGACGACGGCGGCTGAGGCCGGGGACTCGCTGGCGACCAGATGAACAGGAGCGGCCGACAGCTTGACCGAGACCAGGGCCACCACGATGGCCAGCACCGCGGTGACCGCCGCGATCGGCCAAAGCAGCCGCCGGCGTGCCTCGGCGCGCTTGCGGGCGGCCCGTTCGGCCGCGAGCCGCTCACGGGCCCGCATCCTGGCCTGCGGGCCTCGCGGCGACCCGGCTGACTTGCGCCCAGCCTGGTCGTGTCGGGTGTTTGCCACCTGATCGTTCCTTTCAGGTAAGGGCCCGCGCCGGGCCTCACCTACTATCACGGATAGGACTCATGAAATGTTCACGCCGCCGCGGGCGGCGAGGTTTCGCATCTCCGAACGGCGCGCTGGTTCCTCCGTCGCGGCCAGGAACGCCGCGATCGCGTCGGCGACGGCATCCGGGGCTCGCCTGGGCAGGTGATGACCCGTGTCGTGGACGAGCTGCAGGCGAGCATCCGGCAGGGAGCGAGCGAGGCGGCGGGCGGTTCCGACGGGAACCAGGGTGTCCCTGGGGTCGGCCATCAGGAGAACGCGTGCCTGGACCCAGGTTACGGCGCGCTCCAGCTCGCCGAGCTCGCGCAGCAGGGCGCGCTGCTCGGTCAGGAACGTGCGCCACAGCGGCCGCTGTCCGCCGCCCGCGTGGCCCCACACCTGCCAGTTGACGTGCTCGTCCGGCCGCAGCGGGCGGCCGCGCCGCCGGGCGATCCTGGCCAGCCGGGCGCGGGCCAGCCACGGTGTCAGCCGCCACGCGGCCAGCGCGCACAGTGGCCCGGCGCCGGGCGCGGCGAGCAGCCTGTCCCAGCCGTTCACGCACCCGGGGCCGACGCTGGCCAGCAGGACGACCGCCTCCACCCGGTGCGGCGCCAGGGCCGCCGCCCACAGGGCCACTCCGCCGCCGTAGGAGTGCCCCACCAGCACCGCGCGCTCGATGCCACGCGAGTCCAGGTCAGCGAGCACGGCGCGCGCGTTCGCGGCGAACCCGCCGGCCGGCAGCCGGCTGGAACCGTATCCCGGCCGGCCGGCGGCGATGGCATGGAGCTGGGCCGGCAGCTGCGGGCTCATCGGCGGGACGCTGTCCTGAAGGCGGGCCGGACATCCCGCCAGATCGCCGCGATGTCCGAGTCCAGGCTTCCGGCCGGCCTGCTAGGCGGCTGGCAGCCGTCCTAGTGCGAGTGCGAGCATGGCCGGGGTCAGGGCCAGCAGCGCCGGGGTCAGGGCGAGCGCCGCGGCGGTGGCGCGAAGCAGCAGCCGGCGTGCGCGGCCCAGCGGCTCGGAGGGGCCAAGGAGCCGGTGTATCCGCTGCACCGAGTCGGTGGCACTCGCGGCGAGGGCAGGCGCGGGACTGGTGGCCGTGGCCAGCACGACCAGCGCGGTGGCGAGCAACCGCGGATCATGAGCTCGGGTGGCCGCATCGTCGGCGTGCAGTTCCACCAGCCGGGCTACCTGCTGTTCGGTGTCCCGCATCAGCGGCAGGAACGGGAACACCTGACGGCCGATACTCGCCAGGGCCAGCAGCCGGTGGTGGCGGCTATTCAGGTGAGCTCGCTCATGCGCCAGGACCGCATCCAGCTGGCCAGGATTGAGCGCCTGCACAGCGCCGGTGGTCAGGATCACCGTGGGCTCCCGGCCAGCGACGCAGTAGGCGGTCGGCTGGGAATGCTCCACCAGCACCGCCCCCAGGGCTGGCTCGGGACGGCCCACCAGCCGCGCCGTCTGCGCGTGCCGCAGCGTCTGCCGCCTGGCAGCACGGAGGTGAGTCATCGCGGTGAGCGCGGTACGGGCGACGACAGCGCCCGCCAGGGTGAGGCCAAGCCCGGCGACGGTGGCGCCGCCCGGTGCGCCGTAGGTGGCGCGGACCCGATGCACGCAGGCTCCGATCAGCTGACTCAGCCCCCCGCCGAGGGCAGTGGCATGAACGGCCAGCGTCAGGCCGGCCAGCCCGAGCGCGGCCACGACCGACCACCCGGCGGCCAGGTACGTAACGATGGCCAGCAGCGGTGCCCGGGCCGTCCACCTGGCCCGGGCCAGCAGCCTGGCGCCCAGCACGCCGGCGCAAGCCGCGTACGCCACCAGCACCACGGCGACGGTCACCTGGGTTCACCACCCTTAGGCGCGCCGAGCGCCTGGTCAAGCGCCTCGCGCAGCAGCGCGGCGTCGTGCGGGCTCATCTGGAGGGCGAAATGGGCGAGCGCCGTGCGCCGGTCCGTGCTAGTGGCCAGTGCGTCGTTCATCAGCGCGGCGGTGTAACCGGACCGGGAGCCGACCGGCTCATAGCGCCAGGCCCGGCCGTCCCGCTCCCGCCGTAGCCACCCCTTGCGGTACAGGTTCTCCATCACGGTCATCACGGTGGTGTAAGCCAGCCCCCGGTCGTCATGGAGATCGTCGACCACCTCGCGGACCAGCGCCGGCCGGCCCCACTCCCACAGCCGGTCCATAATCACAGCTTCCAGTTCGCCGAAACGTCGCATTCTCACTCCAGGACATGGCCATGCCTACGGCGTACGCCGTTATCTACTATCACGTATAGGGTAAGCCGGCGGTTCAGCCAGCACCTCGTCTCTCCCGGTCAGCCGCCTCCACATCGCCAGGGCAGGCCGGCCCCTCATTTCCGCCGAACGGGCAGTGGCTTTCCGCCCACGCGAATCCGGCCCGTCGCCGACGGCGGCGCCCCCTGAGCAGCCGATAGCAGGATGCGGCGATGTCGCCGTCGGGGTCATGGCCGAGGCCATGACCCCGACGGCGCGCGGCCGCTAGCTGATCGGGGTGAGCTCGAAGCCGAACGTCTTCCCGGCAGATGAGGCAGTGCCGACGATCACTCCGCTGTCGTTGATCCCGTCGGCGTTCACGAGCGTGAAGCCCGAGCCGGAGGCGATCAGGCTGTTCAGGTCGGTCGCTTGCCCATTGGCGTAGACGAACGCGTCGCCGTTGCCGCCCTGGCCGACGATCACTCCGCTGTCGTTGATCGCGTTCGCCTCTGCGTCGGCGCCGGGCAGCCCGGTGCCCGGGGCATGGAGGTCGGTGACCGCGCCGTTGGCGAAGAGAACAGCGTGTCCATCGGAATCGGAGGGGTCAACGGAGGTGCCGACGGCCTCACCGGAGGAGTTGACCGCGGTCGCCTGCGTATCGGTGCTGCCCGGCAGGCCGCCGAGCGCCGTGATCGCGCCGTTGCTCCACTCGGCGGCTTGCGTGCCGGTGGTCGAGTTATCGGCCTTGCCAACGATCAGGCCCGAGTTGTTGACCGCGAGCGGTATGACGTCAACGCCGCCGTTGGGCAGCGCCGGCAGCCTAGTGACCGTGCTGCCCTGAATCGTGAACCCGGCCTCGCCGTGCCCGTCGGAGCCGAATCCGGTGATCAGGCCGTTGTCGTTGATCGCGGTTGCTTCGGGCGCGGTGACGAGGTTCTGGACCCCGGCCAGGGTTCCCAGGTTGGTCGGGGTAATGCTGTCCGGCCACTCGGCCGCCGTGATGGTGCCCGTCCTGTCCGACTCGGTGAAGCCGACAACGTCGGCGGAGCTGTTGATTCCGCCCGGGCTGACGAGCGAGGTAGCGTTCGCCGGATCGCCCGGCGCGCCAAGGAACTGCATCGTCGTCGACCCAGGCTGCAGCAGGAAGCCCTCTTGCGTAACGGCGCCGCTCTCGTTGGCGATGCCGAAGACGGCGCCGTTCTTGTTGATCCCGAAGACTTGCGTGCCCGCGCCGCCGATGATCGACAGCTTGTACTGCGGGGTAGTTGTCGCCGCGTGCGCCGGCAACGCGAGCGCCGAGCCGGTGAGCGCGGTTGCCGCGGTCAGCGTGCCGACCGCCAGTAGCCGCAGTCGTAGATGAATCACTGGATACTCCCGTGTGTAGAGGACAAGTCGTTGCGGGCCGACGTGTGGTCCGCAACCACGCTTCTACCTAGTACTACGTATATTAGTAGTTGATAGTTCAAAGAGCTTTCGCGGCCACGCGCAGCCGAAGCACGAACGGTTCCGGGCTGCGGACCGCGCCGAGGAACACCACATCACCGTCGCCGCCGACGGCCGTGCCCTAGTCGGCGAGCGGCGTCCCCCGCCGGCGCTCCGCCATGATCGCCAGCCGTTGCAAGATGGCGGCCGACGGCTCTCCCGTGGCCTCATGCAGCTCGTGCAGTAGCACCACGGAGATCACGTGCAGGCCGGCCATGAAGTCGGCCAGGCCGTCCGTGTCGGCCGGAGTGAGCGTGTCCGCCGCCCACGCTTCCAGATCGGGTGAGTCCAGGCCCGCGGTGAGCAGCGCGATGGCCAGCTGCATGGCAGCGGCCATGGTCTCACCGGGCGCGGCCTGCACCTGCGCGGCCTGCACCTGCGCGGCCTGCACCTGTCCGGTCTGCGCGGCCTGTACCTGCGCGGTCTGGTCAGCGCGGGTGTCTGATGCTGGCGCCCGCCGAGGGTTACCGCGATCCCGGCGGCGTGCCCGCCAGCGGAGGCGTCGGGCCCGGGGGTCCGTGGTGTGGTCCGCGCGCCCGGCGGGCGGCTCGGGCAGGTCATTCTGGCGATGGATTCTCATGCCTGGCAACACGGGGCCAACGGCGAGATTGTTCACGGCGCCCGCCGACGCCGGGACAGGCGTGGCGCGTCTACCTGGACGACTCGATGGTCAGGACCGCTTCGCCTCGTCGTTCACGTCGCTCACCAGGCCGAGCAGGATCTCCAGCCCCGCGGCGCATTCCCGCAGGCCG
>JBEKKH010000335.1:0-8366 GCA_050010815.1 Streptosporangiaceae bacterium | reverse complement strand
GGTGCAGGAGGGCTACGCCGTGGAGCAGAGTTACACGCTCCGGCTGGCCCGCAGCGCCGATGCCCGCGAGGCCCTGGCCGCCCGGCGGGAGAAGCGCGAACCGCGATTCACCGGCCGGTGACCTGGGCATTGGACGGTAACATCGCTTCCGAGTCGTTCTTGGCTCACATCGCATCGGCGGCCTTAACTCGGTGGCGCGCAGGATGGCTATGCAAAAATCGGGCGGTGATCGATCCATCTCAGGACGCCTTCGGGGCTGCCTTGCTCGACTACCTGGAGGGCAAGGATGTGCCTGAGCTTGTTTTGGAGGACCGGGGTGGCTGGACGGGACCGGCTATGCATCCGGAATGGTTTTTCCGAAGCTTTGAGCAGTGGGACTGGTGGGACCGGAAAATCCTGCCGCTTGTCGAGCAAGGGCCTGTCCTGGATCTCGGAGCCGGCGCGGGCCGCGCTGCCTTGTACTTGCAGCAGCGCGGCCTGTCAGTTACGGCCGTCGATGCCTCGCCAGGTGCTGCCGAGGTGTGCCGGCGTCGGGGCGTAGCTGACGTTCGCCTCGGCGATGTGAACGATCCGCCTAGGGATCGGCGCTGGGCTGCGGTCCTGCTTTTGTGCGGGAACCTCGGCCTCGGCGGTTCCTGGGATGGCAGCCGGCGGTTGCTCGCCCGGCTCGCTGAGCTGGTCATGCCGGGGGCGGTCCTGGCCGGTGATTCGGTGACTCCGATAGGGCTGCCTCAGATCGATCTGCGCATCCGCTACCGCGACCTGGTCACTCCCTGGTGGCCGCAGTACAACATTCCTGCCGCAAGGATGGCGACGCTGGTCGAGGGCACCGGCTGGCGCATCGAGCTGCACGAGGAGGACGGCGAAGACCACGCTGTCTTCCTGCGCCGAACCTGAGACCCTAGGAGCCACTGCCCTTAACTTCCGGGACATGTGTCTGTTTTCGGGAGTTTTGACGGGACGATCGTGATGGTGTAAGTCGCTTCTTCGGTGCGCCAGTTCCGTCGTTCAGCGGGGGTCCGGCCGGAGGTGCGTTTTCGGCCTGTCCGGTCGCGCGGGTGGGCAAGGATCGCGGTGGCCAGCGGCGCGAGCGGGTCGTTTGCGCTGGCCGGGCGCTTGCCGCAGTGCTTGCAGCAGCTGTCGGCGGTGGCGTGGGAGCGGACCAGGGACAGCACGGCGGTGAATGAGAGGGCATCGGGGTCGAGGCCGGCGCTGGAGGCCGCCTGCGCCGCGATGGCGGCGATCATGTTGTGGACGAGCAGCAGCGCCCAGGCTTCCTGGCGGACGAGCGGGACGGAGCGTCCGCGCAGGACGCGGCGGGGGCCGCGCACGGTTTTCTTCAGGTGCAAGAACGCGGTTTCTACTTGCCAGCGCTTTGCGTACAGGGCGGCGAGCTCGCCTGCGGGGTACAGGCCCGGGTCCAGCAGCGTGGTCAGCACCCGGATCGCGGTGGTCTTCATGCGGCCGCTGCGGGCGCGGGTCAGGACGGTGAAGCTGACCAGGCGCGCGACGGTGTCCGGCAGGCGGGGCAGGGTCTTGTCCCCGGCGTCGCGGCGCCGCGTGCCGAGCATGGCGCTGCTCTCGCGCAGCAGGACCAGCTCCGACCCGTCGGCCAGCGTCCGGATGGTCTTGAACGGGACGGACCGGGCGCTGTTCTTGACCCGCCACAGCAGTTGCGCGCCGGCGCGGGAGAACCGGATCCACCGGCTCATGGAGAAGAACCCCCGGTCGGCCAGGTTGAGCATGCCCTCGCCCAGGGAGCCTTCCAGCTCATCGGCCAGGGCGTTCTCGCCGTCGTGGTAGCCGCCGACAGCGGCGGCCTTCCACCGGCGCGTGCCGGCCTGCAGGTGCGCGACGATCCGGATCTTCGGCTTGGTGCCGCCCTCGGGCACCCCGAACTCCGCCGCCAGCCCAGGATCATTGAACACCTCGGCGGTGGTCCCGTCGAAGGCGGTCAGCTCCAGGCCGAACGCGGTGCCGCCTGCACCGGGCACGATGTCCTGGCGGGCGGCGTCAAGCTCGAAGACCCGCCGCATGACCTGCTCGCCCAGCCGCTCCCGCGCTTTGGACAACGCCGGGCCGGACGGTGTCACGGTGCCCGGCTTCACCGGCACACCCGGCATCCCGAACACCCTGGCCAGGATCAGGTCATACCCCTGATCAGGGAAAAGGGCACCCACGATAACGCACAGCGCGGTCACCTCCGCGGTCAGCGCCCGGTCCAGGCGGTGCCCGTGCCCGCCCTCGGCCACCGCCGCAGCGATCACGCCGTCAGCCAGCAGCTCCCCGATCAGGCCTTCCCGCCGCAGGCCAGCCAGCCAGTCCTCCCACAGGCCCGGCCCGGCCGCCACCCGGCCCGCCAGGCCCGCCCCGCCGCCCGGTTCCGGCAGCCCGCCCCCATCCCCGCCAGCCGGAACGGCGGACGGCCCCGGAACAAGCATGGCAAAATACGCAGACAACGAAGCTCCTGCGAATGACGTGATACGGACTCGACATCCCACGTCATACCAGGGGCTTCGTTGCGTTCACGGTCCCGCCGGGGTCCTCGCCCGAGTCGTGACCGACATGTAACGCAACGCTAGAAACCGGACGATAGAGCGCAAAAGTCCAGGAAGTTAAGGGCAGTGGTGTCAGGGATAGTTAAGCCTGTGACTGAAGTGACCTGATGAAATGAGCGGGTCGCGAAATTGACTATCGGCGATCTGGCTCGCATTTGCTAGACTCAGCGAAGAGTGGGGTTTGTGAGATTTCTGCCTAACCTGTTTGAGAATGGTGGAGGCTAGGGAAACCGGGCGATTTTGTGCTGTCGCTGGCTACTTTTCCATAGATCGATAGAAAGCCATACGGACGCATTACGCAGCGGGCCTCGGTCGAATGACCAGGGCGCGGTCGTATAGCCGGAGGGGGTAGGTCATGGGTATGAACGAGCAGATCGAGGCCGCGCTCCGGGGCCGGGCCGAGCAGCGGGAATTTGTCGAAAGCCTGGCCGGGCGCTGGACGGCGCTCACGGATTCCTGGGCCGCCCTGACGGCGACTGCGGCCCAGACGGCCCGGGCGGCGGCCGATGCTCAGCGGGCCGGCTCGCAGTCGGCGGACTTCACCGGCCTGGCTGATTACCTCGCACCGGATGGGGCGTGGCGCAGCGAGGCGGCCGGGGTCTCGGATCTCATCGGCCCGGCGACGGAAGCGGTGCGGACGCTGCAGCGCCGGGTGAGCCGCGACACGGTGAACCTCGGCGTTATCGGCCTCACCCACGCGGGCAAGAGCACGCTGCTGCGCAAGCTCACCGGCCTGACCGAGGGCCAGATTCCCTCGAATGAGACTTCCTCCACCACGGCCACGCCGAGCCGGATCTTCCACGAGCCGCGGGACACCGCCGGACACGCCCTGCTGACCCTGCACACGTGGGACTCGTTCCGCGATGAGGTGCTGGCCCCGCTGCACAAGCTGGCCCGGCTGGCCCGGCCCACGCCGGCGAGCATCACCGAGTTCCGTATCTTTCCCTACGGCGGGATGGGCGACCCCATCCCGCCCGCGCAGGCGGGCGCCGAACGCTACCTGCAGCGGCTGCGGATCGCCCGTGACTCGCTGCCCAGCTACGAAAAGCTCCTCGGCACCGGGACCAGGGACATCACGCTGGCCGAGCTCCGCCCCTACGTTGCCTACCCGACCGAGAACGACCCGCGAAAGGACGTCCGGCCCTACCATGCGGTGCGCACGGTGGACATCTACTGCCCGTTCCCCGAGCTCGGCGCGGTGTCGCTGGGCCTGGTCGACCTGCCCGGAGCGGGGGAGGCCGGCCTCGACGTGCACGGCCGGTTCCTTGCTGATCTGCGAAACAACGCGGACCTGCTGTTCATGCTCCGGCGTCCGGACATGAAGCCGGTGACCGACCCGGACCAGGACATCGCGCAGCTGGCCGACGACGCGGCGGCGGGCGTCCGGCGCAGCGACTTCGTCCACTTGGTGATCAACAAAGACGAGCGTGTCCCCGCGCCGCACTATCATGCCCGGCTCGACGAAGCCAGAACCGATGCCCTGAAGCTGGGGATAGACATCCACGAGAGCGATATCGCCGCTGACAGCCCGCACGCCGTCTACGAGGCCATTATGGCGCCGGTGCTGACTATGCTCGCCGAACGCCTGCCCTACATGGACCGGGACGCCGCGAGCGCCGTGCTGGGCAACCTCGGCGACATCCTGGGCCGGATCCAGTCGCTGACCATCCGGCTGTCCCGCTGGTCGGCCGACCGGCAGGGCGACCTGCCGAATGAAGAAGACCGGCTGCGCGACCGGGCCTACTCGCTGATGAATGACCTGGGCTACGCTCTGTCGGTCATTTCCGCCGAATACGACCGGCTTTACGAGTCCGGTGCCCCGGTCTTCGAGCTGCACGAGGAGATCGAGAAGGCGGCCGCCGACATGCGGCAGTGGGTGACCGACGGAATGGGCGCGGGCTCGACGGAAGAGTGGGCCAGAAGATACCAGATCGCGGACGCGACCGGCCGCCGGGGCCAGGAGCTGGACAACCGCTTCAACAGCGCGCGCCAGGAACTGGTGGCCGAGTTCATCACGATCGACGCGTCACTGCAGCGGTCGGTCGACCGCCTCTGGGGGCAGGTAGCCGACGCCTTGCGGTCCTGCCTGACTGAGGCCATCGTGCCGAACGGGCAGGACTACCAGGTCATCCTGATGGCATTCGCGGATACCGCCCGGGGACGAGGCGCGCGGCGGATCGCCGACGCCACCGACCGGCTGCTCAGCCTGCCGACCGAGTACGGCAGCATCTTCCTGCGTATCGGCCGGCCGCTGATCAGAAGGGTAGAGTTCCGCCCGGACGCGAACGGCGGGCAGAGCAAGGGCTCGCTCGGCGCGGCGGTGGTCGGCGGGGTCGTCGGCTCGGTGGCCGGGGCAGCGGCCACCGCCGTGGCCGGCCCGGCGGTCGGTGTCACGACGGGTCATGTCGTCGGCGGGGCGGTCAGTGGCGCGAGCGGGTTCGGCGCCCGCAAGTGGTACGAAAGGCAGATCAGCCCGGCGACCGAGGCGAACCCCGCCCCGGCGTCGCCGCAGGCCCCGTCGGCCAGCGGCGCACCGCAGTCGGCGGCCGTGCCGGACGGTACCGTAGGCTACTGGTACAACACGCTGCGCAGCACCACCGAAACGGTCACCGGAGAGCTAGTCGAGGAGTTTCACGCGGAAGCGCAGCGGACTCTGCGGGTGCTGGCGGCGGCCATTGACCTGTTCAAGGACTCGGCGACATCGACCCACCTGGTGGAGCGGGAGTTCGAGGAGCTGTGCCGTCCGGCGCAGCGGGACATCTGGCCCAGTGACTTCGGCAGTGAGGCCGCCCGCGTGGCGGCCTCACTGGCCGCGCTGCGGCAGCAGTCGCTGGACGTGTCCGCTGCGGCGGACCAGGTCACCGTCCTGGCGGCGCAAGCAAGCCGTTTGTAGCCGCGTGATTCAGTCTATTTCAGCACGAAACGCCATGTAACCGCATATTCTACCGCGCATGATACATGCGGTAAGAAAGGTGCTTCAGGGGCGGTCGGCGCGGGCGCGCGCGGCTGTTCGTCACGTTCGTTACCGGGATTGCTCCTCACGAATTCACTCATGTAGAGGAATTCGGGCTGTCTGATGATCTCCGCCCCTTCCAGGACGTGTGTTTTCGCGCGTGTCACCTTATATTGGGCAGTATTGGCGGGACTGGGAGGGGGTCCACGTGTGTTCTAACGTGCGTTCATTTGGTGCTGCTCGTGCACGGCCGGCCGTAACGCCGATACTGTTGATCGGACTGATTGTCGGATTCACCTATTTGACCCTGCCATCTGCCGCGATAGCTCAGGTTCGGACAATATCGCAGGCAAATGCTAAAGTTGCCGCCGCGGGCGGCTCCAGCCAGTCCGGACTGATCGACATGGTGGTGCTCGTCGACGAGTCGGGCAGCGAAACGGCCGCCAGTATCAAGGACGAACAGGCGACCACCCTGGAAGTCGCGTCGTCCCTGCTCAACGCGGGAAGCCGGGTCACCGTGATCGGCTTCGGCGGGGTGAACGACCCCTCGGCGAATCAGGATCCGACGAACGTCGCCTGCCCGCCCACGCCCGCATCCAACCAGAACACCCTGGCCACCTGCATCAAGCAGAACCTGTACCCGCGCACCCTGAGTCAGGGCAATGACACCGACTACGCCGCTGCCCTCGGGCAGGCGATGAGCTACTTCGACCCGACCACAGCCGCCGGGCAGCAGTCACCGCTGGGCGCGACCAAGGTCATCCTGATGATGACCGACGGTGCGGCCGACGTGCACAACGACACCAAGCAGTACACCAGCGACTGGTACGACGGCGAGCTGACCGCCGTCAACGACCAGCTGGCCACCGCCAAGCAGGACAACGTGCAGTTCTGGGCGCTCGGCTTCGGGTCCAACATCGGCACGGACGTGGACGGCAAGCTCGTGACCAAGGCCGCGGCGCTGCAGTACCTGAACCACATGGCCGCCGCGGGCGCCCCAGCGGTCTGCAACGGGCAGCCCGCGCCGGTTCAGCCCTACGCGCGCTGGGTCGACAGCTCCAGCGACGCCTTCAATACCATGGGCCAGCTGTCCGCGGACGCTTCCTGCAGCGGATTTGCCACCGGCTCACGGAGCATCAAGATCCCGGACTACGCCTCCAGCGCGGTCATCTCCGTTAACCGGGGCAGCCCGCAAGTAGGGGTGACCTTCGTCCAGCCGGACGGCCAGCCGTGGACCGACGCCTCGGCGCTCAGCGGCCAGGACTCCTCCGCGGTGGAATCCCTGCACCTGAACAGCCTGACCAGTGCCGAGGTGGGCACCTGGACGATCAGGCTCAACGCGTCCGGGAAGTCCGCCAACCAGGTAGCGCAGGTGAGCGCCTCCTGGCGGGGCACAGTCAGCGCGGTGGTCACCGCCAACCCGAGCAGCGCCAAGCCCGGCCAGTCGATCTGCTCCGAGCTGACCCTGCGCGGACCGCGCGGACCGGTCGACGATGCCGCCGACATCGTGGACTTCAAGGCTGGCATCACCTCCACTGGTGACGGCGGCACCAAGCAGGTCACGATAACCAGCACCGGCCAGGCGGGCTGCCCGACGAGCGGCCCTGGGACATACGCCGGGGCGGTCGCGGCCCCGAGCGGATCGGGCACCGTGACCTTTACCGGGACCGTGGCCGGATACGGCCTGTCCACCAGCTACGTGCCGGCCGCGGTCACGGTCCGCGCGATCACGGCCCCGTTCTCAGCCGCCATCCTGTACCCGCTGGACTCGGCCGGCATCCCAGTTCAGGCTGGCAGCGGAATTCCGCTGACGGTGACGTTCAACAACAGCACCGGGTCGCCGCAGAAGGTGCTGCTGACCGTCAAGGGCGACGCGACCAAGCCGACCATCGGCGGAACTAGCCCTGAGGTAACCGTGCCGGCCGGCAAGCAGGAGACGGTTTCCTTCTCGGTCGCCATTCCCGCGAACTCGCCCAAGGGCCTGGACTCGGTGCAGGTCGCGGCGGTGGACGCGGGCAATCCCAGCCACGCTTTCAATACCGCGTCCTTTGACGTCATGGTCACCAAGCCGCCGGGCATCTGGGGTAAGTACCGCTGGTACATCATCGGCCTGATCATCCTGCTCGTGCTCATCCTGCTGTACCTGTGGCGGCGGCGGGCGGTGACCCGGTGGCGGATGGACGTGCGCGGGCTGACCGCGTACCTGCGGCGGGAGGAAACGCAGCTGTCCGAGCTCCCGGCCAAGACCCGCGCGGGCGACTCGTTCTTCTTCGTTATCCGGGATCCGGAGGAGAAAACGGCCCAGCTGGACTACGCGGAGTCGGGACTGCCGCCCTATACCGTCCGGCGCTCGGGAAACCGCGAGGTCACGCTGACCACCCCGGCCGGCGCGCGGTTCGAGGACGTCGTCCTCGGCCAGGACTCCGTACCGGTCGCGAGCACCAAGCTGCAGCTGGCCTTCACCGACGACCGGCGGCGCCCCAGGCCCTGGTGGGCCGCGGGCGTCGAACGCGGCCCGCGCCGCCGGCGTAGGAAGCTGCGGCCGCCGGCGCCGCCGTCGTTCGGAACGCCCGGGCAGCCGCCGTCGGCCCCCACCCCAGGCGCCCCGGAACCAGCGGGACCAGCCGGTCCTGCGAGCCCGGAACCAACCAACGAGCTTTTGTAAACAGAGCGGGACAGACAGCAGAGGCGGGTCAATGGACATGAAGCTTTACCAGCCGGTCCTCTTCGTAGGGCTGGGCGGTACCGGATGCAGAATCGGCGTCGAGTTCGAGCGACGGCTGCGGGCTGCGGTCTGCGGGCCCGACGGCCGCGCCTTCGCCGCCCGGCGCGGGCGCGGCGGGATGCTGCCCTAC
>JBEKKH010000334.1:0-8366 GCA_050010815.1 Streptosporangiaceae bacterium | reverse complement strand
TCCCGGGATACAGCAGAACGGCGGTACCGGGAATCCGTCGTTGCGCAGCCTGGCCTGCCGGGCGAACTTGAACCCGACCACGCGGGGGTCGAGCAGCTCACGTTCTCTGGCTAGCATGGGCCCTCGCCCGCCGCCTCAGCCTCTCGTCGCTGAGCGGAGCGAATCCGCTGCCACTGCGATTCCGACCACGCCTGCGTGCAGATGCCGATCGAGCCGATCAGCTCGGGCGCATCGGAGCCCGCCACCAGCTCGAACGACGTGCGCGCCTTGTTGCCCTTGATCTCGTGCGGCCACCAGCGCAGCTCCAGCGGCACGCTGCGGTCCACCGAGACGGGCAGGTCGGCGGAGACCGAGTTCAGCGTGAGCCTGACGTCGGCGGGCCAGCCGAACGCGTGGGACCACAGCATGACCGCAGCCTGCCTGGCCGCCTCGATGAGCTCCTCCGGGGTGCGCTCGGGGCCGCCGAGAACGGTGAACAGATGATCGTCGGAGCCGGGGGAAAGTACCGCGCAGCGCGTCGGCCCGGCCTCTTCCCGGCCCGCCTCGCCGATCAGGATGTTCTCCGGGCGCCTGCGGTGGACCAGGTACCCCGGCATCGGCTGCGGGCTCGGAGCGGACCGGTAGGCGGGGACCGGCCCGCGGGCGGCCAGCGGGGCCGAACGGAGGAAGGACACGGTGCCCACGCAGGCCGGGAAGTGGGTCTGCCCGGCCACGAAGGTCCACTGCCCCGGCCGCAGCGAGGGCCAGGCGCGAAGCTCGGTTTCTGCGTCCAGCTCACCGAAACGGGGAAACGACAGCGACGTCCGCAGCCAGCCGGGATCGGCGGGGATGTCATGGATGTTGTGGACGGCGAGCTGAGGCTCGCCCTGCTTGACCACCTGGCGGACCAGCCCGAGCAGCTCCACGATGAGCATGATGCCCGGCACGTGGTCAAGCGGGTGGTCGAAGTAGAAAGGATGCGCCAGGTTAACCCCGGAGACCGATTGCCAGGAAGGCTTCCTGACCGCCGCCCGGCAGCTAGACCGAATAGGCAATGAATCCGTCTGCTGCATCGCGATTTCCCTTCGCAGCTTTTAAGGCCGTCAACGAGCTGACGCAGTACGACATTAATTCGCGAGAAGTGCGGAAACTCTTAGTCATTCACCGTGCCCGCCAGCCCGCGCCGGAATTACTAGTGATATCCCAACGGCCGGGGCAGCGATCATACGTATATGTCAGCAAGCATGCTTGACCGGGCCGGGCCGTCGTCGCCGTCCGTAGCCCGGATCGCAGCTGAGGCGCAGGCTGATCTCACGGCTATTATCGGTGAGCTTCGCGCGCAGCCCGACGTGGCCGATCAGGCCACCGCGGAGTTCCTCGATCACATCACCGGCCAGGCCATGTCCAGAGGTTCGGGGAAAACCATGAGCATCATGGTCAGGCTGCCGCTGCTCGTCCATGGCGCGGAAACCGGTGATCCGGAACCGGCCAAACTGATCAGCATCATCCACATCCTGTGGTGGGCGGCGGCGCGCTTCCTCGATGACCTGGCCGACTGCGCCGAGCGCATGCCCTCGGACCCGGTCCTGGTCAGCCGGGGAATCCTGGCTGCCCTGATGGCCGGAAACTACCTGCCCGCCCGGCTGGTGCGGGCCGCTGACGTCGGTCCGGTGACGATGACGCGACTGCACGCGGAGTTCTCGCGGGGATGGACCGACGCCATCAGCGGGCAGCTGCTCGACTTCGATGCCGCGCCCGCGACGGCGACACCTGAATCGGTGCTGGTCTCCTACCGGGGCAAGACGGGGGCTCCCTACGCCATGGCCTGCGCCATGGCGGCGGCGCTGGCCGGGGCCAATGCCGACCGGATAGGCCGGTGGCGTGAGCTCGGCGGCAAGTTCGGTGTGCTGCGGCAGCTCGTGAACGATCAGCTTGACCTGGTCTCCGGCCGTGATGAAGACCTGGCCAACGGCACGGCGACGTACCTGCTGGCCTATCTGCGGCAATCGCTGCCCGCGGCCCGCCAGGACGAATTCCTGGCCCTGCATGCCGCCGCCGCGACGTCCGCTGACGCCCGGAGAAAGCTCAGGGACCAGCTGCTCGACCCGGCCGTGGTCAGCGGCTACGTCGAGTCGGTGAACGCCATGGTCGGCGGCGCCCACGCGGCGCTCGAGGCGATGGGCGGCGAGCGAGCCTATGCCGCTGAGCTCCATGGCCTGCTCGATGAGGCCATGGGCCAGGCCAGGCCGCCCTTCGCGTTCGGCACCATGGCATATTAGTCGTCGCCCTAATGCCACCAGCAATATTGGCACACAGACTCATTAAACTACTACTTTCTACTACGGAGAATACCATTCGCGCCGGGTCTTTCCTAAAGACCCGGAGTGGCTACTCCTTTCTGAGCGGGAGCTTTCTTGGACTATTCCGTCCGGCCTACCATGCGTGACGTGGCGGCGCTAGCAGGTGTCAGCCTGACGACCGTATCCCGCGTCATCAACGGGACGCCGACAGTGGATCCGGCGCTGACGGATCAGGTGCAGCGGGCGGCGAGGGTACTGAACTACAAGCCCAACCTCGCGGCTCGCATCCTGCGCCGCGGCGACCGCCGGACCATGATGATCGGCCTCATGCTCGAGGACATCGCGAACCCTTACTCGTCGACCCTTTACCGGGCCGCCGAGGATGTCGCCCGCAGGCTGGGCGTGGGCCAGCTGGCCGGGAGCATCGGCGAGGACCCGCTACGGGAGCGCGAACTCGCCGCCGCGCTGCTCGTGCGGCGGGTGGACGGGCTCCTCATCGTGCCGACCGGGCACGATCACAGCTACCTGATCAACGAGATGAAGCTGGGTACCGCGGTGGTGTTCGTCGACCGGTCCCCCCGGTACCTCCCCGCCGACGCGGTTGCGTCGGACCACCGGGCCGGAAGCGCGGAGGGCGTCAGGCACCTGATCGAGCACGGGCACCGGCGGATCGCCTACCTAGGCGACCTCAGCACGATCTCCACCGCCCAGGAACGCTTCGCCGGATTCCAGGACGCGCTGAGCGAAGCCAGCCTGGGACTCGATTACCACCTGGTGCGGCACGACCTTCGCACGATCGAGGCGGCCGAGGCGGCCGCGACCGACTTGCTCACCGGATCCAGCCCCCCCACGGCCCTGTTCAGCGGTCAGAACCTGGTCACGATCGGCACGTTCCGGGCCCTGCGGGCGGCCGGGTTGCAGCACCGTACCGCCCTGGTCGGTTTCGACGATTTCCCGCTGGCGGATCTCCTCGAGCCAGGCGTAACCGTCATAGCCCAGGACCCGGCCTCAATCGGGAAGCTCGCCACCGAGATATTGTTCCGCCGGATCGACGGAGATACCTCACCGGTTCAGGACCACATCGTCCCTACCCGTCTCATCGAGCGGGCGTCGGGGGCCATACCGCCCTCCTGAGCCCCTCCGTCTGGGGGCGCCTGGGCAGGACGGCCCGTTTGGGGGCGTCTGGGGCGTCTGAGCGCGCCTCGTCAGTCTGCCCAGGAGCGGGCCCACGGCGGGACCTCGAGGATCTGGACGACGGCTGACTTGTAGGTCACACCGGGCGACATCCCGGCGAGCAGGACGTAGTCGCCGACGCCGAGCTGGCCGGTGGCCAGCAGATGGTGCAGGGAGATCATGTGGTCGCTGGCGCCGATATGGCCGATACCGCTGCCGTAGTCCCAGGTCGACTGGTCCAGCCTGAAGCCCAGCCCGCTGAGGTAGGCGGCGGCGTCTCCCCGGGCCACGTTGTGGATGATCACCCGCTTGATGTCGTCCTGGCCGACCCCGGCCTCGGCCAGCGCGCGGCGGGCGCACGCCGCGCTCCGCTGCTCGTGAGCGATGAGCATTTCCGGGCCGGCGCCCTGGGCGAGAAGCATTTTCCCGTACGCCGCGTAGCGGGTCTTGTAATCAAGGACCCGGCCCTCGGTGATGCTCGGCGGGAACATCGGCTCGCCGGCCCGGTCCGCCTCTTCCAGATCGGAGTAGTTCGCCGTGCAGATGGAAAGCAGCTGCGCGAACCCGGCGTCCTTGGTCAGGACCACCGCGCTGGCGCCATCGCCCATCACGCTGTTCTGGGCTCCGGACTCCCATCGCAGGAACAGCTCGGTCCCGAAGTTGTCGCTCGCCGTGACCAGCGCTGCCTTGCGATCTGGCTCGGCCCGGAGGAGGGCGACGGCCAGCTCGATCCCGCTGAAGGTGCTGTTGCAGCCGTGCCTGATCTCGACCGCGAGCAGATCGTCGCCGACCAGGTACCGCTGCAGGTAGTACTGCGGACCCCAGCCTTCAGGACCCTGGTGCCAGACACCGCCGTACAGCAGCGCCACCAGGTCGTCCGGGCTGACGCCGCCGTTCTTCAGCGCGTCCCGCGCGGCGCGCAGCGCCATCTCCGGGGCCGGCACGTCCCCCGCGACCGTCGCCCCGCTGAAGCCTCGCGAGGCCACCTCCTCGGCCGGGAACAGCCCGCGGGCGACCGCCGAGTCCACGCTCTCGATGTTTTCGGGCAGGCATATCCCGATCCCGTTCAGAAAGATGTCTCGCACGCGCATGGACCGACTCCAGAGTCAATTCATCGGGGGGCAGGAAAGGCAGTCACGCTGACCATCTCGGCCCGCTGTACATGTAGTCAAGCTAGGCGGTCCAGGACCGGCAAATACCTAGTCTTGGCCCTGGCGTATAAGGATTTCCTGGAGCCGGGCGTTTTAGCGTGGCCGTGACTGCTGGCTTTACTGATCTGTCGAGGAGTTCACATGCCGGTCCGCTGTGATGATTACCTGCTCGGGGTGCCCGCTGATCGCGACGGCGTGCTCGGCGGTTTTACCCTGCCCGGGGTGTTCGCCGCGGCGGCGGACCGGGATCCGGACTCGGTCGCAATCATCGATCAGGGCGGGTCGCTGACCTGGCGGCAGTGGCGGGCCGAGGTGGACGCGCTGGCGCGGGGGCTGCAAGAGGCGGGGGTGGGACCTGGTGACGTGGTGGCGGTCCGGCTGCCGAACTGCGCTGACTTCGAGACCGTGCACCTGGCGGTGGCCACGGCAGGCGCGGTGATGATGCCGGTACACATGGGGAACGGCAGCGCCGAGGTCCTGGGGTTGCTGGCCCGGGTGAATCCGGCAGCGGTGGTGCTGTCCCCGGACACCCAGCAGGATCAGGGCACGTTGCGGGGCGAGGAACTGCTGGCGAGGTTCCCGTCGCTGCGAGCGGTGGTGATCGCCGGGGATCAGGATGGGGCCGACGTCTGGCCGGATGGGGTGCTGACACTGGACGGGCTGAAGGCCAGGTGGCGGGGCAGCGCGCCCCGCCTAGCGGGCCTGCGGCCCGACATGCCATTCGTGCTGCTTCCTTCCTCGGGCACGACCTCGGCGCGGCCGAAGATCTGCCTGCACAGCCACGACGGGCTGCTGTCCAACACCAGCGCGGTGGTCGCGGACGGGGCGGATGCCTTCAGCGGCATGGTCGTGGTGGCCAGCGCGCTGACCCATCTCTTCGGCCTGCAGGCGATGTACTCGGCGCTGTTCACCTCCTGCGGGCAGGCCCTGCCCGGGCCATGGGACCTGGACCGGTTCCTGGCCATGGCCAGGCGGGTGAACCCGACCGTGATCTTCGCCGTCCCGACGCAGCTGCACGACATCGTCGGCGGGCTGCGCGGGCCAGGCCGGGTGGCCGGGTTCGCACCCCGTGAGGTGCGGACCGCGGGTGCGGCCCTGCCCGCCGCGCTGGCCGGGGAGATCAGGGACAGGATCGGCGCGGCCGTGGTGGTGGTGTGGGGGATGTCGGAGATCGGGTACGGCACCCATACCCGAGCCGGGGACCCGCCCGAGGTGGCGGCCCGCAGCATCGGGCGGCCCGCCCGCGGCTCCGCGGTCCGCATCCTGGACTCCGACGGACAGCCCGGCCCGGCCGGGGTTCCCGGTGAGCTGCAGTACCAGGGAACGGGCATGTTCCGCGGCTACTACGGCGAGCCAGACCTGACCCGGGCGGCGATCACGGCCGACGGCTGGCTGCGGACCGGCGACATGGCGGCCCGCGCCGAGGACGGCCTGGTGACCTTCTGCGGCCGGTCCGCCGAACTGATCAACGTCGGGGGGCAGAAGTTCAACGCCGCCGAGATCCAGACCCTGCTGGCCGGGCTGCCCGGGCTTGGCCCGGTAGCGGTGGCCGGGAAACCCGACCCACGGCTGGGTGAATACCCCTGCCTGGTCGTGACCGGCGAGGCCGCCGACGGACCCGACCTGGCCGCGGTCACCGCATTCTTGCGCCAGCGAGGCGTCGCGGAGTACAAGATCCCGCTGGAAATGGTGATGCTGGACGAGCTACCACGCACCCCGGTGGGCAAGCTCGACCGCCGGGCGCTGGAAGCCACGCTCCGCTCCCCGGCCAGCCCTGCTGATCCCGCCCCGGGCGACACCTCGGGCTCGTTCGCCGAAGCCCTGGCCCTGGTCCGCGGGTGCACCGCCACCCTGCTCGGCCTCGACCCGGATGACATCGCACCCGACGCCACCTTCCGCAGCCAGGGAGTCAACTCGCTGCTCGCCATCCGGCTGGGCCACCAGCTCGCCGAGGCCACCACCCTGCCCCTGCCCGCCAGCCTCGCCTTCGACTTCCCCACCCCCATCGCGGTCGCCCACCTGCTATCAGGCGAGGACGCCGCCCCGGCAGTGATGGCGCTGGCCGCTGACGCGTGACCGGGGCGACGGCGGGACGGCGGGGACGGCGGGGACGGCGGGACGGCCTTAACTGCGAGACGGCCTTAACTGCGGGACGGCTAATAGTCGGCGCGCGATTCAGCTGCGGACACGGGTGATTATCTGTCGCGCCTTATTCGGCGCCGCAAAGCGATACCTGGAAAGTATCTGTTATTCCGCGGCGATGACCAGCTCTGGTGTTTTTCACATATTGGAAAGGGTCTGATTAATACTGCGGGGCCAGCACAGACAGAAAGGCCGAGACCATCGTGGGATATGTTGATACGGATGTGCAGCCGGTCAGGGCTCAGCAGCAGCCAGAATGGAACGACCCGGCGGAGGTTATGCGCATACGGAAGATCCTGGCGTCCCGGCCTCCGCTGGTCAGCCTGGAGGACGTGCGCGCGCTGCGGTCCATGCTGGCCCGCGTGGCGGCGGGCGATGCCTACGTCATGCAGGCGGGAGACTGCGCGGAAGACCCGGCCGACTGCAGCGCCGAGCAGGTCCGGCGCAAGGTGGCCATGATCGACATGTGCGCCACCATGCTGACCAGGATCGGCCACAAAGACGTGCTACGGGTCGGCCGCATTGCCGGGCAGTTCGCCAAGCCCCGATCGCGGCCCGTCGAGCAGATCGGCGACCTGGAACTCCCGGTCTACCGCGGGCACATGGTCAACGGGCCGACCGCCCATCCGCAGAGCCGGCGCCCGGACCCGAGGCGGATCCTCACCGGTTACATGGCGGCCAGCCGGATCATGTCCACGCTGGGCTGGCGCGGGCTGGGGGCCAGGCCAGCCTCGGGGATCGACGACCCGGTGGTATGGACGAGCCACGAGGCGCTGCTCCTGGACTACGAGATGCCGATGATCCGCGGGGCCGGCGACGGGACGCGATGGCTTGCCTCCACCCACTTCCCGTGGATCGGCGACCGGACCCGCCAGCCGGACGGTGAGCACGTGGCCCTGCTGGCTGGGGTCATCAACCCCATCGCGTGCAAGGTGGGGCCGAGCATGACCCCGGAGGAGATCACCACCTTGTGCCAGCGGCTTGACCCCGAGCGCGAACCCGGCCGGCTGACGCTCATCGCCCGGATGGGCGCCGACGCGGTCGCCGACCGCCTGCCCGCGCTGGTCCGGAGCGTTCGGTCGGCTGGTCACCCAGCCATCTGGCTCAGCGATCCCATGCACGGCAACACCATCACCACCCCGGCTGGCCACAAGACCCGGCTGCTGACCGCGATTTCCCGCGAGATTCGCGGCTTCAGGCAAGCCGTGGCCGGCGCAGGCGGGGTGGCCTGCGGACTCCACCTGGAAACGACGCCCGACGACATGACCGAGTGCCTACCCGACGCGACCGCGCTCGGCACCGTCCTCGGCTCCTACGTCAGCCTGTGCGACCCGCGGCTGAACCCCCGCCAGGCGCTCTCCGTCATCACCGCCTGGTCAAGCGCCCGGCCCAGGTACGCCACCGGCTGGGGCTGGTAAGGGAGCACTCACGGGTCAGCGGCATCGCCTGATCGTCGGTACCAGCACGCAAGGACGTCAGAGGCTGTCACCTGAACCCAGGAACGGGGCTGACGCGTCTGGCGATCCACCGACTGGCGATGCAACGAAACCGCGCGGCAGCAGGCCTGCCACGGCCGCCCGCTTGGTCCGCCGAGTGGCTTCGGAGCTGGCTGCGCGTCCGG
>JBEKKH010000333.1:0-8409 GCA_050010815.1 Streptosporangiaceae bacterium | reverse complement strand
GACGTCCTGCCGCCGTATACCAATGACATGTGGCAGATCGAGATGCAGAACATCATGTTCGACGGCGTGGACGCGATCAAGTTCTGGCACGTCTGCTACGGCAGCGTGGACGGCCAGCGGGACATCTTCGACAACCACGCCGCCTCGATGATGCCGCTGTTCAAGGAGTCACCCGTCGACGTGGTGCACCTGGAGTTCACCAACAAGGGGTTCGACGAGCTGGACGCGTTCCGTGATTTCCCCACCGACAAGGTGCTCGGCGTCGGGGTGGTCGACGCCAAGAACCTGCAGGTGGAGACGGCGGAACAGATCGAGGCCAGGATCCGCCGCGCGCTCGAGGTGGTGCCGGCCGACCGGCTCCTCGTCGCGCCGGACTGCGGGCTTGGCTACTTCAGCCGGACCGCGGCCTACGCCAAGCTCCGCAACATGGGCCAGGCGGCCGCGTCGGTCCGCGCCACGCTCTGACCCTGGGGACGTCGCCGCGATGGTGGGCGCTTAGCCGACCACGCGACGTTGATGAGCCCTCGGATCACGATCCGAAATACAAGCGTTCAAGGCCGATGAGTTGAACTGAGGGGTCGTTTGCCGCTCTTTCCATCAGTGCGTCGTGGAACCCGGTTCCGCTGAACAGGAGCAATCGGGCGTTTCCCGCCCCGGGCTTGCCGCCCGGCCGAAGACTGCGACGTCAACTTCCGCCGCTGTTTTCTGTGCGGTCGCGTCGGGGACCGTCCCGCTGGCCACTCGGACCGGGACGGTCCCGTAGGTCTGCGGACCGGCGTACCAGCGGGCCCACCGGCGGCATACCTCTTCGAAGTGCGGGCCGACCACGTTGCTGGTGAAGGTGTGCTGCGAACGCCGCCAGACCTGCGCTGCACGGCCGGGGCGTTCCAGGTCTCCCCACGCCGGACGCATGATCGCGTGGTAGAAGATCAGCAACGGCTCGGCGATGCGGTAGGCAGAACGGTTCCTCCTGAATGCGTCTGTCTCGTGCGTGATGAGGCCGGCGTCGTGCAGGACGCCCAGCGGGTGTGCGAGGTCCGTGGACTTTCGTCCCAGGTAGCTGGCGATGCCGCCGCGGCCGGTATTGCCGTCAGAGATCGCGGCGAGCACCGCGTGATAGAGCGCCGTGTCATGGAGGTCGGGTTCTTCCGCGAGGATGTACCGTGCCTCACGGAACAGCGGTCTGCCGGGGTTGAGGACCGTGCGGCATATCCACGGATCGAAGTCGCCGGCATCCGCAGGGTATCGTCTTGGGCGAACTCACGGCGGTACGCCGGGGTGCCGCCCACGATGGCATGCGTCAGCATCGCGGTGCGCAGATCGGCTATGCCCCAGAACTCCCTGGCTAGCCGAAAGTCAAGGGTCGGGACGATGAGTTCGAGTCCCGCCCTGCCCCGCAGCGGCGCGTTGCCGGCCAGGAGCTTTCCCATGAAGGACAGCGCGGAGCCGCACAGCAGCAGACGCACCGGGGTGTTGCGGCGCTGAGCGGAGGGTTCAAGAGCGCGCTGGATGAGGGATGGCAGCGCCGGCGACGCTTTGGCGAGGAAGGGGAACTCGTCGATCACTACGGGGTCGGCCCGTTCACGGCAATACGCATCAGCCGGGTAATGGCCTCGTCCGGCATGGCGGCATGATGACAGCGGGCGACGGCCAGCCCGAGCTAACGCTGCGCACCGCGGCCGACCCGTCAGTCAGCAGCGGTCGCTCCGAGAGAGGTCGCGATTGCTGCGAACTGATCCAGAGCTGCCTGCAGATCTTCGACGATTTCCGCCGCGATCAGCTCGGGAGCCGGCAGGTTGCCGCTGTCCTCCAACGATTCATCGCGGAGCCAGAAGATGTCCAGGGACGCCTTGTCCCTCGCGATCAGCTCGTCATAGGAGAACGCCCGGAACCGATCCGTCTCCGTACGCTCATACCGGTTCGCCGGGTTATAGCACGCTACGAAGTCATCAAGGTCCGCCCGGACCAGAGCCCTGGTCTTCAGCGTGAAGTTCTGGTTCGTGCGGAAGTCGTAGATCCACAGTTTCTGCGTCCACGGGTTCTCCGACGGAGGCTTGCGGTCGAAGAACAGCACGTTCGCCTTCACGCCGCCTGCGTAGAAGATCCCGGTCGGCAGCCGGAGAAGGGTGTGCACGTCGCACTGCTCAAGCAGCCGTCTCCGCACCGTCTCGCCCGCGCCGCCTTCAAACAGGACATTGTCGGGGACGACGATGGCGGCGCGCCCGTTGATCGTCAGCAATGACCGGACGTGCTGGAGGAAGTTGAGCTGCTTGTTGGAGGTGGTCGCCCAGAAGTCCTCGCGCAGGTAGCTCATCTCCTCCCGCTCGGTCTCACCCTGGGCGTTGACGACCTTGTAGGACGACTTCCGGCCGAACGGCGGATTGGTCAGCACCATGTCGAAGTGATCAGACGGAGTGGACCTGAGGGCATCGTCCACGGTGATCAGGCTGGGGCTTTCGGGGGCACTGATCCCGTGGAGGAGAAGGTTCATGGCGCAGAGCCGGGCGGTCGCGTCGACGATCTCCCAGCCCCGCAGCGCGTCATCCCGGAGGAACCTCTTCTCGTCCGGGTCTAGGCTGCCAGACTTCATCTGCTCGTAGGCAGCGAGGAGGAAACCCCCGGTCCCGGCCGCCGGGTCGCACACTCGTATGGACGCCGTCGGCCGCATGACGTCCACGATGGCCCGGATGAGCGGGCGCGGCGTGAAGTACTGGCCTGCACCTGATTTGACGTCCTCGGCGTTCTTGGCGAGCAGGCCCTCGTAGGCGTCGCCCTTCACGTCAGCGTCGAGGGTCATCCACTGCTCACGGTCGATCAGGTCCGAGACGAGCCGCTTCAGCTTCGCCGGGTCCTGGATCTTGTTCTGCGCCTTGCGGAAGATGACGCCGAGCGTGCCCGGCTGCTTCCCGAGTTCAGCCAGGACGTGCCGGTAATGGACCTCCAGGTCATCACCGTCGAGGCGGACCAGCGATACCCAGTCCAGGCCGTAGGGTACGATCGTGGGTCGACTGAATGGCGCTTGCGTCTGCTCGTCGGCCATCTTCAGGAAGAGCAGGAATGTCAGCTGCTCAATGTAATCCTGATACGACAGGCCATCATCACGGAGGACGTTGCAATAATTCCACAACTTCTGGACGATAGTCGCGCTGTCGCTCATGCCGTGACCTCTTCTCGTGGTCCTCGGGGTTTGCGGCTCCGTACGGGCTTGCGGTCGTTCGATGTCGCCCGCTCAGCCGCGATTCGTTCGAGGATGATTGATGCGGTTTCATCGCCAGGATCTTGCGAAACGAGTTTGCCAGAGAACGCTGCGGCGAGAACAGAAGAGCGAAGCGAAGCTGCCCTAGCTAGCTGCGTTTCGATGTTGGCATCTGCCTGGTCAATCTCCTCAATCCAGCGGTTAACCTTCTCGACAATCTCGGCCTGTTCCTCGGCAGGCGGAAGCGGGATGTGTATTCCTTGCCGGAAGCGGGCGAGGCTTACTTTCTGCTGAGCTACGCCGCTCGTTATAGCTGCAAA
This sequence comes from Streptosporangiaceae bacterium, assembly GCA_050010815.1. Lineage (GTDB taxonomy): Bacteria > Actinomycetota > Actinomycetes > Streptosporangiales > Streptosporangiaceae > Palsa-504. The sequence goes on along the minus strand of JBEKKH010000333.1, from coordinate 4,893 downwards.
CTGATCGCGAATTTTCTTACTGTTGATCGCCAGCGCAATGTATTCAGGTACGATACCCTGCCGCACCGACAGCTTGATCACATCTGCCGTGATGACAGCATTGGGCTGATCGGCTGGATACACAGTGGCATCTCCAGGAGGCTCGCCCATCTTCGTAATGAGAACATCACCGCCCTGCACGCGATGTGCTCTAAGTTGTTCGGCCTTCTCTTCTGAGATGAACCGTGTATCTGCACCGCCGAATACATGGCTTCGGACCTGTCGGACAAAAACGAGCGGAACGCCTTGCGGCTTGTAGTCAGAGACCTTCAAGCTGCTACCAAACGGGCCAATGGTTAGCGCGTTCCTCTTATTCGCCGCAATCGAGCATGGCGTGCACGTACTCCAGTCATCGATGGCGGGTCCCGTAACAGCCAAAGTCAGCTGCCCCGTTACCGCCGCCTGCAACACGGCAGCACGCATTCGCTTGAGGTTTTGCCGTGCGCGCTTCAGCGCTGCAACGCCAGCGTCTAGCCGGGAGAACTGCTCCTCGATGGCAGCGACAATACGCTCCTGTTCTGGCCGCGGCGCGAGGTCGAGTGTCGTCTCAGCAAGGTATTTTTTAAAGTTGAGATTGCGAATATTGGTCGTCGCAGTCTGGAAACGTTCCGTCTCACCACGTCTGTACTTGTAGAGCAGTTGGTAGTACACGTAGGTGGAAATTACTTGATGACTCAACACGATGCGGCGACAGAAATTTGAAAGTATTAGGGGTAGCTTATTGCTTCGCAGGGCAGCATCGTCGATAAGTACTACTCGACCAACAGGTTGGGTTGGGCCACCGCCCGATACTTCTACAACGATGTCCCCTTGTTCCAAAAGCCGTGTTTCAGCGGTCCTAGTTGGAACGCTTCTCACTGCAGCACCGACTGCTCTTTTGCTGGCCCAATCCCGATAGTCAGCACCGCGCATCACGGCAACGACAACTGAATCTGCCGATGGATTGCTGGTTGCAGTTCCCCACAGTCCTCCAATGGAGAAAGTAATGATCTGCTCCAGTGCAGTCTGAGCCCAGCCGGTAGGTAGTTCGCTCACGCGGCCAGTACCTCGGTCAGCTCACTCATGAGCGACGTGAGCTGATCCCCGAATACCCGTACGGCTTTGCCGATGCCACCGTGCTCCGCGAACGGAGTGTATTCGAAGGACTCCGGAGTTATCCTGAGTTCCCCGGCGATGTCCTCCTTTATCCAGGTCAGCCACTGCAACTGCTCCATCGTAAACGTAACCCCTTTCTGTTCCTGTGCACTCAGCCACGCTGCGAACCGTCGTTCAACCTGGTCGCGGAATGGCACAAGTTGGTCGTCCTGGTGCAACGTGTAGCGCACCAGCGACACGATGTCTGTGAGCATCTTGCCACCTGAGCCGCGTACTTTCGACTCGTCCAGCATCTCGTATGCCCGCCAGAGAAGGTCCGGTGTCCACTGGCGGGGCGGGCGCTCGATGGCCCGGGCCAATTCCTTAACCTCGGTGAAGGTCAGCCGTTCCTGGTGGGGGCGGCTGTAGAGCACCTGCAAGGCCCGGATGTCGTCCTTGTGCTCCTCGATGTACTCCCTGAAGGAGGTAACGAGCGCGGATGCCTTCTCGCGGGCCTCCACCGAATGCCCGGCGAACAGCACCTCGTCCTTGGACACCTCATCGATCGTCTGCTCATACGACTTGCGGACGTCGAGGATCGCGTTCCGCAGATCGGGATTTGTGGCAAGCGACTCCAGGGCCTGGGTGAGCATTGCGGTTGCCGTCGCAGCGACGGCGGCCTGATCGTCGCCGGACTGGCCCGCCGCTTCGGTGGCGGCGATCTGCTGGTCGGGGTCGAGCGCGTCTACTAGGCGGCGGGCGATCGTGCCCAGGTCGGTGCCTCCCGCGAGACCGGTGAGCATGGCCCGGTCATCTTGGGTCAGGTGCTTGTCCAGGCGGGCGAGCCGCCCCGCGATGGTGGATGCGACTTGGGGGTCCTTGCTGCCGAAGGCGACCTGCTTGAACAGGTCCTTCAGGCTCTGGGCTGGCTTGCGTTCCAGGGGCTGCACGGTCTCCGCGAGCGGAGTGTCCATGACCCCGACCGCGTCGACGACGAGGAACCGGTCCTTGGTCTTCGCGTCGTCGGTGACGGCCTGGAAGTCGGTGTCGTTGATGACCCGGACGCCGCGGCCGATCATCTGCTCGAAGTAGGTCCGGCTCTTCACGCTGCGCATGAAGACCAGGCATTCCAGCGGCTTGACGTCGGTTCCGGTCGCGATCATGTCGACGGTGACCACGATCCTGGGGTACATCGAGTTGCGGAACGCCTGGAGCAGGTCCTCGGGCTTGCCATCGTGGGTGCGGTAGGTGATCTTGGTGGCGAACTGGTTGCCCTTGCCGAAGACCTCGCGGGCGATCTGCACGATGTCGTCGGCGTGGGAGTCGTCCTTGGCGAAGATCAGCGTCTTGGGGACCGTAGTGCGGCCCGGGAACAGCTCGGTGAACAGCTTGTCCTTGAACGTCTGCAGGACCGTGCGGATCTGGTCCTCGGCCACGACCGCGCGGTCGAGCTGCGCGGCGGTGTACTCGACCGGCTCATCGACTGCATTCCAGCGGATCTTCCTGGTCTGCCGGTCGCGGAATCCGGCGAACTCCCCGGCCTCGATGGCTGACCCGGCTGTGGTGATGGCGGTCTTGATCTTGTAGACGGTGAAGTCGACGTTGACGCCGTCGGTGACCGCCATGTCGTGGGAGTACTCCATCACCAGGTTCTGCCGGAAGAACCCGAAGGTCTGCTTCGTCGGGGTGGCGGTCAGGCCGATCAGGTGCGCGTCGAAGTACTCCAGGACCTGACGCCACAGGCCGTAGATGGAGCGGTGGCACTCGTCGATGATGATTACGTCGAACGTGTCGGGCGGCAGCGCCGGGTTGTAGCTGACCTCGATCGGCTCCGCAACCGGCAGCTCGTACACCGAGTGCTCGTCGACTTCCTGGTCCAGCTCTGCGTCTCCCTTGAGGATGGAGAAGATCCGCTGGACCGTGGAGATGCACACCCGCGAGGTCACGTCGACTGTGTTCGACGTCAGGTGCTGGACGTTGTACTCGGCGGGGAACTTCCGCTGGGTCTCCTGGATGGTGAACTTGTCGAATTCGAGCTTGGCCTGCTTGCCCAGGTTCGACCGGTCGACCAGGAACAGAATCCGCTTGGCGTCGGCGTGCTTGATCAGCCGGTAGCACAGGTTCGCTGCGGTGAACGTCTTTCCGGAGCCGGTCGCCATCTGGATCAGCGACCGGGGGCGGTCCTCAGCCAGGGACCGCTCCACGTTGCGGATCGCCTCGCCCTGCTTGCCCCACAGCCCGCGCTCGTCGAGCGGCGGCATCGCCTTGAGCCGGGCGCGGAACGTCGGCAGATGCGGGTTCTCGGCGATCTGCCGCAGCCACTCGGTCAGCGTCTCGGGCCGGTGGAAGGTGAACACACGGCGGCTGCGGGCATCCGGGTCGTACCCGTTGGTGAACCTTGTCTCGGCTCCGGTGGACTCATAGATGAACGGCAGCGGGTAGACCGGGGCCGTCATCCAGTCAGGTAGCCCCGCGACGTACTTGCCGGACTGGTGCTCCACCTCGACGAGTGGCGTCCCTTCCGGCTTGGCCTCGATCACCCCGGCGGGCTGGCCGTTCAGGAAGAGGAGATAGTCCACGCGCCCGTGCGGCTTCTCTAACGTGAACTCCCGCACTGCCACCCCAGCACCGGCGGTGAGGTTCAGGGCCTCCTGGCTCTGGACCACCCATCCCGCAGCGTCAAGCTGCTTGTCGATCTGAATACGAGCCTTCGCCTCACGGGCAAGGTAATCGTGTTCACCTGATGGATCGTTCGGCGCCACAACCAATGAGAATACTAGCGACGTTTCCAATCCATGTGACGCACTGGCCGCCGTTGTTCCCGGAATAACTTGACGTGCGCCACGTTACGGCGCGATTGCCGTCCATCGTTCCTCAGCTACTCTCGCAATCAGCTCTCGTGAGGCCCCCTTGGGCAGGGCCTCACTCTGGAGGGATTTGTAGTGAAGCGTGACCTGCGACACTATGGCCGCGTCCTCAAAGACGCGGCCATCGGTTATGTCTTCCACGTTCACCGTACCCGGATTGGCGCCCAGGTCAGCGATCGTGAAGGCGCCGAGCAGCCCGGTATGGCCGCCCGCGCTGTAGGGCAGTACCTGGATCGTGATGTTCGGCCGCCGCGACACCTGCGCCAGCTGCATGAGCTGGCCGCGCATGATCTCGGCGGAGGCGACCGGGCGGTACAGGACGCCTTCGTCGATCAGCGCCCAGAGCAGCGGGGCGGGCGGGTCGTCGCGGGTCAACACCAGCTGGCGGGACAACCGCGCCGCGACTAGGTTGTCGATCTCGTCCTCAGCGGTGTTCGGCCGGGTAGCCAGCACTGCGCGGGCGTACTCCGGGGTCTGCAGCAGCCCGGGGATCAGGCTGTGCTCGAAGACGTACAGCGCCGTGGCTTCGGCCTCGTAGGCGGCGAACGGCCGGAACGAGGCGGGGAACGGCAGGTCCCGCAGCCGCCCCTCCAGCCTGGCGAAAGTCCCCGGGAAGCACGGGCCGGCCCGGGTGCGGCGGGCGATGATCATCATGGCGTCGGCGCCGGGCACGCTGGTCCCGGCGATCGCCCGGCTGGCGGCCGCCGGTGAGGACACGGTGCGGGACGTGATCCGTGCGTTCAGCGCCAGGGGCCTGGCCGCGCTGGACCCCCGGCGGGCGGGAGGCCGTCCCCGCCTGGTCAGTGACGGCGATATCGAGGTCATCGTCACGGCGGCCAGGACCCGGCCGGAGAAGCCAGTCCAGCCGTTCACCACTGGAGCTTGCGCAAGCTGGCCGGGTATTCAGCGGGCC
>JBEKKH010000332.1:0-14568 GCA_050010815.1 Streptosporangiaceae bacterium | reverse complement strand
GGTAGCGGAGCGTAGCTGCGCTAGTTCGGACAGCTCCTGGCCCGCGGTCGCGTCCCCCGCCCGCTGCCGGCCGCCGTCCCCTTCGATGACGGCCGCATCTCGCAGCGATGTGCGTTCGGCGCCGATCCGGGTCAGCATGAGGGTGTAGGGGGCGAGGAAGATCGGGTCGCGGGTCGCGGCGTAGCCGCGGACACCCGTCTCTCCGTTCACCGCGTCGGCGAGAACACGGCCGGCCGCGTCATCCAGGTTGCGGGCGTTCAGGCTGATCGTGCGTTCATTACTTTCATTGTGCTGGAGCAGCAGGTTGGCCGAGGTGAGGCCCATCAGGGCGATCAACGGCACCGCGACCACGATCAGGCCCTTCGTCCGCAGGGACCGGTTGAGCCACCACCGCCGGATACCGTGCGCCTGGACCGTCCCCGCCGGCACTGACCTCGCTGCGCGTGATCTCATCCATCTCCCCGATTATGACTCAATGTATCCTCTCCATCGCTATATGTCACAACAGTTGGGGTCCGGTCGCGCTGCGCACGACAGCTTCCGCGGTGGACGGCCACGTCGAGGCGGAGAGGGTGGTGGGGGAAGCACCACGGCCGTTCGGGATAATGCTCTGGGGTGAGGCGATGTACCGGTTCCTGTACCGGGTGGCGCTGCGGCGGGTGCCGGCCGAGACGGCGCACCGGGCTGCGTCCGGGCTGATCCGGGTGTTCGGATTGGCGCCGGGGCTGGCCTGGGCGTTCCGGCGGTGGCTCGGGCCGCGGGATCCGGTGCTCCGGGTGCGTGCGCTCGGGCTGGAGTTTCCCGGGCCGCTCGGGCTGGCGGCCGGGTTCGACAAGGACGCGCGGACGGTGCGCGGGCTGGCGGCGCTCGGGTTCGGGTTCGTGGAGGTCGGCACGGTGACGGCGCGAGCGCAGCCGGGCAACGACAGGCCGCGGATGTTCCGGCTGACGGCGGACCGGGCGCTGGTGAACCGGATGGGTTTCAACAACGCGGGGGCGGCCGCAGCGGCCGCCCGATTGCGGCGGCGCCGGGGAGAGGTGGTCGTCGGGGTCAACATCGGCAAGACCAAGGCGGCGGCCGAGGATGAGGCGGCGGCCGACTACGCGGCCAGTGCGCGGGCCGTCGCCGGGGTCGCCGACTACGTGGTGGTCAATGTCAGCTCGCCGAACACACCCGGACTGCGTGACCTTCAGGCGGTGGGGCGGCTTGCGCCGGTGCTGGTGGCGGTGCGGGAGGCGCTGGACGCCGCGGTCCCCCGGCGGCATGTTCCGCTGCTGGTGAAGATCGCGCCCGACCTCAGCGACACCGACGTCGACGCGGTCGCGGACCTAGCGCTCGAGCTCGGGCTCGACGGGATCATCGCGACCAACACGACTATCTCCCGGGCCGGGCTGGCCAGCTCGCCGTCCGAGGTGGCAGCCGCGGGCGCGGGCGGCCTGTCCGGCCCACCGCTGCGGGACCGGGCGCTCGCGGTGCTGGTCCGGCTGCGGGCCCGCACGGGCGACCGGCTGGTACTGATCGCGGCGGGCGGGATCGAGACCCCGGATGACGCCTGGGCCCGGCTGCGAGCCGGAGCCACGCTGGTGCAGGCCTACACCGGGTTCATCTACGGCGGGCCGCTGTGGCCGCGGCACATGCACGCCGGGCTGGCCCGGCGGGTCCGGGCCGACGGGCTCTCTTCGGTCAGGCCTGCCCCGGAGAATGTCGGCTGAGCGGGCTTGACTCTGGAGCCAGGTCCAGGTTCTACCGTAGGGCCATGAGCGTGACGCAGATCCGCGGCGGGCTGTCCATCACCCAGCTCGCGGCCCAGACGGGGTTCGGGGCGGACACCATCCGCTACTACGAGCGCACCGGGCTGCTGCCGGCTCCCGCCCGTACCGCCGGGGATCACCGCCGCTATGACGGCCGGGCCGTCGACCGGCTCCGGTTTATCCGCGGCGCCAAGCGGCTCGGCCTGCGCCTGGGAGACATCGCCCAGCTGCTCGCGGTGCGCGACACGGGAACGTGCCCGTGCGAACCGGCGGCGAGCCTGCTACGCCGACGGCTGGAAGAGATCGACGCCGAGATCATCCGGTTGGCCGAGCTGCGCGGTCACCTGACCGGCATGCTCACCGCCATCCCCGGGCCGGCCTGTCCTGATCCAGTCCCGGGGACGTGGTGCCCGCCACCGGCACTGGCACCGGGGACGGCACCGGCACCGACCCGACCCGACCCGACCCGAAGGGAGGTGATCCGATGATGTGGTGCGATGACCCTGCGTGCATCGGCTGCGGCTGCACTGACTGAGGCCGCGTGAGCGTTGTCCTGCCCCGAGGCGCCCGGGCAGGACAGCGCCTAGCGAAACGGCGAGACGCGGTATATCTTGATGACATGACCCCACGACTGCCTAGGACCGGGCTGAAGCGGTGGCTGGTCCGGGTCTGGCAGCACCTGCCTTTCGCCCGCCGACGCGGCGGGCCGGGACTCGCGGGAGTGCGTGAGCCTAGGAGGCCGCATCCGCCGACCCGGCCTCCTCAAGCTATGGCGGCACAACCAGAGGATGAGGGGTTCAGTACCGCTGCGGTGGCGACCCTGACCCGGGCCGGCCGGCGTCGGCGGTGGCGCCGGGTTCCGCGCGCCGGGCACGCCTGACGATGATCGGCACGCCAGCTGCGAGTGCGACCTCGCGGTAGGCGGCGGCGAGTGAGTCCACGGATGCGTGCGCGTTCCGGCCACTCGGGTTGGGCACCACCCACAACTGCGAGTCGCCCAGGTCAGCGGGCTGCCGTCCGAAGTCGGCCCGGGGGGCCTGGAAGGCCGTCCGGTAGGCGGTCACGCCCAGTATGGCCACAGCGCGCGGGCGGAACCGCCAGACTCGCTCGGCTAGTGCGCGGGCGCCTTCGATCAGCTCGGCCCGGCCGAGCTCATCGGCGCTGGCCGTCGCCCGGGCGACCAGGCTGGTAATACCGATGCCCTGGTCAAGGAGGTGCGTACGGTCCACTGCCGACATCCCGGCCGATGCGTCGATCAGATGATCGGTGATACCGGCCCGCAGCAGCGCGGGGTAGAACCGGTTGCCCCGCGGGGCAAAATGGCCCTGGACCGCGACACTGCGCAGACCGGGATTGATCCCGGCGAACAGCAGCCGCACGCCGTCGGCGATCAGGTCGGGCAGCGTCGCGCCGGTGAAGGACTTCAACTCCGAGCGGGTAAAGCTCACGCAGACGACCGGGTGGTGGCGGCCGGGACCACGGTATGGGGGCGTAGGTGCTCTAGTTCGTCTAGGTGCGCCATGTCGTCACGTTAGCCGAATGAGATTCGGGATTTGCGCTGCGCGTGCAGGCTGGCAGGCCCCGGCAACCTCATCCGCATCTGCTCGCTCATGAATTCCAGATAATTGCCTTCACCTGGGAGTATTTTGGCTTTCGGGAGGATTTTGGGTACTGGGGTGCACAAAATACTCCCCGAAGCCAGAATCCTCCCCGAAATGACGTACCACGGCACGCTCGTGCATCACGGCACCCGCAGGTATCCGTCTCCCGCCGGGGAATGACCGCAGTGCCCTGGCCGGCCCCTGGCACCTGACGGCGCCCGGAGATTCCGCCGTCAGCCACGCCGGTTAGAGCCAGATCGTCGCCCCGGTGGGCCGCCGCCGCGCGGGCGACATCTTCCCTCACTGGGTGGGTCTCTGGAGCGGCGTGCTGTATGTTAGTGAGTGTCCTCACTTTGAGGGTGCTTACAGAAAGGCTGCCGCAGGATGACGTCGCCGGAGCGATTGGGTGAACTCTATCTAGAGGTCCATCACCGGATGCGGCGGGCCTTCGATGACGGCATGAGCTCGTGCGGGCTGAGCCTGGCCCGCACCAAGGTCCTGTCCCAGCTTCAGGACGGAGGTCCCGCCCGGCCGAGCGTGCTGGCCGCCGAGTTCGGGTTCGCCCCGCGGACGGTTACCGAACTGGTCGACACGCTGGAACGTGATGGCCTGGTCACCCGGCAGGCGGATCCGACCGACCGCCGGGCCCTGCTCGTGCGGCTGACGAACGAGGGAAAGGCCGCGCTCGCCGTCGCCCACGCCACGCGAGCACGCCTGATGAAGCAGGTCTTCGGTGCGCTTGAGGACGATGACCGGGCCACGATGGCGCGCTTGCTGCAGACCCTAGACGACGCGATGGCCGAGTTCATCACCGGCGATCCGCACCCGGAGGAAATGAGTCCCCATGGCCGCATCGCCCGTTGAGAGCCAGTCGCCACCGGCGAACGACCACCGCTGGCTGATCCTGTTCATCGTCGCCATCGCCCAGCTGATGGTGATCCTGGACTCCACCATCGTGAACATCGCGCTGCCCTCGGCCCAGCACTCGCTCGGCTTCGCCAACAGTGAGCGGCAGTGGGTGATCACGGCCTACGCGCTGGCCTTCGGTAGCCTGCTGCTGCTGGGCGGCCGGCTCGGCGACATGTACAGCCGCAAGCGCGTCTTCATCACGGGCCTGATCGGGTTCGCGCTGTCCTCCGCGCTGGGCGGGGCGGCAACCTCGTTCGGCATGCTGGTGGCCGCGCGCACGCTGCAGGGGGCGTTCGGCGCAATCCTGGCGCCGTCCGCGCTGGGCACCCTGATCAGCATCTTCCGCGACCCGCGGGAGCGGGGCCGGGCGTTCGGCGTCTTCGGGTCCGTGGCCGGCGGCGGTGGCGCCGTGGGCCTCATCCTCGGCGGGGTTCTCACCGAGTACCTGTCCTGGCGCTGGGCGTTGTACGTCAACCTGATCTTCGCCGCGGTCGCCGTGGCCGGCGCGCTGATGTACATACAAGGCAACAAGCCCGCCAGCCGCCCGCGGCTGGACTGGGCGGGGACGCTGCTGGCATCCGCGGGCCTGTTCTGCATCGTCTTCGGCTTCTCCCACGCCGAGACCGGCGGCTGGACCGCTCCGCTGACGTTGGGGTCCCTGATCCTCGGCGTAGTGCTGCTAGCCGGCTTCGTGGCCGCCGAACGGCGGGTCAGCCACCCGCTGCTGCCGCTGCGAGTCATCCTGGACCGGACGCGCGGCGGCTCTTACGTCGCCGTCGGCGTGGCCGGCATCGCGATCTTCAGCGTCTTCCTATTCCTGACCTACTACCTCCAGCAGGTCAAGGGATACAGCCCGGTCACCTGCGGCCTGGCCTTCCTGCCCATGTTCGGGTGCATCCTGATCAGCTCCAACACCTCGTCGATCGTGACGCTGCCGCGGTTCGGGCCCAGAGTGCTCATCACCATCGGGATGCTGCTTGGCGGGGGCGCGATGATCTACCTGACCCAGCTGACCCCGACCTCCGGCTACGCCAGCGGCGTGCTGCCCGCCCTGCTGGTCATGGGGTTCGGCTTCGGCATGATCATCGCGCCGGCCATCAACACGGCCACCGCCGGGGTGAGCCGGGCGGACTCGGGCGTCGCATCGGCGCTGGTCAACACCATGCAGCAGGTCGGCGGCTCGATCGGCACCTCGGCGCTGAGCACGATCGCGCTCACCGCCACGGCCAGCTACCTGGTCACCCACCACAGTGGCCGTCTCGCCCCTGCCGTCGCGGCCACCCACGGCTATACGGTGGCCTTCGCCGTGTCGGCGGGATTGTTCGGCCTCGGCGTGGTGCTCGCCATCGTCCTGCTGCCGTCTAAGGTGCGGCTGCAGCAGCTCAGGGCGGCGGCCGCGGCCAGCGCGGACAGCGCCGCCCCGGCGGGCGCGGCGGGCGCGGCGACGGCCGGCCCGGCGGAGGATGCCGTCTCCAGTACCGCCTGAGGTCCGGCCCGGGCGGCCAGACGAGGGCCCGCAGGACAAAATGTTGATGATGCATGTTGTTGATGTACATCATCCATTGTCTGCTGGAGGATGCGGTTGACGCTGACGCACCGGGTCGCCGATCTAGAGCGCTACGCCAACCTGGCGGCAGGGTGGGACTTCGAGGACTGGAAGCACCGGCAGGCGGCTGACAAAGATCCGGCCGCGTGACCCGTTACCTACTCGACTCCTCCGCGCTGTGGCGGATCCTGCGAGATACCGCTTTGCGGACATCCTGGGCTGAGGTCATCTCCCTGGGCATCATCGGCTCGTGTCATCCCCAGCGCGTCGAATTTCGCCGCTCGGCCCGGACCGTTGATGAGTACGAGCAGATGTCGGAAATGTTTGATTCGCTCTATCCGGACACGGCGATCACCGAGGAAATTAGTGTCCGATCGTTCCGGAATTCGTTCCACAATAATCGTTCGGAAATACCGTACGGTAATGAATTCTGGTACGATCGTGGTTGTGGACACCGGCACCGTCCGGCCGCACGGCGGCCTTGAGCTCGGCTACGCGCGCACGTCGGCCACCAGGGAATCCCTAGCGCGCCAGCTTGACGCCCTAAGCGCGGAGGGCATCCCGGACGAGCGGATCTACACCGACAAGCAGACCGGCGGCAGCCGTGAAGGCCTGGCGCTACTGCTCGGCGACGCTCGGCCTGGCGACACGATCGTGGTACACACCCTCGACCGGGTGGGCAGTAACCTCCGCGGGGTCCTTAGCCTGGTCAGCGACCTGGCCGCGCGCGGCATCGGCGTCCGGTCCCTGGCCGACCCGCTGCCGATCGACACCACCGACGAGGGGGCGGGGCGCATCGCGGCCGGGCTGCTCGCGCTGTTCGCGGAGATGGAGCGCACCTTCACCGCCGAGCGTGCCGCCCACGCCCGGAGCGTCGCCACGGCCGATCATCGCCACGTCGGCCGGCCGATCGCGCACCCGGCCGACACGATCGAGTACGCCCGGCTGCTGCGCGGGCAGGGCGAGAGCTACGGCGAGATCAGCGCCAAGACGAACATCCCGAAGGCCTCGCTGCACCGCTACCTGGCGCCGCCGCCCCGGCAGGACTCCGCCCGGCCGGCCGGGCGCGGGGCAGCTGGGGGGTCTCCGGGTCGGTATCAGTCCCGTCCCGGGCGGCGGGCGCTGGTCGCCGCCAGCCTGGCGGAGCTGCGGGGTCCGGCCGCGGGTACGGTCGAGCTTCCGCTGCGGCTGTTCTGGAGCTCCCCCGATCGCACCTTCGATCTGGGCAAGCCGTTCATGCTGCGATCGCTGTACGAAACGGTGCTCCGGGAAGCGAGCCGCCCGGAAGACCTCACCACGTACCTGGACGGAGACACGCTGCTCGCCGTCTGGCCGGACCTGTACCTGCCCAAGGGCGTCCGGCAAGCCTGGGAGGACGAGCATCCCGGCCTGCGCGCCGCCCGGGTGGCGCTGGCCTGATGCCGCTCGACGAACTGCACCGAGAGGTCGCGGTCATCGCGCTGCGCGCCGCGGCCAGCAACGGGTTCGCGCTGGCTGGCGGCTGCGCGCTGCTTGCGCACGGGATTTCCGTCCGCCCGACCGAGGACGTCGATCTTTTCACCAACCACGAGCACGGCGTGCAGGCCGCCGCCGACGCGGTGGAAGCCAGCCTGCTCACCGCGGGCTTCGAGGCCGAGCGTCAGGACGAGACCAGCGGGCTAGCTCAGGTCTTCGAGGGGATGGGCGACGGGCTGGCCGAGTGGATCATCACGGCGCCCGGCGGCCGGCAGATGATGCTGCAGATGTCGTATTTCGATCGCGGTCAGCAGCCGGTGATCATGGACATCGGCCCCGTGCTCGATCTTGACGACGTGGTCGGCGGCAAGGTGTGTGCCCTGGCCAGCCGGGCCGTCGAGCGTGACTACGTGGACACGGCGGCGGCCCTGGGGCGTGGCTATACCGTCGAGCGGCTGATCGGCCTGGCCCGGGCGCTGGACCCAGGCCTGACCGCTGAGGACTTCGCGGACGCCGGGCGACGGCTGGACCACCTGGACGACGAGGCCTTCGCGCGCTACAACCTCGGCCCGCAGGAGGTCGCCCGGATCAGGGAGCGGTTCGCGGCCTGGCCGCGCTCCTGAGGCAGGCGGAGGTACTCTGGAGATTGCGTCCCACTTGTAGACCTCTTGTCCCATCTCAAAGCTATGAGTGGTACAGCGAGAATGTGGGCGAGACCGGAGAGCGAGTCCCGCTCGCCGACGTCCGGTTGCGGGCCCCGATCGTGCCGAAGAAGTTCTTCCACACGGCCGGCAACTTCTCCGACCACCACGAGGAGCTGCAGGCGGTCGACTGGTCGCACCCGGTGCACAAGGGAATCGTGTTCTTCCAGAACGTCGACGCGATCATCGGGCCCGATGACGCCATCGTGTATCCCGAGGGGCTGACCAAGGAGCTCGACTACGAGCTGGAGCTGGCCATCATCATCGGCCGCAGCGGCAAGTTCTTCGGACCCTCATCTCGATCCCCCACCTCGTCGCGCACCACTCGGCGCAGGGCTACTCGGCCGGCGACATCCTCACCACCGGCACGATATCCGGCGTGGCCGCGGTGCAACCGAACCCGTTCGACTTCTACCCCCAGCCCCGGGGACAACATCGAGCCAGGGGCTGATCAAGGACGGGCACACCTGCGAGGTCTTCGAGCGCGACGCCGATGACAGCCGCAAGATCGGCTACTACCTCCACATGAACGCGGACGGCGGCGAGGCGCTCCGGCGCTGCCTGCCGGATGACCTGTTCGAGCTGTACGCCGAGACCTCGCGCCGGACTTATGACAGGCGTGAGTCGATCGTGCTTGACGATCAGCTCAGCGAGCTGAGCTCGCAGCCCCATCTGGGCCCGCGAACGAAGGGGCGAGGCCGCATACCAGGCGTCCACCGCCGGACGCTGCGCTCGATCCTGCGGGCTCGGCTGGGGGACTCGTTCCGTCCCGGTCAGGCCGTCACCGGGTACAAGGAGACACCGGACGGCGTGTCGGTGACGCTCGCCGACGGCAGTACCGCGCAGGGCGACGTCCTCGTCGGCGCCGACGGCATCCGGTCGGCGGTCCGCAGGCAGCGGCTTCCCGGCACCACGATCATCGATGCCGGCGTCCGCGGGCTGGGCGTCTTCGGGCGCACGCCGCTGACTCCCGGGCTGCTCGAGCAGCTGCCCCCGAACCTGTTCGACGGAGTGATCATCGCCCCCGACGTGACGCTCGAGCCGGTCGAGGACTACGTCATGATCAGCTGCAGCGTGGCGCCAGGGACACGGATACCGCCGGCCGCCGAGTGGACGGCCGAAACGCCGGCCATGCTCCGGGATGCGATGCTGAGCGCGATCGAGGGCTGGCATCCCGCCGCGCAAGCCCTGGTCGCGGGCGTCGACCTCGACTCGGTCTTCGTGATCCCCTTCGGGTCCCTCGAGCTGGCGCCGCCCTGGGAGCCCTCGCGGGTCACCATGATCGGCGATGCCGCCCACGCGATGCTCCCGACCCTCGGCATGGGCGCCAACCTGGCGCTGCGCGACGCCGCGCACCTGCTCGACCAGCTCTCCGCCGCCGTCCGCGGCGAGGTCGACCTGGTGACCGCCATCGGGATCCATGAGCAGCAGATGCGCGACTACGTCTACCCGTTCATGCGGATGACGATGGAACACGACCGGCAGTTCGGCGGCGGCGCGCTCGAGGACCGCGAGCAGCACGACGACGCGTCCGCCAGCTGAGGAATGTGTCCTCGGTGATCATCCCCGCGCCCGGGACGAGGGTTATCAGCGCCGCGGCGGCGGTCCAGCGCCGCCTGTGCGGCACCGATCCGCAGGCGTGGGCAGACCTGGCCGAGGCGCACAACCAGGCGGTGCTCGACGCCGCGGGCGTCGGGCGCGGCGCGGTGCCCAGCGGCCTGGACGTCAGCCCGGGCCTGCTCGGCGTCGCCCGGACGGGCGACCCGCGGCGGGCGCTGCGCGAAGCGGCCCGCGTCGCCCGTCCGGGCGGCCGCGTCGTGGCCAGCCTGTTCGCGGCGCCTGAGCGTTCCCAGGGCACGGTCGTCCACGAGGCGATGAGCGCGCTCATCCCGCCTGGGCAAGCAGGTGACCACGCCCCGTACGCCCTGTCGGCACCGGGCAACCTGGAGGCCGCGCTGGCGGATGCCGGCCTGCGCGTCGCCGGCACCGGCGAAGTCATCTGCCGCTGGCGCTACGCCTCGATGGAAGACGGTGTCCGCAGTCTGCTGTGCTCGGCGGGCGGGGCCAGGGCTATCGAGGCCGCGGGCGAGCGCGCGGTCCGCGATGTCGTGCAGCGCGCCCTGGCACAGTTTCAGGACCCGGCGACAGGAGTCACCATCCTGGCGAACACATTCCGGTGGGTCGCGGCATGCCGGTAATTCACCATGTCGGCTACTGGGTCGACGACCTCGGTGCCGCGCAGGCGCAATGGGACCGGGACCTCGGTGTCGGCCCGTTCCAGGTCATCGAGCACATGACGTTCGAGTCGTTCGCCCTCGACGTCGACGGCCAGCAGTACCACGACGTGGTGTTCGACCACTCGGCGGCCTTCGCCGCCTGGGGACCGATCGTGGTGGAGCTCGCTCAGGTCCACGCCATCGACGACCGCCTCGCGACCGCGTACCGCGTCGCACCGGGCGCGGTCAGCCACGTCTCCTGGATGGTGCCGGACGTTGCGCTGGAGAGCGCACGACTTGCGCAGCTGGGCTGCCGGCCGATCAACACGGCCCGGACGGGTCCGATCTCCGTCGCCTGGCACGAGGGCGGGCCACTGTTTCCCCACCCGATCGAGGTACACCAGCACAACGACGTGATCGCCTCCATGCACCGCCAGCTGTGCGGGCTGCGCGCGGACAAAGACCTCTGAACCCCTGCGGGTACGGTTTAGCCATGGCTGTCAACGCACCGCCCGGCTGGATGGTCCCTTCGGCGGGGCTATGGCGGATGCGGCTGACTCAGGTGGCCACGGCCGGGCCGCTCCTCGCCGTGATCGCGGGCGTCGCGGCCGGAATCTGGGCTGGGGCGTGGGCCGGAGCCGCCGCCGCGGCGGTCGTGGCCGTGGCTGCCGGTTTCGTTTTGTGGGTCGAGCGCCGGCGCTACCTGGCCTGGGCGTACCGCGAACGGGAAGAGGACTTGATCGTGTCGCGCGGCGTGCTCGTCCGCCGGGTTTCCGTCGTACCATACGGGCGGATGCAGTTCGTCGAGGTTACCGCGGGACCGTTCGAGCGTGTTTTCCGGCTGGCCACGGTGCAGTTGCATACGGCGGCTGCCGCGAGCGACGCCCGGATACCTGGTCTCGAGCGAGATGAGGCCGCGCGGCTGCGGGACCGCCTCGCCATGCTCGGCGAGGCCAGGGCCGCCGGCCTGTGACCGAGCACGCCGAGCACACGAGCAGCACCGAGGACACCGAGGACACCGAGGCCGGCTGGCATCGCCTGCACCCGCTGTCTCCCCTGATTCAGGCGGGCCGCCTGCTGTCCGGCCTGCTCGGCATCTTCGCCCTGAGCCTGGTGACGGCCGACAGCTACAAGCACGACCTCTACCAGCTGATCGTGGCCGCCGGGCTCGTGGTCACTGGTCTCGTCCGGTGGCTCGTCACCCGGTGGAAACTGGATGGCGCTACGCTGCGCATCGAGACCGGGCTGCTGCGCCGGGATTCCCGGCAGCTTCCGATGACCAGGATCCAGGCGGTCGACGTGGAGCGGCCGTTCCTGGCGCGCGTCCTCGGCCTGGCGGCCCTGCATATCAGGCTGGCCGGCGCCGGGAAGGAGGGAGACCGGCTGGCCTACCTGACCGTCGGCGAGGCCGCCAGGCTGCGAGCCTCGCTGCTGGCCGGCCAGCACGGTCTTGACCCGGCCACCCCAGAGCCCGCCGAACTACCGGTGATCACCGTCCCGGCAGGCCGGGTGATCGGCGCAACGTTGGTGCGGGCCGCACCCAGGTTCGGCGCTCTGGTGGTGATCGCCGCGGTCGCCGCCACGGCTGCTCCCGGTATCTTCCTCGCGGCGGAGTCCACCCTCGGCGTGATCGCGCTCGGGCTCGTGACCAGGACATGGCAGCAGATGACGGGTCGCTACGGCTTTACGGTCGCCACCTCATCCGACGGGATCCGGATCCGCCGCGGGCTGCTGAGCACGGTGGCCGAGACCATTCCCTTCCGCCGGGTCCAGGCGGTGCGCCTCGAACAGCCGCTGCTGTGGCGCCCGTTCGGCTGGTGCAGGCTGGTGGTTGACGTGGCGGGCGTGGCAGGCCGGGACTCCGGGCCCAAGGCCGGCGGCCTCACGAAAGCCCTGCTCCCGGTGGGCTATATGAACGAGGCGCAGCACCTGGTTGGGCTGGTCTTCGGTCATGACATGCCGGAACTGACCAGGCCGCCGAAACGTGCGCGGGTCAAGGCACCGCTGAGCTATCACTTCCTCGCCGCCGGCCATAACCAGGTGATGGCCGTAACGGTCACCGGACGGGTGTGCAAGAAAACCGTTTACATGAGACTGGAAAAACTGCAGAGCGTCCGGTTGACGCAGGGGCCGGTGCAGCGCAGGCTATTGCTCGCCTCGGTGCACGGCGATGCCGCCGGGCGGCGGGCGCACGCTGTCTTTTCGGATCGCCAGACGGACCAGGCGCGGCGACTCCTCGGCGAGCTCGCCGACCTCAGCCGGAGTGCTCGCAGCGCGGAAAGTCCCGGTCAGTTATTTTCCGGTTAGCGCACCGGGCACTGCCGCCACCCCCAGGACCAGGTCACGGATCATGCACCTGGAGCTACCGGAATGGTGTTCCTGCCCGCCGGGACGGGCCGGGTGGGCTACCCGGCGCGGGCGGGTGGGCTGTGGCTGTGCAGCACCTTGGTCCAGTCACGGTTCCACGCGGTGGTGGTGCCGTCCGGGTGGCGGACCAGTGTCCAGCCCATCCGGTGAATCATCACCTGATGGTGGAAAAAACACAGCAGGATACAGTTCTCCAGGCTGGTTTCGCCGCCGTTGCTCTTGTGTTTGAGATGGTGCACTTCACAGGCCGACGCGGGCTGGTGACAGCCGCCGGCCCACTGGCACCGGAGGTCCCGGATCTTGACCGCATTGCGGATCCCGGCCGGGATATCGTCGCTGAAGCCGATGTCCAGGGGCTGGCTGGGGCCTCCAAGCCGGGCACCGAGTTCGCGGCGGCGCAGGAAGCTCGCCAGCCCGCCCGGGCCTGACAGCAACTCGACGGCTTTGCCGATGACGGCTTGCTCGAGCGAGTCGCGGCTCAGGCCGGGCGGCAGCGGCTGGGGATCCGGCAGGGGCTCACCCGGGCCATCCGGGCCGGGGTCGCTGTGGTCGGGGTCGCTGTGGTCCGGATGGGAGGCCGGGGTGCAGCGGCCAGGACCGTGCCCAGCCAGGTCCAAGCAGAACCGGACCAGGTCATCGAGTACCCCAGGGTTCACGGTTCCCAGCACCACCGGCGTCACCGACGCATCACACGCGAACCCCTCCGCGGCGTCCCCCTCCAGCCACGCCGCCCCGTCCGACCCGCCCACCG
This sequence comes from Streptosporangiaceae bacterium, assembly GCA_050010815.1. Classification (GTDB taxonomy): domain Bacteria; phylum Actinomycetota; class Actinomycetes; order Streptosporangiales; family Streptosporangiaceae; genus Palsa-504. The sequence continues at coordinate 1,271 of JBEKKH010000332.1, read as the reverse complement.
ACGCGGCGGCGCGTGCCGCAGCCCACCGCTCCCGGATCCGATCCGTCCACTCCTTCTGCAGCTTCGAATCAACGTCCAGATTGACTAGGTCGATCATGTCGATATGCGCCGAGACCTTGATCGGCTGCCCGGCCCGTTCCGGCAGCAGGCCCGCGCTGACCAGCCGCCGCATGGCGGCCTCGAGCGCGTCGTGATAGCGCTGTGCGTGATTGCGCTCATCCTCCGCGCCCTGCGGCGCGGACAACGCGTCCAGCACCGCGGTCACCACCGCCGCGCACTCCGGCGTCAAATCACCGGTCATCACCCCGGCGCCGCCGAACGTGGTTTCCAGCTTGACCGCCCGGTCCTCGAACTGCGGCCCGTCCTCATCCGGGACATCCGGCCGGGACCGGGCCTCAATCGCGGCGGCCAGCGCGGCCAGGTCCGGCAAGTCCATCCCCATCTGCGCCGCGCTGACCAAGATCGCGTCAGCGTTATCCCGGCATTCCTCGGGGAGACGATCGGTCCAGGCGCAGATGGTGCGGGCGTAGGACTTGGAGATGTCCCCGGCGGCCAGGACGGCCAGCACCCGGGGGTGGGTCCCGGTCCGGCGGGACCAGCCGGTGTGATCGGTCGCGGTGGCCTTGGTCACCCTGGTCCGGTGGATCAACCAGGACCGAGGACTGTAGTCCGCGTCCTCACGGTAGCCCTGGCTGGCGGTGAACGCGGCCAAGACGGCGGCCCGGGCAGCGGTGGTCCTGGCGTCGGCCCGCTCCAGGGCGGCCAGGCACTGGGCCTGGATGACCGTAGGCATCTGGGTCGGATCGGCGGCGGCCAAGTAAACCAGCGCCGAGTCCAGCATCTGCAGCGCGTGGGTCTCGTTAGTGAAGGCCGGGGCGGTGCTCACCTGGTTGTCACCTCCTGCCCGGATATCGGGGCGGGTGGGGCTGATGATCTTGAATGGCTGATCGTATTTTTCAGCTTCTTGTTCGAGGATATCAGCGGGCAATGACATTTCGGCGGACATCGGGCCGGACACGCCGGGCGCCGCTTTGTTCCCCGGCAGGCCGGGCGCAACGGCGCATGGGCTGCCAGCAGTTGACGGAACGGCCCCGGGTTAACTGATGCGCGATGACCTCGCCGGGAAGCGGACTGGCGAGCGAACTGACGTGCATTTCTTCCTCAAGAGCTCTGGGTCCAAGGGGCCAGTTCCCGGTGACCTGATCGAGTTCGACGATGATACGGTCGCGTTCTTCGAGGCAATCCAGGCCGAGGTTACCCCTGCGTTCCGC
>JBEKKH010000331.1:0-15923 GCA_050010815.1 Streptosporangiaceae bacterium | reverse complement strand
ACGGTCCTGCTCGGGCTCGGGCTTGCCCTTGAGGCCGCCGGCCCGGCGGGGCGGCTCGCCTCAAGTCTGGCCGTGCTGGCGCTGCTGTCCGGGTTCGCGGTGGTCAATTCCGTGCTGCGCACCGCGGCGCAGCGGCGGCTCGGCCAAGCCCGCACCGTGGCCCGGGTGGCGCAAAGCGCACTGCTGCGCGAGGTCCCCCGGTCCGTGGCCGCCGCCCGGCTGGCGACCCGCTACCTATCCGCCTCGGCCGAAGCCCAGGTCGGCGGCGACATCATCGAAGTGATCGCCGACGGCGCTAACCCGCGATGGCTGATCGGCGACACCCGCGGCAAGGGCCTGCCCGCTGTCCGGCTGGCCAGCATCGCCGCGACAAGCTTCCGGGACGCCTGCGCCGAGCCTGGCCTGCCGCTGATTGAAGTCGCCCGTTCGGTCGATCTGTCCGTGACCAGGGCCTCGGGTGAGGAGGACTTCGTGACCGCGGTCTTCGCCGAGCTTGACCCCAGAGGCTGGATCCAGCTCGTGAACTGCGGGCATCCTTCGCCGCTGCGGCTGAGCACCGAGGGTGAGCTGCGCCCGCTGGATCCCGCGGCGTTCGCGGCACCGCTGGGCCTGCACCCGGACCTGCACGTGTCGACGTTCTCGGTGCGCACCGGTGACCGGCTGGTCTTCTTCACCGATGGGCTGCTCGAGGCCCGCGACCGGGCAGGCCGGTTCTTCCGGCTGGACCAGCAGATCGAGACGCTGCGGCGGCCCGACCTTCAGGCGGCCGCCGACGAACTGCTCGGCCGACTCCGCGCGCACACCCGCCACCGGCTCGACGACGTCGCCGTGCTGCTCGCCGAGCTCACCCTCACCGATCCCGGCCCCACGCTCCAGCCCGCGGCACCGGCCGAACGGACCGCGGCAGGCATGGCAGCAGGGTCGGCATGACCACGCTCGCCCGGATGTCGCAGGGCGCCTGGCGTTCGCGGCGGGGCCGGCCGGGAGCGCTGCGAAACTGGCAGAGCAAGCGGAAGATCGCCGGCAACCGCACACCCGCTGGACAACCGGACTAGCTAGATGACGTGAACGCCGTGCATGGCGATGGGCAGTGGGCTTACCGTGCCGCTGTCGTCCCGCCGCGCCCGGCCGATCATGGGGTGGCCCTCGCTTCCTCGGCTTCGGCCAGTGCCGCGGCGAGCTCGTCGAGGGCCTGCTCGGCCGCGGCACGCTCGCCGCCGTCCAGCGGATGGCTAGAAAACCTGGCCTCATAGAACAGCGCCGTCAGCCGCTCTGCGGCGGGGCCGCGGACGATGCCGCTGCGGGTGGCCCGTGCCAGCAGCTCATCGGGCGTATCGGCGGCGGCCCTGGCCGCACCTCGCTCGGCCAGGCTATCCTCCATCGCCACGTAGCACGCGATGATGGCGGCGCGTACATCCTCCACCGTGCGCAGTACGGACCGGCCCGATTCCACCGCCTCCCGCAGATCCTCAGAGTCCTCTGCGATCAGATCCTCGGAGTCCTCTGCGATGAGGCCGTCGTCCCGGTCGCCGGCGGCTATCCGGAACCGCCGGGACCACCAGATGCCGAACAGCACCGCAGCCACCAGCACCACGATGAAGCCGTACAGAGTCGCGGTCAGCGGGAAGTGGAATGCGGCCTCGGGCCCCACCTTGGTCGGCTTCCGGTGGTGATGAGGGGGTGGCGAACAGCCGGAGGGGCAGGGTTGCGCCGGGATGTGCACGCGCAGGTGCAGTGTGTTGTCTATGGCTACCAGTACGGCGATCATTCCCGGCCCGAGCACCAAGATCAGCGCCCACCGTAGCTTGGCCGCCACCACGTTATCCGGTCCGCGCGGCGGCACCGCACGGCGGGCACGCGAGGCGACGGCCCGGCGCTTGAGCGTGATCACCAGCAGAATTCCCAGGATGATCTCAAGCGCAACGCCGATGACCACCCTGTCCTGCACCAACGGCCCATTCCAGCTCAGCCCGGTTACCGCGCCGCGCAGCCCGGCCATCCCCAGGATGATTAGCAGCACCAGCACCAGCACCGGCGGCCAGTAGTGAGCCGGGGCCAAGCGTGGCGTCTGCTCCTGCCCTGTGCCGGCCGGGCTCTCCGGGTCAACGAGACGCCCTGTACCGCTCGGGGCGGTTCCCGGCCGGCGGCTGGTCATAGCAACCGGTCCCTGATGTGACGGATGGCCATACTCGTACCGGCCCCGTAGCCGACAGCGGGGTAACGACCTGACTGGGCGAACTATACCTGTAACCAGTACGCTAAGTTAAGCCTGTTACACCAGGTGAAGCCGCATCCTGATGTTGCTGCGCACGACTCTGCTGAAGATTTTCTTTCAGCATTGAAGTGGAATCATGACGTAAATCGGAAAGCGAGCCTGGCGACACAGCGGACGCTTTGACGAACTCGCCCGGATCGCACAAGTCTGTAACCTGACGATACTTGTCATCCTTGCGCGCGTAGCTTGATCCACGCTGTGTGAAGCGGGGCAGGCGCGGCTGTTAGCTGGGTACCGGGACGTCACCTGGCAGCCGGTCTAGTAGGACGTCGAGGTCGGCTTCTTCGATCTGTACGCCGTCTGGGCAGTCCTCGGCCGCGATCCACAACGACCGCCGCTTATCCCACAAGAATGACCACTGGTCACTCAGCGCACCGATCCTCGCCAGCTGGCCCGGTGTCAGGTTCATGACGCACCCCGCCGTGCCAGCTCTGCCTCAATCGCGTTCAGCTGCGTCACGATCGGCGCGCAGGCCGGTGAGCCTGGCCGGGCCAGGGCCAGGCTGGCCCGCAGCTCACGCCTGGCCCGCTCCAGCTCGCGGGCCGTCTGGACCCCAGCCTCGTATCGGCGGATGATCTCAGGCATGAGCCAGCCTCATCCGCTCATCCTGCTCGCCCACTACCGCGTCGAGCTCAGCTTGCAGGTCGTCTCGCACCGCAGGGACCGGGTCCTTGCTGTCGAAGAACGCGATGGCTCGCTCGAGCTGGTCACGGTGATCACGCAGCTCATACGTGGTCATCGCGTGAAGCGGATGCTTCGGGCGGTCTACAGTCATGTGCTCGGTCATCATTAAGGGCTGGTCCTAACGAGCATGTCGGCGCGGGAATTCGATATGGCAAGCATTCCCCCGATGGGCCTAGGCTGTGAATACGGGCGACTGTCACCCCGTAGGACAGTCAGGGCGGCACCTTGGACAGGGCTTGGACACGATGACCAGTCAGAGTGCGGGCGAGAACCCGCTGAAGGTCTTCGGCGCGATGCTCGCCTATTACAGGAACCGCGTCGGCTTGACCCCTGAGCAACTGGGTGCGCGGGTATATCTGTCAGGCTCGCAGATTCGCAAAGTGGAGGCGGGCACCAGGACTCCCACCGAAGACCTGGCGAAAGCCTGTGAGGCAATCCCCGAGCTTGGCTGCAACGGGGCGCTGACCGAGCTATACGAGATCCTGAGCGAGCACCTGAAGCAGCGAGCTTATCCTGGCTGGTTTGCCGGCTGGCCGGACAAGGAAGCGCAAGCTCGCCGACTCCGGTGGTTCGAGCCGCTGGTCGTCCCCGGCCTGCTCCAGACCGAGGCGTACGCGCGCGCAATCCTGTCCACGCGGATGGGCGCGACCTTTGAAGAACTGGAGGAAGCGGTGGCAGGCCGGATGGAGCGGCAGCGAGTACTAGGCCGCCCGCACCCCCCGGAACTGTGGGTAATCCTGGATGAGGCGGTGCTGCGCCGCCCCGTCGGAGGCCCTGACGTAATGAGGGAACAGCTCGCCTACCTTACCCAGGTGACGCAGCGTCCCAACATCGCAATCCAGGTGATACCGTTCGGCGCGGGGGCGCATGAGGGGTTGCGGGGCGGCGCGTTCATCGTCGCGGACTTCGATGGTGCCGCTACCATCGCATATCAGGATGCCGCCAGCTCAGGACAGATCATCGAAGATGCCGCCGATATTGAAGCTCTGGCCGTCACCTGGGACACGCTACGCTTGGACGCTCTCCCCCGCACAGCAGCCACCAGCCTCATAACCTCAGTTGCGGAAGCGGTGTGATCATGAATGAGATCAAGTGGCGGAAGTCCACCTACAGCAGCAACGGCGGTGCGTCCTGCATTGAGGTGGGCCAAGCCACCCGTACCATCGCCGTCCGAGACACTAAGCAGCATGGTCGAGGCCCCGTACTGCGGTTTACCCCTGCCGCATGGCGCAGGTTCGCCGAACAGGTGAGGGGCGCCCAGGCTCGTTAGCGATTTGCTCCTCGCCAGCAGCGCCATGATCTCGTCGCGGGTGCCTTCGTCGAGGTTGCCGGTCGGCTCGTCCGCGAGGAGAACTCCCGGTCTCTTGACCAGGGCCCGCGCGATCGCGACCCGCTGCTGCTGGCCGCCGGACAGCTCGGAGGGCAGATGCCCGGCCCGGTCACCCAGGCCGACCTCGGCCAGGGCCAGCCTGGCGCGTTCTCTGCGCTGAGCGGCGTCCACGCCGAGCGGGACCAGGGCGGCCTCGACGTTTTCCTGCGCGGACAAGGTGGGGATGAGGTTGAAGGTCTGGAAGATGAAGCCGATCGAGGTCGCGCGTACCGTAGTGAGCTGGCTTTCCCGCAGGCCTGCCAGGTCCCGGCCGTCCAGTTCCACGGCGCCCGAGGTCGGATGGTCGAGAGCGCCGAGGATCTGCAACAAGGTGCTCTTGCCGTGGCCGGTCGGCCCCTGGATGGCCAGCCAGTCGCCGTCCTCGATGACCATGTTCACGCCCCGCAGCGCGTGCACCACGCCGCGGCCCTTCGGGTAATCCTTGGTGACATCAGTAAGCCGGTACATGGGATATCCCTTCGATGGTTACTCAACCCGGGCCAGCGCCGCAGCGGGACGCAGCCGGACGGCCCGCCAGCCGCCTAGCGACCCGGCGATCAGGCCGCCCGCGATGGCAAGCACGACGGCCAGGGCCACGGCGCCCAGCGTGACGGGAGCGGTCAGGTGAATGGAGACGGTGTGGGCGGCGGAGGAGGCCCCATGCGCGAAGCGGCCGCCGGCCCCGCCGGCTCCGGCGGCGGTGGCGGCGGCTCCGGTAGTGGCGGTCAGTGGTGGCGCCAGCGCGTCGACCAGTGCCGCGGCAGCGTAGCCGACGCCCACGCCCGCCGCGCCGCCGACGATGCCGATGACGAGCGCCTCGCCCATGATCTGGCGGATGATCCGGCGGCTGCGCCAGCCCATCGCCTTCAGCGTGCCGAACTCCCGGACCCGGCGCGAGACCGCAGACACCGTCAGGATGCTCGCCAGCCCGAACGCCGCGGCCAGCACGGCGACCGCCAGCCACCTGCCCAGGCTGTTGGCCAGGGTGGAAGCGCTGGACAGCGACCCGGTCACCTCGCTGGCCAGGTTGCTCGAGGTGGTCACCGTCGCGGTGGGCAAGGCGCCGGAGATCTCGGTGGAGACGGCGCTGATGTCGGCCGCGCTCGCGGCGGACACGTAGACGGTGTTCACCTCGTCGGGCATGTTCGCCAGGGCCTGCGCGCGGGCCAGCGGAATGTAGACGTCGGCGGAGGTCTCGCCCTGCGCGGCCTGGACGATGCCGATGACGCTGAACGTCTTCCCGGCGACCGTGATCTTCGATCCGACCTTGAGGTTCTGGGCCTTGGCGTAGTCAGAATCCACGACGGCGACGTTCGAGTCCGACTCAGCCGTGGTGAAGCTGTGCCCCGAGGTGATGGTGCCGGAGGCGAGTGGCCCCAGCGAGTCGTCGGCTGGGGCGACCCCGGTGACAGTAAACGAGCTGCTGCTGATCGACCCCGACCCGGAGCCCCCGGAGCCTCCCGAGCCGCCCTGGGCGCCCGGCGGGCTGCCGCCCGCGGAGACCGTGCCGGAAAGCTTCACGTCGTTCAGGACGAGCGCGCCGGTGGCGCTCGAGACGTCTTTGAGGCCCGACACGGTGGTGACCGACGAGGATTTGAGCGTTCCCAGCCCCCCGGCGGCGAGGATGTCCCGGCTGAAGCTGGTGCCGGTGTTTTGCTGGCTGGGCTGGCCGCCCGCGACGTTGAAGCGGGTTCCCCCGCCGGAGCCGGCCGCGGGCGACTGGGTGACGGTCACGTCGGTTCCCACTCCGTACAGTGAATGGAGCACGCTGGCCTGGGTGGCGGAGACTCCGTCGGAGGCGGCGGTCACGGTGATGACCAGGCCTACGCCCAGGGCCAGGCCCGCCGCGATGAAAATGGCCTGCCGCATCCTGCGCCGCAGTTCCCGCAGCAAGTACGTGATGAACATCTGGATTCCTCACTGGTGACGGGCCTGGGCACGCGGTGCCGACCCGGCGAGGCGGAATGCCTCGTCGTTAGCAGTCAATGGGACGGGTCTTGCGATCTCGTTGTGCCTGCCTGCTAGCTTCCTGTCCGACGGGCCCGGGCTTCCGGCCGCGCAGCCGACGATCAGGTGGCCATAACGGCTGGGCTCAGGTCACGCTCTCCACCCTGGCGGCCAGCGGCAGCCGGAGGTGGAACGCTGCCCCCTGGCCGGGCTTGGTGTCGACGGTGATGTCGCCGCCGTGGGCGGCGGCCAGGGAGGCCGCGATCGACAGGCCGAGCCCGGTGCCGCCGCGAGCGTGGCTCCGGGCGTCGTCGGTCCGGTAGAAGCGCTCGAAAACGTGCGCGGCCTGGTCCGCGGTCATGCCCGGCCCGTTATCTGCGACGGTGATCTGCCCGGTCCCGGTGGTACTGGTCACGGACACGGTGACCGGCGACTGCGGCGGGGTGTGCTGGATAGCATTGCCGATCAGGTTGTCGATGACCTGGCGCAGCCGTTCGGTATCGGCGTAGACGATGACTGGCTCACCGGCCTGCAGCGTGACCGAGCGGTCCGGGTTAACGATGCGGACGGCCTGGACCGCCTGGGCCGCGATGCTGGCCAGGTCAACATGGCGCCGGTCCAGGGGACGATCGGTGTCGAATTTGGCCAGCACGAGCAGGTCGTCCACCAGCCGCCCCATCCGGCTGGCCTCGTGCTGGATGAGGGTCATCAGCCGCAGCAACTCCTCGGGACTGGCCGCATGGCCCTGCTGCAAGCCGAATTCGGCCAGTCCCCGGACCGACGTCAGCGGGGTGCGCAGCTCATGGCTGGCGTCAGCGACGAACCGCCGCATCCGGTCTTCGGATTCGAGCGCACGTGCCTCGCCCTCCGCGCGTGCCTGGTAGGCGGCCTCGATCCGGCCGAGCATCGCGTCGAGAGCATCGGTCAGCCGGCCCACTTCGGTGTCGCGCGACGGGTGGTCGATCCGCCGCGAAAAATCACCGCCTGCGATCGCCGCGGCCATCGTCTCGATCCGGCCGAGCGGCGTCAGGCTGGCGCGCACAAGCGGCAGCCCGATGCCTGCCAGCACCGCGATCGCGGCCACTCCGGCCAGCGCATCGGCCACCTCCAGGCGAGTGACGGTGCTGTTGAGATCATCGAGGCTGAACGCGATGACTGCGTGCCGTCCGCCGGAGAGCGGCACGACCAGGACCCGCCAGGAATGCCCGGGCGAGCCGGCCGCTGGCGCGGTGAACGGGCTGTTGTCGTCCCTGAGCTGTACCGCCGACAGCCGCGGACCGGCCGCGGCTGTCGGCGGTGTCTCCTGGGTAAGGATCTTCCCATCGGCGCTGACCAACTCGACCAGGAACTGCGCGGGCAGTTGCCCGTTCTGCGCCCCCGGCTCGTGCGATCGCTCCAGAATGCGGCTCGCGACCGCGGCGAAGTCGCGGAGCTGGGTGTCTGACCGGCTGTAGAGGTAACTGCGCAGCAGCGCCGTGCCGAGAAGGCCTGTCACCAGGGAGGTCACGGCGACCAGGACCGCCGCGGAGGCCATCACCCTGGCCCGCAGCGACGCGTCCGCGAGGACTCGCCGCGGGCGGCCCCGTCTGGGCCTCACGGAGGCGGAATCCGCAGGACATAGCCCAAACCGCGGATGGTGTGAATAAGGTGCGGCTCACCCTGATCGACCTTGCGCCGCAGGTAGCTAACACAAGGCTCCACCACATTCCCCTCACCGGCCGGGTTGTGGCCCCAGACATGATCGAGTATCTGGCCCTTACTCAGGACGCGGCCGGCGTTCACCATCAGGAACTGCAGCAGCCTGAACTCGGTGGGCGTCAGCGCGATGAGGGTGCCGTCCCGACTGACTTCATGGCTGTCTTCGTCGAGTTCCAGGCCGGCCACGCGCAGCCGGGTGGCCGACGCCGCCGGCCCGGCGCGCCTCAGTACCGCCCGGATGCGTTCCACCACCTCGTCCAGGCTGAACGGCTTGGTGACGTAGTCGTCGGCGCCCAGGGCCAAGCGGCCTTGACGCTGCCACGGCGCGCAGCGCTTCCGCGCCGCTCGCCGCGGTCACCACGTCGAACCCGGCAAACCGGAGCGATCCGGATAGCAGCTCAAGGATCGTTTGCTCATCCTCGACGACGAGCAGCCGCGCCGGACCCGGACCGTCCCCAGTCATAGACTTCATGACTACACGGTGCATCGGTAACCTTACGGATCGCTGAATGGCCGCTGAAAGCGCACTTCAGGCCGCCAGAGTCGCCTCTTGACGATGACCGAAGGCGCCGGGTTCCGGGCCGGCGCGGATGTGCCGGCATGCGACCTGACCTGCGGCTGAGATCTGAGCGGTTCTCCTCGCCTCCCGGCGGATCTTGCGGTCCCCTTGGCGAACCGTTGGCTGACGTTTGCGGTCAGCCAACGCCGGCCAACCCTTGGGCAATCTTCCGGATTGCTTTCCAGCGCAGTCCCAACGCCAGCGGTCACCCTCAGATCAATGGCATCGACTAAAGGAGCCCAGCACATGTTTTCCCGCAAACTCACTAGGTCTATCGCTGCCGGCGCCGCAGCCCTCGCGGTCGCGGGCGGTTCCTACGGCATCGTCAGCGCAACCTCCAGCAGCAGCACGGCCGCGGCCAGCACCAGCCCCGCCGCCAGCACCGGCTCTGGTGGCAGCACCGGCTCCGGCGGCGCGGGATCCAACGCCCGGTCCGGACCGGCCGCAGGGGGTGCAGCCGGAACGGTCGACACCGTGTCGACGTCGAGCTTCACACTGACGACATCAGCGGGTCAGAAGGTGACCGTCGACGAAGCGTCCGCCACGACATACCAGAAGGGGACGAGCCCGGCCTCGGCGAGCGTCATTACTAAAGGCGAACCCGTCCTCGTCCTCGGGACCACCAACTCAACGACCATTACGGCCACACAGGTCATCGCGCAGCCGCCTAGCAGCGGATCTACGACTTCCGCCGCGGCCGCGGTGATCCCCTTCCAGCGCGGTGCGCCGACCACATCCAAGCAGGTCGGTCAGATCCCAGCGAACTGGAGTCAGGGGCAGGGGACCATCGTCAGCGGAACGGCAGCGAATAAGGCGACGGAAGCGGCGCTGGCCGCCTACCCGGGCGGCGTCGTCGACCGTGTCGTAAAGCTGAGCAACGGCGATTACAACGTCCACTACATCGGCGTCAACTGGCCGCACCACGTCTTCCTCAACCAAGACTTCAAGGTCATCGGCGCCGAGTAGCCAAGGGCACGGGCGGCTTAGCAATCTGTACCAGGTGACCGCACATCACACGATCTTCAATTCTTGGGGTTACAGAAGGGTGTGAGGTCGAGCCTGGTTCCGGCGAGGAAGCCCTCGAGGAGGCCGGGCCGGTACTGCATCCGCCGCAGCCGGGTCTTGGCCAGCGCGGTCAGCTCGCCGATGTCGCGTTTGACCAGGTTGGCCAGAGATCTTTTGAGGACTGACCACACCGACTCCACCGGATTCAGCTCGGAGGCGTATCCCGGGAGCCGGAAGACCGTCAGCCAGTCCCGGGCGGCGATCAGGTCGCCCATCACCCCGCTGACGTGGGTGTTCAGGTTATCCCACACGAGGACGACGGGGCCATTCAGCTGGGCGTGGGCGGCGTCCAGCAGCCGGGCGTAGTCCTTCTCGGTGAAGCCCTTGCGCTTCTCACCGCGGCGGCGGACATGTACCCGGTAGATCAGCCGCGGCCGCTGTCCCGGCCGGACGGCGATCAGCGCGGCCAGCGACACCCTTTTGTTGCTGCCGCCGGTCACCGTCACCACCGGGGTGGTGCCGCGGCGGCCCCAGGTGCGGCCCTTGGGCGGCCTTAGGCCCTGGCCGGACTCATCTTCGAAGACCAGCCAGGCGCCCAGGTCCGCCGCCGTCCTTTTACCACCGGCCAGGTCTCCTCCCGCCACGCCGCGATCGCCGCCTCGTCCCGCTCGGCGGCCCGCCGGGCCGGGACCTGCACGCTCCACCCGATCCGGTGCAGCAGCACATCGGTGCCCGCCAGCGTGTACTCCGCGCCGAACCGCTGCCAGACCTCCTCGGCGATCCGGGCCAGCGTCCAGCACTGGTCCTCATAGCCGCAGGCCGCCGGGCCGGCCTCCAGCACCGCATCCAATTCGGCCAGCTGGGCCGGGGACAGCTTGCACTTCGCCCCGCCAGCGCCCTTGGAGGCCAGCGCCTCCCGCCCGCCGGCGGCCAGCATCCGCCGCCACCGATTGGCCGACATCCGCGACACGCGGAACCGCTTTGCTACTTCCCGGTCGCTGGCCCCGGCCTCGATCATCTCGGCGGCGGCCAGCCGCACCCGCTCCCGGCGGGCTCGCTCGGCAGCGGTCAGCCCGCCGCCATCGGGGTATCTCATGATCCTGGCATACCCGCATCCCACGCCCGGCCGTCAGAGCCAGTGCCGCGTCAGGCAACGTTCGCCCTGGCGAGACGCGGCTGACAGCCCTTGGTGATAGGTTCGGCGTCGCCGTGCGCTGCTGCGAACTGAGGAGGTGAGACCGATCAACGCTGTGACAGGTCGGGACTCTCTCCCTCGCGCGGCTGGGAAGCGTCCGCAGCAGGCATCCCGAAAGGCCCGAAACGCTATGCGCTTCACCTCTGAGACGTCGTCCGCCGGCGTCTTTGAGCAGCTCTTTCTCCTCGGCGACATCCCTGGCGCGCTGTGGACTCCAGAAGGTGCCGCCGGGACCCGCTCCCTCATCGTGATGGGGCACGGCGGCGGACAGCACAAGAAGGCCCCCAGCATCGTGGACCGTGCGCGCCGTTTCGTGGCCGAGTGCGGTTTCGCCGTGGTGGCGGTCGATGCGCCTAGCCACGGTGACCGGCCCGACCATGAGGAGTTCACCCGGATCGCGATCGAGTACGAGGCCCGCCTTGATGCCGGTGAGGGACTGGCCCCGCTGATCGCCAGCTTCCAGGCGCTCGTTGCCCGCCAGATTGTGCCCGAATGGCAGGCTGTCCTGGACGCGGTCCAGAAGCTCAGTCATGTCGGCACCGGCCCGGTTGGCTACTGGGGCATGTCGCTGGGCTGCGGGATCGGTGTCCCGTTCGTTGCCGTCGAGCCCCGGGTCCGGGCGGCGGTGCTGGGCCTGGGCGGTGCTGAGGTGTCAGCGGAGACCGCCGCGCGGATTACCGTCCCGGTGGAGTTCCTCGTGCAGTGGGACGATGAGCGAGTGCCACGGACCCAGAGCCTGGCACTGTTCGACGCCTTCGCCTCAACCGAGAAGACGCTGCACGCCAACCCCGGCAAGCACGGGGAGGTCCCGGCATTCGAGATAGACAGCACGCTGCGGTTCTTCGCCCGGCACCTCGGCTGATACCGCCGCCTGTAGTCCGCAGCGCGCCGATCGGGATCGGTTCCCGATCGGCGTAGCGGTCGATCCGGGCCGGGCGGCCGGTCTCGAACACGAGCGTGGTGACGTTGCGCCCCTCAAGGGGCACCGGCGCCAGGATCTAGCGCGTTCACAAGGTGACAGTAACCCGGTGCCTGGCGGCCAGCAACGCCAGCAGCCCCGCTGGTCCTGGCCACTTGTGCCCCTGCTCCCGATCGCTGCCGACTCCAGGACTCCAGGGCAGGTTCGGTCATCTCGGGCGGAAGTTGCGGACCGACAGGGGGGCTTCCGCTGGCCAGGGCCAGGCGGGCGGCGCTGATGTCCTGGCGGCCGCGCCGGGCGGCCAGCTTCACCTGGCTGCCCTGGCCGGCCTCACCCAGCCACACGGTCTTGCGGCCGAGGATGCCGAACACCGGACCCACCCACCCAGCCGCCGCCGCGGGCCCGGACGCCAGGATCAGCAGCTGCCCCGGTCCGGCCGGTCCCTTGCTGCCCGACACCGGGGCGTCCACGAACATCACGCTAGGCCGCTGCGTGGCCAGCCGGTCCCTGATGCCCAGAGTCGCCTCGACGCCGATCGTGCCCATCTGCGCCCACACACATCCGTCCGCGAATGCGCCGGCCGCGCCGGGCCTCCGACGCCGTCTCGGGTATTCCCGATGGTGCCGCCACACCCTGATTATCGACCACGCGAGCGCTGTTCTGCAGCAGGCTCCGCCCAAACCCGGTCATGAAGAAGTTTCTACCGCATCACCTTCCGCCGCCAGAACACGATCGTGCAGGCCCGCATGATCGAATCCGTCCAGGGCCGCAAGCGCGTCCTGGCCCGGATCGCCGGATTCGACGGCGCCTACATGCGCTTCACCGGCCAGGTCACCGTCGAGCGCATCGGCGCCGACCCGGTCCCTGAGACCGTCACCGCACCGGCGCTGTGGGCACTGATGTACTTCGGCAAGACCATCGCCTGAACCTGCCACCGGCTGGTGCTGACCCGGCTCCCCGGGGCCGACGCGGAGCCCGGCGTTGCCGCAGGCACCGGATAAGCTATGCCACCTGGCGGGCGACGGACGAGAAGCGAGCATGAGTCATGTGACTTGCTGTGTCGCGAGGCTAGGCGCTCATCCGGCGTTCGGTTTGTCCGGGAGGATTCAGTGCTTGAGTATGACCTGCCCGCCCCTCGTCCCCAGGCTCGCGAGCTGCAGGACCGCATGGTCACGTTCATGCGGGAGCGGGTCCTGCCCGCGGAGCCTGAGTACCTGGCCTACCGCCGGGCGGCCGGGCCCGACGGCCACGTCCTGCCGCCGATCGTCGAGGAACTGAAGCAGCAGGCCCGGGCCCACGGGCTGTGGAACCTGTTCCTGCCGGACGCCTCCGGGCTCACCCAGCTCGAGTATGCACCGATCGCCGAGCTGTCCGGCTGGAGCCTGGACATCGCGCCCGAGGCGATTAACTGCCAGGCTCCCGACACCGGCAACATGGAGCTGCTGCACCTGCTCGGCACCGAGCAGCAGAAGCAGGAGTGGCTCGAGCCCCTGCTCGCCGGGAAGATCCGGTCGGGGTTCGCGATGACCGAACCCGACGTCGCCAGCAGCGATGCCACCAACATCGCCACGCAGATCGACCGGGACGGCGACGAGTACGTCATCAACGGGCGCAAGTGGTGGACCAGCGGCGCCATGGATCCCCGCTGCGCTTTCTTCATCCTCATGGGCAAGACCGACCCCGCGGCCCCGGCGTACCGCCAGCAGACGATGGTGCTCGTCCCCCGCGACACTCCGGGCGTCACCGTGGTCCGCGACTACCCCGTGCTCGGCCACTACGACCAGCATGGCCACGCCGAGGTCGTGTTCTCCGGCGTCCGCGTGCCCGTCAGCAACGTCATCGGCGCCGACGGCGGCGGCTTCGCAGCCGCCCAGGCCCGGCTCGGCCCCGGCCGGATTCACCACTGCATGCGGGCCCTCGGCGCGGCCGAGCGGGCCCTGGCGCTGCTGGTGCAGCGGGCCAAGGAGCGGGTCGCCTTCGGCGGCCCGCTGGCCGCCCAGGGCGTGGTGCGCGAGCAGATCGCCGAGTCCCGGCTCGAGATCGAGCAGGCCCGGCTGCTGTGCCACCACGCCAGCCACGTCATCGACGTGGACGGCAACAAGGCCGCCAGGCACCTGGTCGCCATGGCCAAGGTCGCGGTGCCCCGCGCCGCCACCCGGGTCATCGACCGCGCCATCCAGGTCCACGGCGGCGCCGGCGTCACCGACGTCACGCCGCTGGCGGCCATGTACGCCTGGCACCGCGCGATGCGCCTGTTCGACGGTCCCGACGAGGTCCACCTGCGCTCGATCGCGAAGGCCGAGCTGGCCCGGACCCCGGTCCTGCCGCCGGGGTGGTGACCGTCCGGCGGCCCTAGCCGCGGCTGGCGTCGGTGAAGTGCTCATGGCCGAGCACGGCGAGCAGCTGCAGCTTCTCGTGCCCTTGCGTGCGCGGCGGCGCGGTGAGCACGAGCAGCGCCTGGGACTGATCCTCGGTGAATAGCACCTGGCAGTCCACTTCGATCGCGCCGAGCTCGGGATGGATGAGGGTCTTGTGATCCTCGAAGCGCTTGGCCACCTCGTGCCGTTCCCACAGCTCGGCAAATTCCGCGCTCGCCTTCTGCAGCGCCCGCACGAGCTCGCCCGCCCGTGACCGCCGACCCATCGACCCGTAGGCGGCGCGCAGGTTCGCGACCTGGGCCCGGCTCTGCCGGTCGCGGTCGTGCTCGGGGTAGCTCAGCCGTTCGGCGGGATCGGTGAACCAGCGGTAGATCTCGCTGCGGGCCAGGCCGGTAAGGCCCGACTTGTCGCCGAACAAGGCCTCGGCCATCCGGTTCTGCACCAGCGTCTCGCCCAGGTTGGACACGATGAGCGCCGGGGTGTCGGCGAGGCGGTCCAGGACCCGCAGCAGCGCCGGGGCGACATGGGCGGCGGCCGACTCCGCGCTCGGCGCGTTGTGGCCCGCGACCTGGAACAGGTAGTCACGCTCGCCGCGGGTCAGCCGCAGTGCCCGGGCCAGCGACGCGAGCATCTGCTCGCTCGGCTGCGGGCCGCGCTGCTGCTCGAGCCGGGTGTAGTAGTCCGTCGACATGACCGCCAGGGCCGCGACATCATCACGCCGCAGGCCTGGGGTCCGGCGGCGTGCGCCGACCGGGATCCCGACGTCGGCCGGCTGCAGCGCCTCGCGGCGGCGGCGCAGGAAATCAGCCAGTGCGGCACGGTCCATGCTTGAAATTATCAGCGCGCCGGCGGCGCGAACCAGGGATCGGCGATCCCCCGATAAGCGCTCTCTGCCCCCGCCGCCGCCGGCCCGCCACGCTGAAGGCATGAACATCTCAGGGAACACCATCTTCATCCCCGGCTCCACCAGCGGTATCGGGCTGGCCCTCGCGCTCGCGCTGCAGGCCGAGGGTAACACCGTCATCATCGGCGGCCGGCGCGCCGAACGGCTCGAGGAGCTCGCCGCGAAGCACCCCGGCCTGGACACCGTCCGGATCGACACGACGGACGCCGCGAGCATCAACTTCGCCGCCCAGGAGGTGCCGGCACGGCACCCGGACCTGAACGTCCTGGTCACCATGGCGGGGATCATGCGGATCGAGGACTGGCACACGCCCGGGTCGTTCCTGGCCTCGGCTGAGGAGGTGGTGACGACCAACGTGCTCGGCCCGATCCGCCTCATCGCCGCGTTCGTCGAGCACCTGCAGGCACAGCCGGACGCAACGATCGTCACCGTCTCCTCGGGCCTGGCGTTCGCACCGCTGGCCGCCACACCCAGCTACAGCGCGTCGAAGGCGGCGATCCACATGCTCAGCGAGTCGCTCCGGCTACAGCTCGCCGACACGAAGGTGCGGGTCGTGGAGCTTGAGCCCCCGTCCGTTCGGACTTCATTGGTGCCCGGCCAGGAGGACAGCGAGGTGGCGATGCCGCTCGAGGAGTTCGTGGCGGAAGTCATGGTGCTGCTCGCGTCGCAGCCGGACGCGCGGGAGATCCAGGTCGAGCGGGTGAAGTTCCTCCGTTACGGCGAGGCCCGCGGCGACTACGATCAGGTCGTCGCGACGCTGAACGCGTCCGACCCGCACGGCCGCCAATGAGCTGCGGCACCGGACCCGGTGCCGGTGGCTAGGCCTGCCGCCGGTCGAGGCGGCGTAGGCCGCCACCGAGATCCGGCCCTTGACATCGCCGCCGATAGCCGTCGCGACCAGCGAGGAGCTGCCGTCGGCCCGGATGATCCCCTGGACCAGGCTTCTAGGCGGCCGGTCTCGGATTCGCCCGGGTCCTCGGCCCGGTTTCC
>JBEKKH010000330.1:0-22270 GCA_050010815.1 Streptosporangiaceae bacterium | reverse complement strand
GTTCGCTCAGGGAACTCGCCCGCGGCGGAGCGGGGGTGCCCCGCCGTCCCGGGAGAACCCGGCACTCACGATGGTCACAAGACGGAACCGGGAAGTCGCTAGCCGGAACAGCCAGAAATTTATGCCGACAACCTTGGCCGGGAATCCCGGCGGTGAAGGCGTTCCGGTGATCTAGTCGGCATAACCGGCGGATCGGCATAATCGCAGTAGAAGACCTCCGGCAGGCCGCGGCGGGTGATCGCCCGGCGCAGCAGGTCCTGGCAGGCGCGCGCGTTCTCGTGGGCGAAGAACCGGCCGTCCACCAGCAGCCGGGAATGATCATCGACGATCAGGAACAGCCGGGCCCGGACCGAGCCCTCCCTCCTGGGCCAGGGCACCCACGGCCCGATGAGCACGTCGGTGATCCACCGCTCGTTCGGGCGGCCGGCCTCATACCGGCCGTAGGCTTTCGGCTCGGCGGCGAGCGCCTCGCGGTGCAGCCCGGCGCGGCGCAGCTGGCCGCGGATGGTCCGCTCGGCGACCCGCACGCCGTGCCGGTGGTACAAGATCGAGGCGATCTGCGCGGCTGACCGTCCCGGCAGCTCCAGCCGCAGCGCGGCCGCTTCGGCGAACAGCTCCGGGTGGGCGCGCACCGCCCCGGTGTCGGCCCGCGGCGAGGGCCGCAGCGCCTCCAGCCGCCCGGCTCGCCACTCCCGCAGCCAGCGGTCGATCGTGCCCCTGGAGTAACGCCGGGACGTCCCGTCCGGGTGGGCGTGGGCGCGCGCGGCTATCTCGCGGACCACCGCGCCCCGCTCCGCCGGGGTCAGCTCGCCGACGGCTGCCTCGGCGATCACCGCCCAGCGGTGCAGCGCCACCTGCTCTTGCTGCCTGCTGTCCATGCCCTGTGCCTCCTCATGCCGGTAATGGCGGGATAGGAGGCATGAAACGCCGTCTGCCGACGATCAGGAAGGGCGAGGTTATGGTGGCCGCGATCAGCCTCCCGCCGCTCACCGACGAGGCGAACCGCCACCGGCCATGCACGGCCCACCCCGGCAGCGAGCACGCCGCCTCGAACGCCGCCCCGATCGCGGCCACCGCGAACCGGCCAGGGTCGGCGGCCGGGCGGATCGCCTCCCCGCCCAGCTCCACCGCCAGCGCCGCGAACGCCACCCCGGCCGCAGCGGCCCGGGCCCGGAAACGGCGCAGCCACCCGCGCGCGGTCGTGTGCGGCACCCCGGCCCGCTCCGCCGCCGGGCGCACCCCGCACGCCCCGCCGGCTACCTCCTCGATCACCGCGCCGGCGGTCCCGGCCGTATCCAGCCGCCAGGCGAGCAAGAACGCCGGGAGCAGGGCATGACTGACCCCGCACCGCCCGCAGCGCTCCCGCGGCACGAACATCTTCCGGCACCGCCCCGCCACACGGACATACCGCCAGTAACCCGACCACAGCCCCATCGGCCTGCCGCACGCCGGGCAGTCCAGGCGCGGGAACTCCACACCACGGCCGGCCGCCACGTAGGCACCGGCCGTCAGCGGGCAAGGCCATACGATGGCCACAGGCGCCAACACCGCCTCGGATCCCTTCCCGCTAGCGTCCAAGCGAAGGCGAGAAGGGATCCATCACGTTCCGGGAATACGACTAAATCCTGACCCCAGGAGCCCTCAGGCCGGGGCATCATCGCCAAAGATCACGGCCGAAGACCCGTCGGCGATGCTCAGGAAATCAGGCCGCTAACAAGCGGAAGTCTCACCACTGGTCAAGGTGTGCCGCAGGACCGCGACGGCGGGGGCGTAACACACCGGGTTCCGCTCGATGAGCGGCACGCCGCCGACCGGCAGGGTATGCAGTGGCAGGTCATGCAGGATCCCGTACGGGATGAGGTAAACGAGATCATCCGGATCGCTCCAGGACGCAATCGGGTCGAGCAGCGAGGCGAACCGGTGCCACGCCGGTATCCCGCCGTCGGCCAGGTCTTCCATCATCATCCGGACGCCGCGTTGCGCGTGGAAGGTACCGGCTGCGAACTGGCGCAGCGCCGCATGGTCAAGTGCCACCGGCTCGACGCGCGGTGCCGCCCAGTCCGACCGCGCACCGAACAGCAGCGTCCTGTCGGGTGTGCACAGGTACTCGGCGAGGACGACTCTCCGGCCGTCAGGTGATGATTCCTCAGCCGCCAGCAGGGTCCGGATCTCGGCGAAGCCGGGCGGCTCGGACTGCCGCGCCGCCCGGCGCAACGGCGCGGCATCCTCGGCTTCGCGGTGGCCGCTCTCCGCCGCCGCGGTGGACTGGGTAGCCGGAACAGGCGCAGGAGCCGGAAGCACCGTAGTGGACTGCTGGTCGGCGAGCGCGTCGAGGAGAGCGCGGCCTTTCATCCGCTCCAGCCACTGCCAGCCGGCGACCGCGTCGCCGCGGGCGTCCCACGCGAGCCGGAAACCCTGCCCGTAGAAGGTCTGCTTGTCCACCGAGAAGGCCATCCAGGCGTGCTGCTGGCGATCGGCGTCCCCTCGTTCGGAGGACTCGCGCAGCGAGTCGATAAGCCCGGACGCTTCTTCCATCAGAACGCTCGCCTGTCGCAGCCGCTCGGCTGGACGTCCGGCGTCCGGGTCCGGCCACCTGACCGCCTCGAGATCGCACAGTGCCCGGTAGAAGGTCACCTGCCAGATGAACGCAGGCAGGTCGATCTGCGCGAAGATCGCCCGTGACTCATCGAAACGGGCTGCCGCCTGGTCATACGCCGCGGCGCCTGTGCTCCGGGCGACCCGGATGAGCGCCAGCCCCTGGTAGCACAGCAGGAAGGCGAGATCGGGCTGCAGGTTCAAGGCCCGGGCGATGTTCTCCGCCTTTGCCAGCCAGTGTCCGCACGCCTGCCAGTCGGAACCGAAGAAAGCCGCCTGGGCGCGGGACTGGCACAGCCGCACCAGCTGGCTTCTCGCCTCCAGGTCCCGCTGCGTTGCCAGCAGCTGTTCCGCACGCTCGAACTCGGCCCGGGCGTCATCGGAGATGAGGGGCGTCTTGTGCTCCGCGAGCCGCCGGACCACTGTGGCCCATGCGAGCTGGGCTCGGTACTTGGCTTCTTCGGTCGGTGATTCCGCTGCGTGCGCTACCTCGGCGGCCTGGCGCAGCAACCCGGCCGCACGGTCGCCGTCCGTTCCCATGACCAAAGTGGACAGCACGGTCAGCGCCTCGCCGAGGATGACGCTCGATCCGCCCGAGGTCAGGTCATCGATGAGCTCTTCCGCCAGGCGCCGCGCCTCGGCGCGCAAGCCGATCGCGTTGGCGGAGGTGACCAGCATGAGACGATTCGCCGCTTGCATACCCGACGACGTGCGAGAACGCTGGGCCAGCATCGACCGCGCCTGGGCCACGTGTCCGGAACGGAAAGCCTGATTCGCCTCATCCAGGACGCGGACCTCGGCCGCCAGATGGTACCCCATAGCCGACACCAGCCGGGATTCATTCTTCCGTGCCTCTGCGGCCTGCGCCAGGTCACCGTGCGCCATATGCCAGGCGCTCAGCGCCGACCAGACCCGCTGTTCCGAAGACGGGATGTCGGCGGCGGCGAACGCGCCGATCGCGTCGTAGCCGAGCTGAAGTCCCTCCGGCACCCCGTAGGCCAGGAGCCACCGCCCTGCACACCACTTCACCTGCGCGTCACCGAAGGCGTGACCAGCCTGACGGAACACGTCGGCTAGCGCGTCGAACGAGGTCAGTACCTCCGTCTGGTCACGGTCACTGCTGCCGTCCAGCAGGGCCCTCAGGGCAAGCTCGGCTAGCGAGAGTTCCGCACTAGCCTGAGCCAGCACCAGCCCGGCCTGCGCGGCCTCGTCACGGGCCCGGGCCAGCAGGATTCGTGCTCGCGCGCGTTCCGCGGACAGGCCATCGACCGCGAACGATGCCGCCCGCCGCAGCGCTGCAGTCGCCTCCCGCGGGAATCCCGCCGCCCGGTAGCCTTCCGCCGCTGCGGCCAGAGCCGTCACGATGGGGCCCCGGCCTTCGGGTCCCTGTCCGTTCAGGGTGAACCGGATCGCCTCGGCGCGGGCGCGCAGGTCGGCGGCCAGTGCCCTGACCGCCGCGCTCGATCCTGCCGCCGATCCCAGCCCCGCACACAGAGCACTGAACTCGGCGATCACGTCGCTGAACAACGGGCCGCCGCTGTCATACAAGGTCACGAATCCGCGCCACAGCCGCAGCGAAACCCCCGCATCCCCGGCCGAGCAGACCTCGGCCGGCGCACCACGGGCCAGGTCCGCGGCCGCCCGGACGTATCCCTGCTCCGTACGGCAGCGCACCTTCCAGACCCGGGCCTCCGCGCGAGTATCCGGCGTATCAGGAGAACCGGCCAGCCCGGCAAGCAGTTCGGAGTAGCGGCCTTGCTCCAGCAGGCTGGCCGCTCGTCCCCCCATGGTCACTTCGGCAGAGTACGCCACACCTTCATCGCAATGACAAAATACGCAGCTAAGAATCATGAGAGGTTTCGTAGCTAAAGCAACCTTCTTCGCCGGATGATCAGGCTAGCCAACTGCGTAAGTGAATACAGTAACGACTGTGACGCCATTAACCTATCGACGTACGTTCCGCTTGTTACGGTGCGTCATTCCGCCCTGACCGCAGGGATAGCTGGATGGGCTGGCTGGCCAAAGCGAGAGACCGGCGACGGTCGGCCTTGGCTCCGGGGCACAGGCCGACGCCTGACGGAGGGCCGCTTCCGGCAACACGAGTCCTAGTCCGGGAGGGCCCAACGCGCGGATACCCGGCGTAGGTCCGCCCGGCAGATGCTGCGCCGCCACGCCAGTTCCCGCGCCGCCGCACCTACGGCAGGTCCGCCCGGCAGATGCTGCGCCGCCACGCCAGTTCCCGCGCCGCCGCACCTACGGCTGCATCATGCAGGACTGCCCGTGACAAGAGCAAGATCGCCCCGGCGGGCCGCGGTCGAGATCGTCGTGCACTAGCGCGCCCACCAGCCATTTAAGCCTGCGGCGCACTGCCCGCGTCCTACTCACATGCCGAATTGAGGGCGTTGTCGGCGCGCATACTTATGCGCTCAATTGCATACTCACTCTTGTATTGATTCACGGACCCTGACGTGAACTAGCTACCGCTTATTCACTTGCACCCGATATCTGCACGGCAGGCCATGGAACAGGAAAGACTGCTGGCGTGGCGTTTGTGGCGGATGATCTTGGGGCGTGGCTGGTCGGGCTACTGGCCGATGCCGGCCGCAAGAAGCTGACTTCGTTGGTGCTTGGCACTGATCAGCAGCGTGCCCTGCGCCAGGCTGCTGTGGCCGCTGTCGAGCGCACTGCCGAGCAGATGGCCCCATCGGGTGGCGAGCAGGCTGAGCAGCTGGCGATGGTGGTCGGTGAGGTCTTCCGTGAGCCGACACCCGACGCGGCGGTGGCCCGGCAGGCGACGCTGCTGGAGGCGCTGCAGGCAGGGATCGCCGACAAGCTGGCTGTCCTGGATAACCCGGACATCACCGGCACCGGGCAGTCTTCGGCCGAGTTGCTGGGCGTGCCGGGCGGGGTGCTGGCGGAGATGCTGGCCGGTTATCTGGTCCGGGAGATCATGGTCCGCGGGTCCCGGGGCGGGCCGTTGGCGCCGCTGGCGGACCAGCTGAACCATGACGTTACCCACTTGCAAGGCCAGCGGCTGGAAGGGATTCTCGCCGAGCTGGCCGACCGGGCGATGGCACTGGGCCGGGCGGGCGGGGACACGGCGGTGCCGGGAAAGCTGGTGCGGCTGCCGCCGCGGCTGGTGTTCCTGGCTGGCCGGGACGAGCTGCTCGCCGAGGTAGGCGCCCGGCTGACTGCCGGGGATGATCCGGGGCCGCGGCTGGTGGCCCTGTGCGGGCTGGGGGGCGCAGGAAAGACCAGCCTGGCGGTGGAGTATGCGCAGCCACGGTGCTGGCGGCCGGGTTCGGTGAGCTGGCCGCCCAGCTCGGCGTCCGGGGCCTGGCCGATGCCCGGGACCCGGTGGCGTCGGTGCACGCGGTGCTGGCTACGTTCGCGGCGCCGTGGCTGCTGATCTTCGACAACGTGGCGGACCTGGCCTCGGTGGCGGCGTTCCTGCCCCCGGCCGGGCCCGGGCGGATGCTGATCACCAGCCAGAACCCGGCCTGGCCTGGCCAGATGCTGGACGTTCCGATGCTAGACCGGGACGTCGCGGCAGATTTCCTGGTCAACCGCACGGGTGATCTGGACCGGCAGGCAGCCCGGGACCTGGCCGACGAGCTGGGCGGGCTGCCGCTGGCGCTGGAGCAGGCAGCCGCGTATATCTGGGCCACCGGAAACAACCTCACCGACTACCTGGAATCGTTCCGGCGGCGCCGACCGGAGATGCTGGCCCGCGGGGAGCCCACCGGGTATGGCAGCACGGTCGCGGCCACCTGGTCGCTGGCGTTTGGGCGGCTGGAGCAGTCCGCGCCCAGCGCGGCCGGGTTGCTGCGGCTTCTGGCATGCTGCGCCGCTGAGGCGATTCCGCTGCGCCTTCTGCTACGGCCCCGCCCAGAACTGGCGGAATCGCTCGGCCTAGAGGTGGCATCGCTGCTGGTCCCGCTGCTGGAAGACCCTCTCGCCGCTGACGACGCCGTCGCCGCGCTGCGCCAGTATTCGCTGATCAGTGCGCCGCACGAAGGGACAGTGTCGGTGCACCGGCTGGTGCAGGCCGTCACCTTGGCCCTGTTGCCCGCTGAGCGGGCCGCAGCCTGGCAGCAGGCCGCCGCCGCCTTGATAGAGGCCGCGCTACCCGCCGACACCCGGCAGCCGGAAACCTGGCCTGTCTACGCCGCGTTGCTGGCTCACGCCCAGGCTGCACTCGCCCCCGGCAGCGACGGCATGCAAAGAGCTGCCAGCTACCTGGGGTGGATTGGTAACTACACTGCCGCGCGCGACCTTTCGCGGCAGGTGCTCAAGGCCCAGGAGCAGGTGTCTGGCCCTGAGCACCCCGACACCCTGATCGTGCGCGGCAACCTGGCGTACTGGGCTGGGATGGCGGGGGATGCGGCCGGGGCGCGGGACCAGTACGCGGCGCTGCTGCCCGTCCGCGAGCGGGTGTCCGGCGCGGAGCACCCGGAGACCCTGGCCGCCCGCGCCAACCTCGCCCACTGGAGCAGGCAAGCCGGGGATGCGGAGCCTGGTGTGAAGTAGCTCCCGCATGTTCACTCGCGCCGGGTTCGCAGGTAAGCCCAGCTGATCAGCGGCGCATAACCGGAGGCGCCCGCGCTTCGCGCCTATGGTCTATTTACGACATCCCACCGTGCCCTTGTGCACACAACTCAGGACCGACGATCAGTACAGCAGTACCCACTTCGATCGCCCGACTGCTTGCATGGTTATGCATGCCCACCGGGCACCAGAACGTCCGGATCTGCCGCGGACAGAGCGCGCTAAGCTGCCATCGCCTGTGCGCTTGTGAGCTGAGATGCTGAACGACAGGCGAACGGGAGTACTGCGCGGAGGATCTTGTGGGGGTCGAGCGGCTGACCCTCTGTGTCAGGATCAGGCGGGCCAGGCTTTCCACCGGACCGTCCAGTCAGCTTTCCTGATCGGGCTCGCCGGGGCATCGGGGTTCAGGGAACGGCCGTGGCGGCTCATCCGGGGTGGCCGGGGGCGCGTCGATCTGGCCGTTGAGGTGGACGGCGATGAGCAGATGCTTGTCATCATGGAGATCAAGGGGACCGGCTGGGATGCGATCCCGGCGGATCGCGTGCTGAGGAACCTGCGCCGTCATCTGCGCCAGTTGCAGGCCTACCTTGATACCGCCATCGAAGACATGGAAGCAGGCCGGCGGGAGGGCATCGTGGGCGCCCTGCTCTACCCTGGCCGCCCCGCCAGCGCCGAGACGCTGGCGGGGATCGAAACGGTCGCGGGCGCGCAGGCTGTGCGGGTGACCTGGTATGACGACGTGGACTGGCACCTGTAGCTCGTCGTCGCCGCTGTCGTATCAAAGGCGGAACCACACAGTCCGCCGCCCCGGATTCTCCGCGAAGTAGCGGCGTTTGCGCACGCGTACCCGCCCGATTGCTTACCAGGGAGTTATGCGATGCCGCCCGGGTCATGTTCAGACCTGGGTGTTCTGCTCAGGCGTTCGAGGCTGACTGCGGGTTCAGGGGCGGGACCGGGCGCTGCTGGCAAAGATCGTCCGGAGCGGCTGCCGTGCTATGGCAGCAACTCGAACGCCTCAGCATGAGGTCTTGGATGCGCTGCCAGTCGGC
Source organism: Streptosporangiaceae bacterium (assembly GCA_050010815.1). Taxonomy (GTDB): domain Bacteria; phylum Actinomycetota; class Actinomycetes; order Streptosporangiales; family Streptosporangiaceae; genus Palsa-504. The sequence continues at coordinate 14,078 of JBEKKH010000330.1, read as the reverse complement.
TATGCCGAGATCGGCCACCTCCAGCTGGCCATCGATGATGGACGCGTACAGGCTGGCTTCCGCCTTCGCGCCAAGCTGCCGGCCGATCAGGCAGGCGGCCTCCGCGATGACCATGGCCGTGTGACCAGGGGACCCTCGTCGCTCTCCAGCAATTGCCGTCAGGGCTCGTGGTCCTTACCGGCGCGATCGGCCGTCGCGACCAGCGGGCCGGTATCGACGATCAGCACCTGATCGCGCCCGAACCCCTCGGCCAGCATCTCATCAGCCTCGGCCGCGCCGCGCCGGGAGGTCGAAGCACCCACGGCGGCGAAGGTCAGCCGGCGGTGTGGCGCCTTGGGCAGCTGCGCCGCCAGGAGGGCCGCCGCCAGCTCATCTGCCGTCCGACCACGACGGGCTGCCTCAGCGGCCAGCGCCTCCGCGACGGCGTCATCCAAGTGCAGCGTCACTGTCATGACTTCAGCGTGACAGGCCCAAGCGTGCGAGCCAGGATCACCGCGGCAGCCACGGCAGGTCGCCATAACCGGATGATATGGACGCCTTCATGAACGCACCGAAGGTATCTCTTAGCCTCGATTCCCAGTGCGGTAATCCAGTTGAGGCCGGGGCTCTTGGTGGGCAGCGCCCACGACGCGTGACCTGGGCAGATGCCAGCAGCTCTCCAGCGGGCCGCAAGCGGGCTTCAACCAGGTCGTCCTACTGGACCGTCGGAACCTGACAAGGTATTCGCAGGTCGCGAGGATGGCGCCGCCACAGCTGTCCGGTTTCGCCCCGGGATTCTCGGTGGCGTCTGTTCAGGAAGACTCGTTGAGGTTAGAGTGTCTGCCCTAGTCAGCAGTGCGAAGAACGCGCAGGCGCCGGTTCAGCCGACTTCCCGGGAATCGAGGTTAGCCGCTCGAAGTCGTTCCGCGTGCATTGCCCTGACCGCAGCGTTCCGACGCCGGTCACTGATAGTGACGATGACCCGCCGATCTCGGGCCACGATAGCGGCTTCGCCAAGCTGCACGCCCACGATGGTGTCGCAGGCGCGAGCAAGGACGCCGGTACGACCGTGGTCACGATCGGTGGCGCGAGATGCTCATGGTGAGTGACGCGTGCGGCGCGCATCTGCCTGTCATCTTTCAGCCGGTGGCGGCCGCGTGTCGGTGGACGTGACGCACACCAGTTTCCGACCTGCGGGGCAACAGTCCGGCACGTTGATGTGCTGGATACCGGGATCGGCTGATGCCCGGTCTGGTAACGATCCTATGTATTTGCTCCGGGATCGGGGACGCCCAGGCGGATCCGGGGACTGCGACGGACCAGCTTGCCCGGATGTACCTGGCGGTCAGGAGGGCCGAAGACGACGCGGCGCATTTCCAGGATCCGTGGATCATGGCCGCCGGCTTTGCCAAGTACCGGCGGGCGTCGCGATGGCTTGCGGACGCGCGGGCCAGGCAGCGGGCCGCTGAGCTGGCTGGCGACACGGTCGCAGCGGAGACTGAGGGTGAAGTCGTCCGGGGACGCTGTCGTGCGATACCAGACGATCAATGGCCTGCTGGCTGGGAGGACTGGCCTGAATATCCTCCACTGGAGCAGCGTCCGCCCGAAGGGCTGGATTAGTGCGCAAATCCAGCCGCAGCATGGGCACCACGACGGGACGGCGGGAAGCGAGGGGAGGCGGGGAGCTCGGGACAGTGAGGGTAGGCGCGCGGCTGCTCCGGATACGGCCGGGTACCCGGCCGGATCCCGGTCGGTGGTCAGGGACTGGCTAGGTCGCGGACGATGCTGGCCACGACGTCCGGGCGCTCCTCGGCCGCCCAGTGACCGCAGCGTTCGATCACTCCGCCCTCAGCAGCGGGCGCCACGGCCTGTACCGAGGTCAGGGTCAGTCCGCCCAGGCACGCTTCGCCGCCGTAGGCCCGGACCGGGATCTCCAGCGGCGTCTTGGCTAGGGCTGACACTTGATCGGCCGTTCGGAAAAAATCTTGGTAGACAGCTAGCCCGGCGCGCAGCGCGCCGACCTCGGTGATGGCGTCGACGTACACGTCCAGGTCGGCCGCGGAGATGGCACTCGGGTCATAGGCGAAGTGCTCGAAGAACCAGCGCAGGTAGGGCTTTTCCTTGCCGGAGATGAGCAGCTCGGGCAGTTCGGGGACGGACTGGAATCCCATGTGCCACAGGAAGTTGCCGTCCGGCGCCGGCGCCATGGCCTGCTCCATCACGCCCACCCCCGGCAGGGCCATCTCCACGATGCCCAGGGCGCTGACCTGGGCGGGCGTCGTCGCTGCGTAGACGTAAGCGAAGACGGCACCCCAGTCGTGGCCAACGACGGTCACGTCCCGCAGGCCCAGGTGGTCACCCAGGGCCGCCAGGTCGGCGGCGATGGTGGCCGCGTCGTAGCCCGTGGCCGGCTTGGCCGAGTAGCCGAAACCGCGCAGGTCAGGCGCCACCACCTGGAAGTCGGCGGCCAGCAGGTCGATGACGTGCCGCCATTCGTACCAGGTCTGCGGCCAGCCGTGCAGAAGCATGACGGGCGGCCCTTCGCCCGCGGTGACGTAGTGCAGCCTGGTTCCGTTGAGCTGGGCGGTGTGGTGGGCGGCAGGTACGGCGGTTCAGGCCGGGCCGAAGACGGCCGCGGCGGCTTCCTGCCAGGCGGGGTCGGATACATCGATGAGGGTCGGGTTGCCGTCACACCACTGGAAGGTGTGCTTGAGCCGGCTGATCTTCCAGCCGTCGGCGGTGCGGCGGAACGAGTTCTCGTACCAGCCGTACTGGGTGTAGTGGTCATCTCCGAACCGGTTCGGCATCCGGTGCCGGGAAATGTGGTAGAAGACGCCCGCGGCCTGGTCGCCGTCCAGGTTGATGTGGAAGTTGGAGTACTGGTGCATCACCACCAGCCGTTCCAGGCAGGCGGAGGCGAACTGGGCCCACACCTTGGGCGTGGTGACGGCGGGCGGCCGCCCGGTGAGGTCGAAGAAGTCAACCTCGAACGGGTCGGTCAGGGTGGCCGCGTACATGTCCCAGTCGTGCAGGTCCAGGCCACGGCCGAAACGCAGCATCACGTCGCTGATCTGCTGCCGGTCCCACAGCTGGCGCACCATCTCATCGACGGACGGGCTGGCTGGCGAAGTCACGGGGAGCTTCCCTCCTGGTAAGGGCTAGACGAGGACACGGACGGGCGCGGGCAGGAACAGGTTGCTGACCTCGTCGTCGAGCTGGCTGGTGGCGCCCAGCCGCCGGATGACGTCGGCGACCGCGACGCCGCGTACCCCGGCCAGCGTGATGGTGCCCTGGTATTTGGTGGTGATGCACCGGTTGACGCGGGCCGCGTGCACCGCCGCGCAGTGTGCGCTGGTGGCGTCGGCGACCTGCGTCCAGGCGGGCGAGGCCGCGAACCGGTCCAGCTGGCCGGGATCGGCCAGCACCACTTCAAGCGCGGCCTGGTACTGGCGGTTCAGCGGCCGGGACATCCGGACACCGGGGTGATCGAGGGTGACCTCGACCTCTTCGAACAGGTGCCGCCGCAGCTTGAGCACCTCGGCGGAGGCGGCCCAGGCCGGGACGAGGGTATCGGTGACGAAGCTGCGGAACTCCGCGGTGCCGACCCCGCCCCGCCTGCGCAGGAACAGCAGGTGCCGGACCAGCCCGTCGTGTCCGTCCGGGGCGGGCACGCCGGTCCGGTCGCTGACCGTCCGGGTCGCGTCCCCGACGCTGCGGTAGGCGATCATCTCCTGCAGGAAGTTGATGCCGTCGTCCATCTGGACCTTGGAGGCCGCCTGGAACTCCGCCAGGCCCTCGAAGGTGACGAAGGTGGCCTCTGGTACCCCCTGGAACTCGTCCTCGGGCGGCGGCCGGTGGCTGACGCCGGGCAGCCGCGGCCAGGTGGCGTCGTCGAAGGAGACCGCATGCAGCCAGATGCTGCTGATGCCGGGAAACCGCGCGGGCAGCGTCACGTGCGCGTTCAGCCAGTATTCGTAAAAATCGGAAGCTGTCATGCCCGCCCGCGCCCGCAGCGGCATGACCAGGGTCAGGCAGTCCGCGGCCGTGGTTGGGTCGTCATCTCGCCCCATCAGGTGCTCCAATCGCCGATGACCAGAGAACGGGTCAAACTGTATGCAGATGAAACTGTATGCAGTTAGGGCGTCATCGGCAATGGGCTGGCGCCATGATTTCGTGTGCGTTCGGCATCAGGCCGAGGGCTGACCGGGATATTACGGATTCCGAACCGGGGACGCTGGCCATGAGAATCTGGCGGCAGAGAGCCAGCCAGCGCTTAACATCAGCTCATTGTGAGGTGTAAAGCACTGAAAGTTTTGTGGTGTCCGGAGAGCCGGATGGCGTTAGACAGGTACGACGACGGACCGGACCGGCTTCCCGACGTCACACCGGAGCAGCATCGGCGGCCGGGCGGATCGGCCGGTGACGCTCCCCCGACGCGGGCCGAGCTGGCCGAGCCGCGGACCCGCGCGGAGTGCTACGAGGCGCTCCGGGTCGCCGACGGCCAGCCGACCGATGGGCGTGACCACCGCGGGGCGCCGGCCGATACGGGGCCGGCCGATACACGGCAAGATCGTTCCGGCTGGGACACCGTAGACCCCGGGAACCGCCCAAGGCTTGATGCGCTCCAAGTCGCGCCCGAACGCGCTGGGCACATTCTTGAAGGCGAACCCGGCGGCGGCGGTGGCCACCGGCACGGGACCGGCAAGCCCGGCAAGACCGAGTTTCCCGCCAGCTGGGACGACAAGAAGATCATTAACCATGTCCTTGACGTAAGCCGTCGTCCCGACTCTATGCCCGTGCATCAGCACTGGAATGACCGGTGGCTTTGCGTGGCACCCGTGATGGCGTAGAAGTCTCAGTGGTGGTTCTGCGCAGCGGCGAAGTCTGGACCGCCTGGCCCGAAGAGGGTGGTCCTGGTGTGGTACGCAACCCCCGGAAAGAGTCATCATGACCGAAGACGAGATCATCGATAAAGCCGAGGCCCTTCCTGACCGGTTCGCCAACCGCGTGAGCGAAAGCACGCTGTGGAGTATTAAGCGCATGCGGGGTGGCGGCGAGTACGGCGAGCTGACGATTGAGCTGGCGGCGTCGCTGGCGGCGCACAATGCGCCGGTCACCGCGGCGGAACGAGACGAGCTGCTTGCGCTGCTCGAGGCGATGGACATGCCCACCGACCCCATCGGGCAGCTGAACGTGCAGGGCTGAAGCGGGCGCTAGCCGACTGTGCTCAGGGCTCTACGCGCAGGAGAGCGAGCACGACGTCGTTGACTACGGCGTCGGTCGCAGCGCTCCGGATCATGGCCCTGATCCCGCGGGCCAAGGTCATGCTGCTGACCGGCTGGTCGAGTTCCACGGCGGCCTTAGCTAGCCAGCGGTTCAGCACCTGATAGTCGGCGGGGGTCAGGTCGACGGTGATCCGGATGGGCTTGGCGCGGGCGTTCCGGATGGAATTAGGGTTGGACTCTGAGGGATGTGGTCCGTAGGGCATGAGGCCCCATTTTACTGCACGTACTGAACTTACTGCAATACTGACCGGGCCTGGGTTGCGTGGCGGTGGAGTGCGCTGGGCCGGGGCGGCCCAGGGGGCTGGCCGCGGCCCTCGTCCTGCCCTGACCGTGTATGGATGTGGCACCCAGAATGTGCAGGGTGCCACATCCATACATTCCGGCCGCTCTGGGCGGCGCGGGGGCTGGTGCGGCGGGAAGCTGCGCGGCGGTGCGTTATCGTCGGCTGCCTGAGGGCATGTGATCGGGCCTGAGACGCGGTGCCGGGAGGGACCTGTGGACATTACCCAGCTCATCCTTGACGACCATCACGAGCAGCGTCGGCTGTTTGCGATCCTGGAGCAGATCGACCGGGGGCAAACCGGGGTGCTGGCCGCGGTCTGGGATCGGCTGGCGGCGTTCCTCGAGCTGCACGCCGCCGCCGAGGAGGAGATCTTCTATCCCGAGCTGCTACAGGTGGGCGTGGCCGCGCACCGCACCGCCGCGGTGGAGGAAGAAACCCTGGACGCCATCGGAGACCACAACGAGATCAGGGACGCGGTGGCCGAGGTGGCCCGTCACCAGGTCGGCACCGACGCCTGGTACGCCGCAGTCGCCGCGGCGAACCAGGCCAACAGCGACCACATGGGCGAGGAGGAACGCGAGGGCCTGACCGACTTCCGCCGCCTGGCCGGGCTGCAGCGCAGGCACGACCTCGCCGTCGCCTTCGCCGCCTACGAGGCGCGGAACTACGCGGGCATCACCGCCGTGGACAGGGACCCCGCGGGCTACGTCCGCGAGGCGGAAGAGGGCACGCTGTCCTTGCACGCCGGATCGCTCAGCATCGGCAGCCTCAAGCGAGGCTGACCCGTCGGGGGAAGCCCCACCAGCACGAGGCTGACCCGCCGGGAAGCCTCAGCCGTGCGAGCAGGTGCGGCGCAGGCTGTCCGGGGTGAGGTCGGCCAGGGTGGGATACCCGTCGACGGCCATGATCAGGTCGGCTTCGGCCAGGATGCTGCGCAGCACGTGGACCAGGCCGTCCACGCCGCCGATCGCGAGCCCGTAGGCGCAGGGCCGGCCGACGGCGACCGCCGTGGCGCCCAGCGCCAGGGCCTTGATCACGTCGGCGCCGGACCGGATGCCCGAGTCGAAAAGCACGGGCAGACCGTCGGCGGCGGCCACTACGCCGGGCAGGCAGTCCAGGGCGGGCAGCCCGCCGTCGGCTTGCCGGCCGCCGTGGGTCGAGCAGTAGATCCCGTCCACCCCGCCGTCTTTGGCCCGGCGCGCGTCGTCGGGGTGGCAGATGCCCTTGACGAGCAGCGGCAGCGTGGTCAGCGAGCGCAGCCAGGGCAGGTCGTCCCAGGTGACCGGGTTCCCGAACAGCCGGGCCCACATTCCCACGGCCGCGGCCGGGTCATCCGCCGGGTGAGCGCCGAGCCGGTCAAGGAAAACCGGGTCGGTGAAGTAGTTGGACAGGCAGTGCCCGCGCAGTTGCGGGAAGTTGCCGGCCGCCAGGTCCCGGGGGCGCCAGCCGGTCAGCCAGGTGTCGAGGGTGACCACGATGCCCAGGAAACCCGCGGCCTCGGCGCGGGACACCAGGCTGGCGGCCAGATCCCGGTCGGCCGGCGGGTAGAGCTGGAAGAAACCGGGGGTGCCGCCGAACCGGGCGGCGACCTCCTCCATCGGATCGGCGGATAGCGTGGAGGCGATCATCGGGACCCCGGTCCGCGCCGCCGCCTCGGCGGTCGCCAGGTCGCCGTGCCCGTCCTGGGCGCACAGGCCCATCACGCCGATCGGGGCCATCAGCAGCGGCGACGGCAGCGTCATCCCGAACAGCGGCACGGTCAGGTCGCGTTGCGCCGCGCCGACGAACATCCGCGGGATTAGGCCCCACCGGTGGAACGCGCTAGCGTTGGCTCGCTGGGTGTGCTCGCTGCCCGCCCCGCCCGCGACGTACGACAGCACCGACGGTGACAGCGCGCGAGCGGCCCTGGCTTCCAGTTCGGCGAACGCCATCGGGAACGCGGGCAGGACGCCGCGCAGCCCGGCGCCGTAGATCTCGAGCTGATAGTCACCGAACGCGGGCTGCGGGCTGGTCATGGTTTCCTCCACCGGAATTGGGTAAAGCGGCATGGCGGGTATCACGTCACCGACCATCTTGGCCGCAACCGTCCTGCACCTGGGCGGGGACCCGGCAGGCTACCCCGGTCGGGAAATATCACGGCTAGATGAAGATCACGCTCGGAGGGGGCAGACGATGAACATCAGCCGTACTGAGGTCTCAGCGGAACTAGGACTCGGGCTGGTCAGCCCGGACAACATAATCGTGCCGTTGATGGCCGCCTTGTCCTACACAAGCACGGATCCGTATGCGGTCCGGATGGCGTTCGACGTGGGCACGGACGAGGCAGTGGAGTGGACCTTGGCCCGCGATCTGCTCGCGGCGGGCCTGCACGCCCGCGAGGGCATCGGGGATGTCCAGGCCTGGCCGTCAGCGACATCGTGTGACCCGGCTGGGGGAAGCATCCCGGCTGGGGGAAGCATCCCGGCTGGGGGAAGCATCCCGGCTGCGGCCGGTACCGACGGGTACGGGATCTTGAACATCGCGATGAGCTCGCCGTTCGGGCAGGCCCAGTTCGAGATCAGCGCGCGGGCGATCGGCACGTTCCTGGAGCGGACCTACCAGGTGGTGCCGGCCGGGCAGGAGTCCGGTCACCTGGACTTCGACGCCGAGCTGACCGAACTGCTCAGCCAAGCCTGAACCCGTTATATCCGCCCGGCGGCTCGCGGGCTCGGCACGATCGCCTCGATCAGGTGCGGCCCGGGCTCGGCGTAGGCCTTACGGAGCGCCTGATCCAGGTCCTCGGCCGTCCTGACCCGGGTGGCCGGGACGCCCATCCCGGTGCTGATCGCGGTGAAATCCGGCGTCGGGTCGGACAGGTCGAGCATCCGCGAGGCCCGCTCGCCCGCTTCCCCGGCGGCGGTGCGGGCCAGCTCCATCCGGAGGATCGCGTACGCGGCGTTGTTGATCAGCACCGTGGTCACGTCGAGTCGCTCGCGGGCCTGGGTCCACAGCGCCTGGATGGTGTAGAGCGCACTGCCGTCGGCCTCCAGGGCCAGCACCGGCCGGTCCGGGGCGGCCACTGCCGCGCCGGTCGCGACCGGCAAGCCCTGCCCGATGGCGCCGCCGGTGAGCGTCAGCAGCGTATGCCGGGGCGCGCCGGCCAGCGCCTGAGGTAGCGCGACCCCCATCGTGTTGGCCTCGTCGGAGACGATCGCGTGCTCGGGCAGCGACGCCGCGATCGTGGCGGCCAGGCTGCCCGCCAGCAACGGCCCTCGTCCCGGAGCCGGCGTCGCAGGCCCCGCCAGCACCGGCGGGGTACCCGCGGCGACCTGGCCGGCCAGCTGCTCGAGCGCGACCCCGGCGTCCTGGTCGGGCCCGGCCAGGACGGTCACCGAGCAGCCCGCGGGCACCAGGTCACTGACCCGGCCCGGGTAACCGAAGAAGGACACCGGGGCGCGGGCCCCGGCCAGGATGAGCTGGTCAAGCCCGGCCAGCTGAGCCTCGGCGTGCTCGGCCAGGTAGGCCAGCCGGGCGACGGCCGGAACCCCGGCGCCGCCTTCCATCCGGGCCGGAAACGTCTCGGCGAGCAGTCGCGCTCCGGTGGCGGCGCTGATCCGGCTGGCCGCGGCGAGCCCGCGCTCGGTCAGCGCCGTCCCGCCCAGCAGGAGCAATGCAGCCGGACCGCGGTCTAGCACCTCGGCTGCCACCTCGACCGGGAAGGCCGGCTCCGGGGCCGCCACGGGCCGGGGCGGGGCCAGCGCTCCGCCGTCAGCCCACGACACGTCGGCCGGCAGCACCAGGGTGGCGATCTGGCCGCGGCGGGCCGCCGCGACGGCGCGCATCGCGTCATGGGCCAGCTCGCGGGTCGTGCCGCAGGTGTGAACCCAGCCGGACACGGTACGCGCGAGGGCCTCGATGTCGGACTGCAAGGGCGAGTCGTACCGGACGTGGCCGGTGGCGTGCCCGCCGACGATGACCACCACGGGGGTACCGGCCCGGCGGGCGTTGTGCAGGTTGGCGAGCCCGTTGGCCAGGCCCGGGCCCAGGTGCAGCAGCACCGCGGCGGGCCGTCCGGCGAGCCGCGCGTAGCCGTCGGCGGCACCGGTCGCGACCCCCTCGAACAGCGCCAGCACCCCGCGCAGCTGCGGCACCGAGTCCAGCGCGGCCACGAAGTGCATCTCCGACGTACCCGGATTCATGAAGCACGTGTCGACGCCCGCGCCCACCAGGCTGCCGATCAGTGCCTGGGCCCCGATCATCGGCCGGACACGCGCTAGGCGGAAGGCACCGACACCACGGGGCCGTGGGCGTGGTTCAGCACCGCGTGGGTGACCGCGCCGGGGCCGTGGGAGCCGGAGTGCCTGCCGATGACGACCAGGTCGGCGCGGGCGGACAGGCCGGCCAGCGCCCGGCCGGGGTGGCCGTAGACGACGTCCTGGCTGGCCTGGACGCCGGGGTACTTGCCCCGCCAGTCATCGAGCAGGGCCGCGAGCTTGCCGCTGAGCTGCTCCTCGATCGCATGCGCGCCGGGGGTGGCCAGGCCCTGGAAGACCCGCCCGGCGTGCCAGTGCGGCGTGTCCCAGGCGTGCACGGCCAGCAGGCTGGCCTGCCGCAGGCTGGCCTCCTCGAACGCGAAGGCCAGCGCGGCCGCGCCGGTCTCCGGGTCGGCGATGCCGACGGCGACCTGCCGGTGAGCGGCCGGGGTCTCATCGCGGACGACCACCACCGGGCACGGGGCGTGGGTGGCAGCGTACCGGCTGACCGACCCGAGCACCAGCGCCGTGAACGCACCGGAACCGCGGGAGCCGACGACCAGCATCAGCGCGCCCGAGCCGCTCTCGGCCACCGCCTGAGCGGGTGCCCCGGGCAGGTGGTCGGCGTCGACCAGCAGGTCGGGGGCGACCTGCGCGGCGCGCGCGGTCGCCGCGGCCAGCGCCCGGTCGCGGTCCTGAGCCAGGGCATCGGTGACCGTTTCCAGGCCGTCGCCGGCCGGGCGCTCCATCATCCGCGGCAGCATCGCCGCGGCGGACACGATCCGCAGCGGGGCGCCGCGCAGGACGGCCTCCCGCGCCGCCCACTCGACCGCCCGCAGCGATTCTTCCGAGCCATCCGTCGCAGCTACTAGCGGCTTTGCTGACACGCTGGACCTCCCTGGGAATGCGAATGCCAGAATGCTCTCATGAAACGCGGCTCGCGCGCCCGGCGGGCGGGACAGGCCGTCAGCGCGCCGAGTGCGCCCCGGTCATCATGGCCGCGAGATCGTCGGGGTGCAGGAAGGACGGCGGCGGGGGCGGTCCCCAGGCGAACAGCCCGCGGGCGCCCTCCAGGTCTTCCGGCGTCCACAGCTGGTCGTCCACGATGCAGTCCATGTCGGAGTAGTACTCGGAGAAGTTACCCGCCGGGTCCTTGAGGTACCAGAAGAAGTTGGAGCCGGCATAGTGCCGTCCCAGCCCCCAGACGTGCCGCTCGGGCCGGCCCTCGAGCATCGCGAAGGCACCCCGCCCGACATCGTCGACGTCGTCGACCTGCCAGGAGGTGTGGTGCAGGAAGTTCACCGGGGCGGCCAGCACGAGCACGTTGTGGTGATCGGTCGAGCAGCGCAGAAAGGCGCCCACACCGGAGATCCGGTCGCTGACCTTGAAGCCGAGGCCGTCGGTGAAAAATGACGTGCTGGTGCGGTAATCGGTGCTGCCGATGACGGCGTGGCCGAGCTTGCGCGGCCGGACCCGGTCCGGCCGCTGGAATCCGGGCGCCCGGCCGTCTGGCCGCTCGGTCCGGCCCGGCCCGTTGTAGACGGTGGCCGGGACCGGGTCCTGCCGCAGCCGCGGGCTCACCTCCAGGCTCACCCGGACCCCGGTGACCGGCTCGATCGCCTCCAGCCGCGAGCCCGGGGGCCCCGCGGAGGGCACCGCGGAGGAGCCAGCGGAGGGCACCGCGGGGACGCCGAGGCGGGTCAGCTGAGCGGCGGCCCGGGCCAGGTCGTCCGCGTGGTCGACGCCCACCCGCAGGCTCAGCAGCCGCCGGGTGGGCGCGGGCAGGATCTGCAGCTGCCGGCCGGCGTCCAGGGTGCTGAACCAGCCGCCTGCCTCGGGAGCCAGGCCGAATTCGGTGTAGTACGCGGAGGTCTCGGCGACGTTCGGCACGCCGATGGTGACCGAGAGCAGGCCGTGCAGGCTCATCGGCTGTGCCCGTCCGCCGCGACGAACCGGTGGCTCATCTCGCCGATGCCCTCGATGTAGCTGGTCAGCACGTCGCCGGGGGCAAGCCAGCGCTGCGGGTTCCGGCCCATGCCCACGCCCGACGGCGTGCCGGTGAAGATGATGTCGCCGGGCAGCAGCGGGGTGACCCGGGACAGCTGCCCGATCAGCTCGGCCACGCCGAAGATCAGCTCCCTGGTCCGGCCCTTCTGCATCTGCTCGCCGTTGATCGAGCAGGACAGCTCCAGGTCGTCGGGGTGGTCGAACTCGTCCGGCGTGACCAGGTACGGGCCGACCGGCCCGAAGCCGGGGTAGGACTTGCCCAGGCTGAACTGGGGCGGAGTGGCGGCCAGCTGCAGGATCCGCTCGGAGATGTCCTGGCCGATGGACAGGCCGGCCACGTAATCCCAGGCCGAACCGGCCGGGACGTGGGCCGCGGTGCGGCCGATGATGACCACGAGCTCGACTTCCCAGTCGTTGTGGCCGCCGGGCGGCAGCGTGATCTCGGCGTAGGGCCCGGTGATGCACGAGGGGAACTTGGTGAACACCGGCGGGGCGGTGTCGGGTTTGGCGAACCCGGACTCCGCGGCGTGCTCGCTGTAGTTCAGCCCGATGCCGAACACCTGGCGCGGCACCGGCGACGGCGAGCCGAGCGCGGTGGGGCTGAACGGCTCCGGTGCGGGCAGGTCCGCGGCGGCGGCCCACTCGGTGAAGGCGGCCCAGCGCTCGTAGGCCGAGGTGGCGTCGGGCCCGAACCGGCCGTCGCTGGCGGTGTGGACGTCGACGGCACCCGCGCCCTGGATCAGGTGCAGGCGCTGGTTGATGACGGCGATGCGCATGGTGCTCCCTAGCTCGGCGCGACTTCGACTCCGCCGCACCAGATGCGGCGGATGGAGCGGGTGGCGGTGATGTCCTGCAGCGGGTTCCCGTCGATGAGCACCAGGTCGGCCCGGCGACCCGGTTCGATCACGCCCCGGTCGGCCAGCCCGAAGTAGTGCGCGGGCCGCGAGGTGGCGGCCCGCAGCGCGTCCACGGTGGACAGCCCGGCGTCGACGAGAAGCTCCAGCTCGTGGTGCAGGCTGACGCCGTGGCTGATCGCCGCGGGCACGCCGGCGGCGGCGTTGGCGTCGGTTCCGGCCAGGATCGGCACGCCGGCCCGGTACATGACGGTGACGCTCTGCCGGGCCGCGGCGTAGTCGGCGCCCGGCGGGGCGGCCGGTGGGGGGGCCAGCGGGGTGCACTGCGCCACGACGCCCTCCATCATGGCCAGCGTCGGGATCAGGATCCGGCCGTCGGCGACCGCGGCGGCCGCGGCGGTCTCGTCCAGCGCCTTGTCCAGGGGCACATGGGTCAGGACGCTGACCCGCGCCCGCTGGGCCATCTCCACCGCCTCATACGACGAGGCGTGGGCCACGGTGAGCTTGCTGTGCTCCCGGGCCGCGGCGGTCAGCGCGTCCAGCGTGGCCTGGTCATGGCTGGGGCCGGGGTTGCCGACGATGATCTTGATGTAGTCCGAGCCCTCGGCGAGCCGGTCGGCCACGAACCGCGCCGCCTGATCCGGGCCGGATATCAGTCCCCGCTGGCCGGTGACCGGAATGCGCGAGTGCACGCTGCCCGGCGCGACGGCGGGCGTGCCCGCGCTGCGGATGTCGGTCAGCCCCGGCACGCCGCGCAGCGAGTCGACCAGCTCGGGCGGCGCGCACGCCATGTCGAACGCGGTGGTCACGCCGAAGGAGGCCAGCAGCTCCAGCGTGTGCCGGCCGTGCAGGTGGACGTGGGCGTCGATCAGGCCGGGCAGCAGCACGCCGCCCTCGCCGTCGACGGTGCCGGCCGCGGCGCCGTCGAAGCCGATGCGGTCCGCTTCGATCACCACCGTGCCCGCCGGCCGCAGCTGCCGGCCGTCGAACACGCGGACGTTCGTGACGGCGGTCCGCTGCGGCCGTTCCGCGCTGCCCATGAGCCTCCTCGTTCGTTCCTTTTATACGCGTTATACGCGCACCGGGCGGAGTCCCGCCGCCGCCTCGATGTCCAGCTCGGCCGGGTCGGCGGCCCGCCACGCGATGTGCTGGTCGGGCCGGACGAGCAGGAACTCTCCTGGCCAAGGGTAGGCGGCCGGCGTTTCTGTGAGCGTGAGCGGTATCCCGCGCCGGCGCGCGCGCTGGGCCAGCGCGGCCGCGCCGGCCTGACGGTCAAGCCCGGGCCCGACGAGCGTGAACCCGCGGCCCAGCCGGTCGTACAGCGACGAGCCGTCCGGCAGCCAGTGATGCGGCAGCCGGGCGCCCGGCCGGGTATCCGGCGTGTAGCTGGTCACGTCACCGTCCAGGCCAGGCCCCGCGGGCCCCGCGGGCCCCGCGG
>JBEKKH010000329.1:0-8467 GCA_050010815.1 Streptosporangiaceae bacterium | reverse complement strand
CCGCCGCCTGGCATGAGCGCGCGGACCTGGTCCGTCGCGCGGGCACCTCGGCGGTGATGTCCGGCTCGGCGGAGCGCTGGTTCGCCCCCGGCTTCACCGACCGCGAGCCGGCGGTGGCCGGCGCGCTGCTGACCTCGCTGTCCGAGACGGACCGGGAGTCCTACGCCCTGGCCTGCGAGGCGCTCGCGTCGTTCGACGTCCGGGACCGTGTCGGCCACACGCGGGTGCCGCTCCTGGTCGCGGCCGGGCAGCACGATCCGGTGGTGCCACCCGAGCAGGCTCGGTCCGGGATGCCCGATGCGTTCGCCGTGATCCCGGGCTGCGGACATCTGCCGCCGGCGGAGGACCCAGCCGCGGTTGCGGAGTTGCTGACGAGCTTTTTCAGATCGGAGCAGGGCTTCGGCACGTCCTGAGCGTCATCCCATGCCCCCCGTACCGAGCATTCCGGATTAACCTGCGCATGCGGCGAGTCGCCCGGGCGGCAACCACGCGGAGTGGGGTTCCCGGGGAACGATCTTGGCTGGCAGGGTGAAACCGCAGGCAATCGCCGGCTTATCCTCGGGGCATGGGGACCGAGGTGCTGCCTGCCACCGGGCGATGGGATGACTTCGCGTCGTTTATGGTGCCGCGCAAGCCAGGCGGCCAAGGATGCGTGTGCACCACGTACCGCAATTCCAGCCTCGACATGCCCGGCCGTATCGCGCACATGCGCGCGCTGTGCGGGAGCGCACCGGGGCCCGGCGTCCTGGCGTACGTCGATGGCGAGGTGGCCGGCTGGTGCTCGGTCGCGCCGAAGTCCACCTACCGCGCCCTGGTCAGCTCACGAACGATCCCGCATGTCGACGACGAGGACGCCTGGTCGGTGGTTTGCTTCGTGGTGCGGCCAGGATTCCGGCGCCGTGGGCTGATGCATCACCTGCTGGACGGCGCGGTCGCGCACGCGCAGGCGATGGGCGCGACCGCGCTGGAAGGCTACCCGGTCGACCCTGGTAGCGAGCGCATCGACCAGACCAGCGGTTACGTGGGCACCGTCCAGCTCTTCGAGTCACACAGCTTCAAGCGCGTCCGCCAGACCACCAGCCGACGCGGCGGCAAGCCCCGCTGGCTCGTCCGCCGCGAGCTTCCCTGACCCGCTCGAAAATAGCCGCTACAGCTGGCCGCCGAGCCGGAACAGGGCTTCCGCGTTGCCCGAAGCGATCTTCGAGCGGTCCAAGGGGTCGGGGATGGCGTCGAAGAACTGCTCGACCGCCGCCGCGCCGGGCTGGTGGAAGGGGTAGTCGGTGGAGAACAGCACCCGGTCGGCGGCGGTGAAGTCGAGGGCGTGGCGCAGCAGTCGCTCCTGTAGCATCCCGCTGCTGGTGATGTGGATGTTGGTCGTGATGTAGTCCGACACCCGGCGTTCGAGGTGCTTCGCGATCCCGGAGAGGCTGTCGGCCCGATCCATCCAGAACAACAGCATCTCCCCCCAGTGACCAAGGACGAGCTGAAGATCGGGGTAGCGGTCGAACGTGCCCCGCAGGATCAGCCGCAACGCGGACAGGCCCGCGTCCATGTGCCAGCCCCAGCCGAAGCTCGCCAGACCGAGGTCGAGCAGCGGATCCAGACCCCGGTACGAGGCATCGCGCAGCTCGTTCGACGGGAGCTGCGGGTGGATGAAGATCGGCTGGCGCAAGCGGGCCGCGGTCGCGAACAGGTCGTCGTAGACCGGATCGTCCAGCGTACGGGGGCCCGTCCGGCCGTGGATCATGGCGCCGACGTGACCCAGCCGGGTGGCGCACCGTTCGAGTTCTGCGGCCGCAGCCTGCGGATCGCTGGTCGGCAGGGTCGCGAACGCGCGGAAGCGGGCCGGATGCGCGCGCACGGCGTCGGTGGCCTCGTCGTTCGCTTCCCGGGCCAGCGCGACGGCGTCGGCGGCGGGGAGTGCCTGGGTGGCGGGCGTGACGACCGACAAGATCGAGACCTCGATTCCGGCGGCGTCCATCGCCTCGACGCGGCCGGGGCCGATATCCTCAAGCCGGGCCTGGTTGTCGCCCATGGTGTTGAAGGCGACGCTTTCGTCTCGCGCCTCGCCCTGCAGGCGGTCGAGCGCGTCGCGGATATTGACGCTGTTCCAGTGCTCTTCGATCGCGATGATCTTCATGTGATGTCCTCCCGGCCATCGGCGGCGGACCGCCTGCGCTACCAGCGGACGGTCTGACCCTGGTAGTCCAGGTATTGCAGTCCGCCCTGTCCTGCCTGGGCCTCGATCGTTTCGACCACGCCAGGGATGCTCTGGCCGATCGTCAGGCGCGCGGTGGGGCCGGCGCGTAGCCCAGCCCACGGGACGCGCCGATGATCAGGGCGGTCTTACCGGCAGGTGCGGTCAAGGCTGCTCCTCACTTCCCGATGGCGGGCCGTTCGGTCACGACCTCACTCATCGCTCGTTGAGCCAACCTTACCTCATTCGCTCAACAACGGTAGAGTAAGGGGTGTGAGTGAGCCGAGAAGCAGAGCCGCGAAGCGTGCGGCCACCGCACAGCGCATCCTGGATGCGGCGCGTGCGGAGTTCGGGGAGCGCGGCCTGGAGGCAGCCACCATCCGCCGCATCGCCCAGCGCGCGAACGTGGACCCGTCACTGGTCATGCAGCACTACGGATCAAAGGCCGCTCTCTTCGCCGTCGCCATCCAGCTGGCGGAAGCCGCTCCGGACGAGATTGAGGCCCATCTGCACGACGTCCTGGACGTCCGGCTCGGGACCCTGCCCCCGGAGACCAAGGCGCTCGTGCGGTCCATGCTCACCGCACCCGAGGCAGCCGCCTCGATGAGCGCGTTCCTGAACGAGCGGGTCGCCAACCTGAGCCGGGCCATGGGCGGCGAGGATGCCGGCCTGCGCGCAGCGCTGATCGTCAGCAGCATCCTCGGGCTCACCATCGCCCGGCACTTCCTGGAGCTCGACGCGTTCACTGGCGCCTCCGACGCCGACATCGCCCGCGTCGCCCGGCCATGGGTCACCACCGGAGTCGCCTGACTGCCAGCCGAACCAGCTGTAAAGTGGCGGCAATCCCGTCAGGACGGCTAACAGCTGGGCTCGGATGCGCCGCTAGTCCGCCAGCCGGAACGCGAGCTGGGTCACCCAGTTGCTCATGTCAGGCTCCTGGCCAGGGTCTGTCAGGTAGATCTCCAGCCTGCTGCCCCACCGCTCGCCGCCCTCGCCCGGCGACATGTCCCAGGTCAGGCCCCGACCGGCCGCCCAGTCCAGCAGCGCCTTGGTGACACCCGGCAGCTCGCTGGGGTGACCCGTGTGAGCGAGCGTCGCATATCGCCCGGCTGGGAGCACACCGGAGGACACCTGGGCGTCGCCGTCGACGGCC
This sequence comes from Streptosporangiaceae bacterium, assembly GCA_050010815.1. Taxonomy (GTDB): domain Bacteria; phylum Actinomycetota; class Actinomycetes; order Streptosporangiales; family Streptosporangiaceae; genus Palsa-504. The sequence continues at coordinate 5,117 of JBEKKH010000329.1, read as the reverse complement.
ACCGCGACCGGCACGCCCGCCTCGACCTGGAGTTCCCGCATCATGTCGATGACGTTGTACCTGAAGAACGGCGGTCCCGCGGACGCCAGGCCACGGGCACCCAGCCAGGCGAGCACCTCACCGAAGCGGGCGCCCAGCCCGCCGAGCTCCGCCATGGTCACCCGGGCCCTGATCGCCGCGTATGGCTGCTCGGCTCGTGTCACGATTTCGGGTGCTGCTGACATCGGATCATCCTCTCGTCGCATAGATGGGCTGCTGCAGTTCGGTAACCCACTGATCAGGGTCAGCGGACCATTGCAGGGTTACCTCGCGGGCGTAGCTGGCGGACCGGTAGCCATTGGCGTCGATCCACCGCGCCAGCGCCTGAACGGTCGGCAGCACATCGTCCATTGAACCGTGGTGAATGATGGCCGCCGCGCGGTCGGCCTCCGCCAGATCCACGACGCCGAAGCCGTGATCCCCGCCGCCCGCGGTCACGACCGGCACCGCGGCGTGCACCACGATAGCGCCGTCGCCAGCCGGCGCGTCCTCGTAATACGCGATGGCCGGCCCCGCCGCGGTGACGCCGGCGCTGGCTATCCGCTGCCACAAGTCGCAGTACAGCGTCTGGATGACCGGTGTGATGGCTTCCGGCTCATACCCCGCAGCCGTGCCGGTCAGCTCCGCCACCCGGAAGGGTGCGAGGTGCTTGATGACGACGCTGTCAACGGGCACGCGGGCCTCGTCCTCGATCTCAGCAGCCGCGCCTCAACCCGGGCCAGCCGGGTCGTCTCGGCCTCAATCTGAGCGCGGATCTCAGCCCGGCGCAGTCTGAGCATCCCGCGAAGTTCCGCCACGCTGACCTTCTCCGCCAAGATCGCCTCCACCTGCTGGAGGGTAAAGCCAAGGTTCTTCAGCGCGATGATGCGGTTCAGCTCGGCCAGCTGGCCCGCCTGATAGAAGCGGTACCCGGTGCCCGGATCCACGCAGGCAGGCCGGAGCAGGCCGATTGCGTCGTAATGCCGGAGCATCCGGACCGAAACGCGGCCATGCCGGGCGAACTCACCGATGCTGTACATAACGAACCCAGGTCTACAGCCTCACATAGTGTCAGAGTCAACCCCAGCCGACCCAGCGGTGATAGGCGTCTGGGTCGACGTTGCTGCCGCAGACGATGGTGACCACGTGCCGGCCGGCGAAGCGGTCACGGTCTTCGAGGATCGCCGCGATACCGAGCGCGGCCGACGGTTCCACGACGAGGCCGGCGTAGTCAAGGAGCATCCGCATGCCGGCGATGATCGAGGCCTCCCGGACCAGGACGGCGTCGTCGGCAACCCTGAGGAGGTCGTCCAGGACGGCCGGGATGGGACGCCGGCCGGCGACGCCGTCAGCGATGGTGCTTGTCGAGTCGGTGGTGACCACGCGTCGCTGGCGCCACGAGTATGTCATCGCAGGTGCGCCCAGCGGCTGGATGCAGATCACCTCGACTTCGGGCGCCCACGCCTTCACCACATGACCCACACCGGTGGCCAGCGCCCCGCCGCCCAGAGCAATCAGGACGGCGTCGAACGACGGCACGGTGCCCACCAGTTCCAGGCCGATGGTCGCCGCGCCCTCGCAGGTCTCGATGTCCAGGCTGTCTTCGACCAGCCGGATGCCCTCATACCGCGCGACGGCCGCCGCCCGCTCGCGAGCCATGTCGAAGTCGCCGTCCACCAGCTCCAGCCTGGCATCCAGTGCGCGGATCCGGTCAAGCTTGGCCGCCGGCGCAAAACGGGATGCCACCACGGTGACGTCGAGCCCCCGGCCGCGACCGGACCAGGCGAGGGCTTGGCCAAGGTTGCCCGCGCTGGCGCACACCACGGCTGGCGAGCCATGACCGGCGAGCAGGCTCGCGACTACCTCGGTGCCGCGGGCCTTGAAGCTGCGGACCGGGTTGGCCGTTTCGAGCTTGATGCTCACCGCGCACCCAAGGCCGGGCTCAAGCGCCTCGCAGCGGTACAGCGGAGTGTCGAGAAAAATCGGATCGATCACCCGGCGAGCCGCCCGGATCCGGGCGGTACCAAGACGCGTCTCCGGCACGACACAGCAGCGTAGCCCCGCCGGCGCTGTTCCATCTGGGTGAACGCTGGCCGCGTAACGTTAAGTCTTCTGGGGTATGTGATGCTCCAGGGGGCGATGAGGCATGGGGGAAATGCCGCGGCTGATCCGGCCGATGATGGCTAGCCTGCACCGCGGGCTGCCGCACGACGATGGCCGGTACGGGTGGGAGTTCAAGTGGGACGGCGTGCGCGCGATCGCCTACGTCAGCGGCGGCCAGGTGCGCCTGCTGTCCCGCACCGGCAACGACATGACGGCGACCTATCCGGAGCTGGCCGTGCTGGCCCGGCAGGTGGACGGCCCGGTCATCATGGACGGGGAAATCGTCGCGATCGGCCAGGGACGTCCGGACTTCGAACTGCTGCAGTCTCGCATGCACGTCCGGGATCCGCCCGGCCGCCTGGTGCGCCAGGTCCCGGTCCAGCTGTACCTGTTCGACCTGCTGCACCACCACGGCCAGTCGCTGCTGGCGGTGCCGTACACCGGGCGGCGTGAGCGGCTGGCCGAGCTCGGCCTGGACGCCGAACTGGTCCGGACAACACCGTGGTATCCCGGCGGCGCGGCCTACGTCCTGGCCGCTAGCCTGGCCAATGCCCTGGAAGGAGTGGTCGGCAAGCCGCTGGACTCGGCGTACTACCCGGGCGAGCGCCGGGACTGGATCAAGGTCAAGAACATCCGGCACCAAGAGGTCATCATCGGCGGCTGGAAGCCCGGCCAGGGCCGACGGGCGGACACGATCGGCTCGCTGCTGATCGGGGTCCGGGACGGGTCCCGGCTGCGGTACGCCGGACACGTCGGCACCGGCTTCACCCAAGCGGCCCTGACGGACCTGACGGGCAGGCTGTGGCCGCTGCTCCGCGGTGACAGCCCGTTCGGCACGGCGGTCCCCGCCCAGCAGGCCCGCGGCGTGCACTGGGTGCACCCGCGGCTGGTCGGCGAGGTCGCTTTCACTGAGTGGACCACCGACCGGGTGCTGCGTCATCCCAGCTGGCGCGGACTGCGCACCGACAAGAAGCCCAGCCAGGTACGCCAGCAAAACTGACAGCGGCCGCGCGAGAGGCGGGTCAAACCCTGCGCGGGGTGGGGTTAACCCTCCGCTGGAATGGGGGATCTGCCGGATGGCCTGACACGATGCATCGCTCCTAGCGTGGTGCCCGTGATGGTGATGATCGCGACCGCGGTGGCCGCCGCCGTGCTCTACGGGGCCGGGCCTCCTGGGCTGCAGCGCTGACGGTCATCGCGGGCCTCGCGGCGTTCCTGGAGCTGACCTCGTCTGGTCGCGGTCACGCGGCTGGCCGGCCGGACTACCTCCTGGCGGCGGCCCTGGGCGCCGCCATGACAGGGGCCGGCGCGCTGGCGGCCGCCGCCGTCGGCCTGCGTGCCGCCGGACGACGTCGCGCGGTCTTCCTGGCCGTGGCGGCAGGACTGGCGGATTCCTGCTCGGCGGTGGTGACCATGGCGTTCTCCTACGTGGCGAGCCACGGCCTGGCCGCGCTGTCCACTTCGTGGACCGTCTACGCCGTGGTCGCGTGCGGGGCGGCCAACGTACTGCTGACGCAGACCGCCTACCAGACGCGACCGGCGTGGCCGGCGGAGTTGCCGCCGGCTTCGCCGTGCTCGTCACCATCCTCGCGCTCGCCTGCCTCGCCCGCTCCGCCCCCCACCCCGAGCCTGCGGGCCAGGAGCCGACGGACGGAGAGCGTGGCGGCTTGAGGCCAGGCAGGACGTCATCGGGCTTGCGGCTCACTACAGCGCCAAGCCCATGATGATGGAGTCCCAGAGGTCGCCGCTAACACGCCTGTACTGCCCGACACGCTGCCCCTCCGCAACGAAGCCGGACTTGCGGTACAGGGCGATCGCGGCGGTATTGTGCGCGAACACCTCAAGGCAGAGCTTGTGCAGCCCCTGGTCCCGCGCCCGGCTGACCGCCGCCTGGACAAGTGCCGAGCCGACCCCGAGGCAGCGCCAGCCGCGGTCGACCAGCATCCCGATGTCGCCGAAACCGTGCCGGCTGACCTCGACGTGGAGCATCCCGACGACCTGGCCGCCGGCCACCGCGACGACCGACCCAGGTGCGGTACGGGCGAACTGCGCGGCCCGCTCGTCGATATCGACCGGCGGCTCTGTCGCGATACCGGTACGCTCCCCCGCCACGGCAGCGAAAAGCTCAGCCATCGCCCGCGAATCGCTGGCCTCCGCAGCCCTGACCGTAAATTGCGCCACCGGCATATGCTCTCATTTCCAGCACCGTTGGCGTCATCCGATGGGACGCAGCTGGTCGGCATGGTAACGCCAGGCGGCGATCGCGCCGAAGAGCAGCGTCCAGGCACCCAGGAACGCCATGTCGGCCGGGTTCAGCGCGTGCCGGGTGACGGCAGCGCGGCCGAGATCGGCGAGCCGGTAGGTGGGCAGCACCCTCGCGATGTCCTGGAGCCAGGTCGGGAACACGGGCACCGGCCAGAGGAGGCCGCCGAGCACGTCCAGCACGAGTGTCGTGCCCACCATGGCGGGCTGCGCGACCGACGTGCCGGCGGCCAGGCCGACGAGGATGCCGAGCGCGGCGAACGGGAGGCTGCCCAGCCAGCACGCCAGGATCATCGCCGCCCAGGCGGACGCGGGCAGCTGGGGCCGGGCCGCCGCCGCCGCGATGAGCGCCAGCGCGAGGGCCGCGATGAGCGCCAGGGCCGCGCCGGTGAGGACCTTGCCGGCCGCGTACGCCCACGAGGGCAGCGGTGTGAGGCGCAGGTGCCTGGTCCAGCCGTTGGCGCGCTCGACCGCCAGCCGGGCGCCGCCGGCGTTGGAGGCCGCGGCGATCGCCGCCCACGCACACATGGACACCATGAAGTAGACCGCCCAGGTGGTGCCCGCCCATCGTTCGGCGCCGGGATTGTTGGTCTTGTTGGAGAAGTTGATCAGGTAGAACACGACAGGGAAGGCGAGCGTCCAGACCAGGACGCCGGGAGAACGCAGCACCCGGCGCAGCTCGAAGGCCAGGAAACTGGCGAGCGGGGAACGATGGGCCTTCATCCGTGCTCCTC
>JBEKKH010000328.1:0-8476 GCA_050010815.1 Streptosporangiaceae bacterium | reverse complement strand
AGCATGTCATCGATCTTCACGTAGAGTGCGGTTGCGAGAGTCTCTATGTCGTTGTTCACAACTCTGACTATGGAGACTCTCGCCTCATTTTGCGCACCTACCCCCTGGAATCACTCATCTAGGAAACTGAGATTGCGATGGATGTCGCGGCGGTGACTGTGATTGCCTGCGTGGAGTAGGCGCTTCGGTCGTAGGCGGCGAAGGAATTCGTGCCCGGCAGCACCTGGAAAATGACCTGGCCGTTGCCGTCAACAGCAGTCTTCGGCCCGTAGGTGCCGATGTTCCCGGCGTGCGCCACCGTGGCTGTCGTCAGCGGGCTGGCGTTCTTGTCGACAGTGATTGTCACCGCGACCGTGGCGAAGGTGACGGTTACCGGCGCGGACACGGTGATGGTCTGGGTCTCGTAACCCCCCGCGTCGTAGGCAGTGAACGAGTTGGTTCCGGGCAGCACCTGGAAGGTGACCTGGCCGTTGCTGTCGACCGGGGTCTTAGGCCCAGGCGTGCCGATGTTTCCGGCATGGGTTACTTGTGCGGCGGCGAGGTCGGTGCTGTCCGGGTCGTTGATCTGAGCCGTGACCGTGACGGTAGCGAAGGTGACCGTCATCGACCCGGTGACGGTGACGGTCTGAGTCTGATAGCCGCCGGCGTCGTAGGCAGCGAACGTGTTCGTACCGGGTAGCACCTGGAATGTGACCTGGCCGTTGCCGTCGACGGCTGCCTTCGGCCCGTAGGTGCCGGTGTTCCCGGCGTGCGCCACCGATGCGGCGGAGAGGTCGCTGCTGTCCGGGTCGTTAATCTGAGCCGTGACCGCGACAGTCGCGAAACTGACCGCGTTGGGGCCGTTGGCGGTGACCGTGATGGTCCTGGTCTGGTAGCCGGTGGCGTAGTTCATGGTCACCGAATAAGTGCCTGGCGTGAGGGTGACCGCGGCCGTGCCGTCGGAGCCGGTCGTGGCGTTGGTAACCGAACCGCCGGCGGAGCGGAAGACCACAGAGGCGCCGGAGATCGGGTTGCCGTGGGAGTCGGTGAGGGTGGCTGTGGTGAAGCCGTTCGGGATCACCTGGTAGGTCACGCTTACCGCCGCGGCGCTGTTGCCTGCATTATCGGTTGCTCCGCTGCACGTGGCCGTGTAGCTAGTGCCGGAGTTGGTAACGGAGACGGTCGCGTTGGTCGCAACGCCGGACAGCGAGTCCGAGGTGGAACATCCTGGGGACGGGGCCTGGTTGTAGGTGGCTCCGCTGGTGACGCCGGTGACGGAGACCGATGGCGGGGTCATGTCGATGTTGAGTCCAGTGATGGTGCCGATGGCGCAGTTCCCTGCCAGGTCACACGATTTGGCGGACGTCACGGTTTGGTTCGCGCCCTCGGTGGATAGCGTGACCGGAGGCGGGGTCGTGGGGGTCCCGGCCGCTCCGTTCGGCTCGACGCTGGTCCAGGTGATGGTAACGGGGGCGTTGTACCAGCCGTTGGCGTTAGGTGCCCGGTCTCGGGTACCGGTGACAACCGGCGGCTGTTCCACTGTGATCGTGCCCTCGTTAAAGATAAGGAATACATCCTGATCGCCGGTAATCGCAGGCAGCGTGAAGGGCAGGACCAGCCCACTGCTGAGGTGAAGGGTCAATCCCTGCAGGGTGATCCCGTTGGGCACGACCAGTGAGGCGTTACCGCTGCCGTCCAGGGCAGTGCCGCTGTCGTTGAAGGCCTGCGCGCTGCTGCCGGGTATGCCGGGCAGCGGGCTGACCGAACTATTACTGAACACGATCTTCCCGCCCGTAACCGGGTTACCGCTGGCATCACGTACCGACACGGCCAGCGTAGAGACCGGCATGACGACGTTGTAAGTCTGATTCTGGTCCAGCGCCCCGGCAGGCAAGGTGAACCCGTCGATGTAACCCGAGATGTACACATAAGGCGCAACAGTGAAATTCTGATCCGCGAGCAGATTCACCGAGTAATCCCCGCTGCCGTCCACACTGACATTCGTCCCCGGGTTCAGCGGGGAACTGAAGACCACCGACGCGCCCTGCGCGCTCGTATACACACGCCCCTCAGAATCCTGCAACGACCCCTGAACCTGAACCACAGCAGCCGTTTTCAGGATTACGGTCAACGGCGTTGAATCTGGGGCTACCCCTGTCGCCAGGTAGCTCTGCAGGCCGGAACTCGATGGAGGGATGAACTCCACGTTGTAGGTGCTGGAGTTGACCGAGGCACTGAAGGTGCCGTCACTGGCCGTGGTCGTGCTGGTGACAGTGGAGTCCGTCGATGGGTCCAGGACGTTGACCGTCACGCCAGCCAGCGCGGTGCCCGAGGTGTCCTCGACCGTACCGGTGATGGCCGGCTGCGCGGCGGATGACGAGGCTGCGGATGCAGCCATTCCCACGAAGACCCCAGCGGCTACGACTATCGCTGCTAGCCCGCGCCGCCAGCCAGAAGATCGAAATACGCGCATGAACCCGCTCCCCTGCAGACTCGCGCCAGGACATCAGGGATCCATCCGCGGTGGCAAGGGCTACGAAATTGCCCGTACAAGGCCGTACAGGCCGGATTAAGCTGGCCATAACGAGTCAGCCGTGGGGGGCCTCGCATGTTAGATGACCCGGGCGCCGATGATGGCGTCGCCAATCCTGATCGGATCAGCACACGGCGGGATTTCGCCCGCGAGCTATCGCTCATTAAGGAGTGCGCCAGCCTGACGGTGCGGGATGTGGCGCGGGCGCTCGGGATACCCGCGAGTACTGTCGGCGGCTACTTCGCGGGGCGCTATCTGCCAGTGCAGCCACCTGGCATGCTCCGGAAGGTCCTGTTGGCCTGCGGAGTCACGGACGAGGCGGACATTGCGAGATGGCTGGCGGCGCTGGGCCGGGTGCGCCGCGCGCCAGGACCGCGACCCGCGGATGCCCCGGCGCCTTACCGCGGGCTGGAGAGTTTCCAGCCGGAGGACGCCGGCTGGTTCTTCGGCAGGCACGAACTCACCGAGCTGCTTGTCGAGCAGCTGCGTCTGCACAGCGAGCAGGGTGGCTTGCTGATGGTGGTCGGGCCATCCGGATCCGGTAAGTCCTCGCTATTGCGTGCCGGACTGATCCCGGCGCTGGAAGGCGGCGCGCTCGGCTCGGGTACCTGGCCGCCGGTCCTGCTGGCACCCGGCACCCATCCGGTCCATGAGCTTGCCATGCACCTGGCGTCGGTGACCGACGACGATTCCGGCGGTCGTTTAATCATCGTGGTGGACCAGTTTGAGGAAGTCTTTACCGCCTGCCAGGACGAGGCCGAGCGGGTGGCGTTCATCAAGGCACTGTGCGCAGCCACCGCTCTTGTCGTCGTGGGACTACGCGCCGATTTCTACGATCGTGCCCTCAGGTATCCGGCGCTGGTCCGGGCATTGGACAGACATCAGGTGCTGGTCGGGCCCATGAACACGGAGCAAGTGCGGAGCGCGATCACCGGACCGGCCGTTAAGGCCGGGCTGGAAATCGAAGATGGCCTGGTCGAAATCCTGCTCCGCGATCTCGGTCCTGCGGCGGACGGAGCCGGATCGTCGCCAGCGCATGTACCCAGTGCCCTGCCCCTGCTGTCATACGCCCTGCTCGCCACCTGGGAGCACAGCCACGGCGGAAAGCTCACCGTCGCGGACTACCTGGACACCGGCGGAATCAACGGCGCGGTCGCCAGCAGCGCGGACAAGGTCTACAACGAGCTGACCCGCCAGCAGCAAGACCTGGCGCGCCAGATCTTCATCCGTCTGGTGCACATCGCCGACGACACAGCCGACACGCGACGCCGGGTTCCGAGAAGCGAGCTGGCATTCCCGCTAGGAGAACCACAGGCCGTTCTGGATTCATTCATCGACAAGCGCCTGATCACCGCCGGTACAGGTGATGTGGAGCTAGCTCACGACGCTTTACTGCTGGCCTGGCCACTGCTGCGCGGATGGATAGACAGCGCCCGCGCGGGTGTCCCCGTCCACCGTCAGCTCACCGCGGCTGCCGAAGCCTGGCAGGAGTCAGACCGTGATCCGGGAATGCTATACAGCGGTGGCCGCCTCGCCGCTGCCGAAGACTGGGCAGGCCAGCCCGGTCACGCCAGCGACCTGAACATACCGGAACGCGACTTCCTGGACGCCAGCGTCCAGCGCAAGCACGCGGAAGAGCGAACGGCTAGGCGCAGGACCCTCCGCCTGCAACTGATCATCGCGGCACTGGCCGTTTTGTCCCTCGTCGCCGGGGTCCTCGCTGTCGCCGCCTTTCAGCAGAAGAACGCCGCTACCTATCAGCGCGACCTGGCTATATCGCGGCAAGTAGCGACCGACGCCAACCAGCTCCGCAGCACCGACATCGCGTTGGCGATGCAACTGTCGCTGGCCGCATACCGGGTTTCCCCGACCGCGGAGGCCCTTTCCAGCCTCCTCGACTCGACCGCCACCCAGCCAGCGACGCGCCTGGCCGGGCCGGGCCGGGCCGGCTTGCAGTCGGTGGCTTTCAGCCCCGGTGACGGCATGCTGGCGGCTGGCGGCGACGATGGGACAGTACGACTGTGGGACGTACGCCGGCTGGGACACCCAGTGCGCGTTGGCGGCGCGCTGGCCGGTCCGGGTATAGCGACATCTCTCGCGTTCAGCCCGGACGGGAAGACACTGGCCGTTGGCAGCTCAAGCGGCACGGTGCGGATATGGAGTATCAGTGTCCCTGACCGGCCGGTTTTGCTGGACCGGCTGGCGACAGGGCCGGTGAACTCGGTCGCGTACAGCCCTGACGGGCAGATGCTTGCCGCCGGGAGTTCTGACGGCAGGGTATTCGTGTGGAGTGCGGATCACCTGTCGTCGGTGAGCGCTGGGGTCGGGCAGGCGACCGCGGTCGCGTTCAGTCCCGACGGGCGGCTGCTAGCGGTTAGCGGCTCCACTGGGCGCATCGGGATGTGGGATGTGGCGGGGTCCGGTCTTCGCGCCGGTGTTTTCGTGAACGGTCCCGCCAACGGGGTCAACGCGGTCACGTTCAGTCCGGACAGCCGGATGCTGGCGGCAGGCAGCGACAACAGCGAAGTCTGGCTGTGGAAGCTCGACGCGGGTCGTCCGGCCAGGCTCGCGTCGCTGACCGGGCCGAGGAGCTGGATCTACTCCGTGGCGTTCAGCCCGGACGGGACCACAATCGCGGCGGGTAGCGCGGACAATAACGCGTACGTGTGGGATGTCGCGCACGGCACGCTAGTCGCTACTCTGCCGCATCCGGCGCCGGTGCTGTCTGTCGCGTTCGGTCATGGCAGCGGTGAGCTGGCGAGCGCGGACGCGGACGGCGTCGCCAGGATATGGACGCTGCCGGGGCCGGTGCTGACCGGTCCGCCTGGCTCCGTCTTCAACGTGGCGTTCAGCCCGGGCGGAAGCGATCTGGTGTCAGCGAGCGCGCTGCCCAGCGGGCAAGGCGCCCTGCAACTGTGGTCGGTGACCGATCTGGAGCAGCCGGTGCCGCTGGGCACGCCGCTGACCTCAGGCACTCCCGACGGGACGGTCGCCTACGGGCCGGGCGGACGCCTGGCCGCGGGGAACGGCAGCGGCGGGATCATCCTGTGGAACGTGCGGGATGCCCGGCATCCGGTGCCGCTGCCGTCACCGCCGACCGCACTGAAGTCCGCCATCCAGTACGTGGCCTTCAACAAGAGCGGCCATCTCATGGCGGCCGGCAGTTCGGCCGGGCAGATCGGACTGTGGGATACGACCGACATCGGTCGCGCCAAGCCGCTCGCGGTCATCCGGAGTGAAACTGCCGACTCTGCTTACCGCGACGTCTATGCCATCGCGTTCAGCCCTGACGACCGGCTGCTGGCGTCGGCGAGCGCGGACGGGACCGTCCGGCTGTGGGATATCACCGATCCTGGACGTCCGGAGGAACTCGGTCCGCCGCTGGTCCGACTGGGTAGCGCGGTCTACCAGGTCGCGTTCAGTCCGGATGGGGACATCCTGGCGGCCTCCGGCGCGGACGGGGAGGTGCGGCTGTGGGACGTATCCGACCGCCATTTGCTCACCGTGCTCACCGGACCGCCGCAGATCGTCTACGACCTGGCGTTCAGCCCCGACGGTCGGACTCTTGCCACCGCCAACGGCGACAAAACGGTGACCCTGTGGGACATCATGAACCCGGCCTCGCCGGTCAGCCTCGGGTCGCTGACCGGCCCGACCGCGGCCGTGTTCTCAGTCGCCTTCAGCCCGACGGGGGACGCCATAGCCGCGGGTAGCCAGGACGGCAATACCCTGCTATGGCTCGCCACCCCTGCGGCAGCCGCCCGGTATGTCTGTTCCATAAGCGGGGCTGCCATTACCCGGGCCGAATGGGAGCAGTACTTGCCCGAGTTGCCGTACAATCCGCCGTGTAAAACGTGAGCTTCGTGCGGCGGACGCGTTCACCGGCCTTCCTCGCCGCCAAGCTGGCGCCGCTCGGCGCGCGCCCGGCATGTCAACGGCCCCGTACTGAGAGTCGGTCGGTGACGGAGTGTCTATGCCGGCCACGGACTTGGGAGCGCCGATCCAGCGGCGGCGGCCGGGGCGGCTGGTGTCCAGGAACAGCAGACCGCATCCGGGGCTGGCGCACTCGCGCAGCCTGCGGGCGTTCGCGGTGGTGAGCAGGCTGATGGCATCGCGTGCTATCGCGCTCAGTGCGCTGGATGCTGGGTCGGGCCCTGACGCGGCTAGGGTCATGGCCCGGCTCGCGGGATATTCCCGAGCCCGTCTCGGGGTAGTCACCGAACCGTTCCCGGTGAATGTGCGCGAAGAAGTAGCAGATATCCTCGCATTCGGCGGATGGCACCGCCATCTGCGGGTTATCGCAGACCGCGTCGTAAAACTCCCGGCCCATTGCCACGATAAAACCGCGGGCGTACAGGAAGCCGTCGTCCGAGCCACCAGTGACCGCATGAATACCGGCCCGGTCGATCTCCCACAGCTTGCGCTCGGCCACGCGGTCAAGGCAGGTCAGCTCGGCGGCTGTCGGGGCCGCCAGACCAGTCGTGGCCCCGTGAAATACCTCCGCCTCCGTCAGGTCGCAGCGCAGATCGACCCGTTCGGTGCGGCACCGATGATCACGGGCACGGGTGACATGCAGGGACATGCAGGTATCGGCGGCTCTTCACGCGAGCCCGCGAAAATTCTGGTTACTTTTCGTGACAGGTCACGTCAGGCTCCGGACTCGACTGACGGAGCTCACGACTGCGGCTGACTACGTGGGCATGGCCAAGGTCTCGCTCCATGACCGCGGCGCTCGACCTTTGTCTGCGGCAGTTGAGTATGTCCGCTCGGAGTCATGGAGTTAGTTCGCGGCAGCTTTCTGCAATACCTTTACAAGAAGCCCGCCAGGTCCGAAGGCCCTCGGTGCCTCCTCGAGGATGTCCTGACTGCATGCGACGAAGGCCCCGTCGGCTCCGAGCCGATCTGCAGAACAGGGTTGATAAGTCCGTCCCATCGACATCAAGGTTCCGTTGATTGCGTTCGTGTACTACGATCTCGGAACATGGACGCGAATTACACCCTGCAAGGTTGAGAACCTGGCGTCAGGAAGCTTCGGAATGATCATCGGCTGTTTCCCGCAATCTTGCCTCCCGCGTCCCCTGCAGTTCCCCGAGTCGTCTCCACCGAAGGGACGGGAAATTGGGAATCTTCTGGAACTACACCGAGCAGCCGCAAGCGCAGGCATCTACCACGCAGCTATTCCGCGCAGCCCTCAACGCTCCGGCCCCGGCCACCTCGGCGGACCTTGAGACGCAGGCGCAGGCTCTCGCCACCGAGGCATCCTCACCGCCGCGGACTCAGGCTGCCGAGCTAAACGCGACGAACCTGGTCATCGCGATCTTCATCGTCATCGCCTTTGTCGGGGCCGGCATCGGGACGAACGCAGCGGGTCTTACCACGTCGACCACGTCTCTCTTCGCGCTGGCAACCACGGCTTTCGGGATCGTGGTGGGCCTCCTCACCGGGGAGAAGCCGACCACGGCCTCGAAACCGTCTGCGGCGTCGAACCCATCGTCAACCTCGGGTGGGACGACATTGGCGCCCGAATCCGTGACGTCGACTCCGACCAAAAGTCAGCCGTAACCCCTATCATCGGCCATGCGGCCGGGACTGAGCTGTTGACCTAAGCCATCATGTTCCCGGTTCGGTAACGAAGACGCTCTCATCGGTAAATTCCCGGACGTTTCTCGAAGCTTTAGACAAGGGACGCGCAGGTTGTCAGATGCCGCAGCTGACTCAATTGACAATCGCCCGCCACCTTTGAATGGCATACCGGGCAGCGCGTAGTCATGAGTTTCCGAGGGCGACACCCTTCGGCATGAGCACCCGGGTACCGACTGCGCCGACGGTGATGCACAGGAACGACGTCGGTCAGCCGAGGTGATGAACCTCCTGCAGGCCGTAGACAGGGGTAGGGATGCCGACCTGACGGGCCTTGAGCTGCAGCCCGAGGAAGAGCGAGTAGTGCCGGGACTGGTGCAGGTT
>JBEKKH010000327.1:0-8493 GCA_050010815.1 Streptosporangiaceae bacterium | reverse complement strand
CGAGCTTGGAGGAGGGATCCAGTGCCCGGTTGGCGACCAGCGCGAACAGCACCCGCTCCGTCGCCGCGTCGCGGCGGGTCCCGCCCAGCATCGCGGTCATGACCTGGCCGATCCCCAGCCGCTGCCACAGCTGGTCCAGCAGGTACGTCCCGCCGTAGGCGACCGACCCTGAATAGGCCAGCTCCGGGGTGATCCCGGCCGCCTCCTGGCCGTGGCCCAGCAATCGGCCGAGCGACCCGGCCAGCCGCTCGACAGCGGCCCGGTCGAGCTGGTCCTCCCGGCCGAAGCTGTGCACTACCCGCATCCGGGACGACCTGGTCACCGGGTCCCACTCGTTATGGACGAGCTGCACGTAGCGGACGGCGCTGCCGTCCTTGTTCCGCCGCGTCGTAGTGCGCACGAACATGTCACCATGATATACCGCAACGTTACAGCTGGAAAGGCTTCTAACGTGCAAATCGTGTCACTATGGCATCTAGTTCACCGTCACCAGCTCTGCCACCCTGACCTGCAGGCTCACCCCTGAACGTGTCACGAAACCGATCCAGACCTGCGGAACGCAGGCGGGAAGCGGAGGCTGGCTATGACTCCTGCCGCATCGTCGGGCTCCGCCGGGCCGCAGCACGCCGTGAGGTCGCCGGCATCGGCTGTGCCGGTTACTGTCTCGTCGCAGGTCTTGCCTGGTGACAAACGCGGCCTGAGGCGATGGGTGTCCCGCGGCTGGCCGTGCTCGCGGTCCAGGCGGCGCTCTCGCTTCGGCTGATCCGGGCTGATACTGCGTCCCAGAGTGAGGCCCTGTACTTGCACGCCGGGCACCTGGAGTGGGCGAACTGGCTGCACGGTGCCCCGATCCCGTCGTTCTCGTCGTATTTTTCCGGCGTGCCGGTGATCTACCCGCCGCTCGGCGCGGCGGCGGACAGTCTCGGCGGGCTGGCGGGTGCCCGGGTCCTGTCCCTGGCGTTCATGCTGGGCGCCACGGTCCTGCTTCATGGTGCTGCGGCCCGGCTGTTCGGGCGGCGGGCCGCGTTCTTCGCCGCCGCCCTGTTCGCCGTGCTGGGTACCACGCTGCACCTGGGGGTCTTCGCCACCACTGATGCGATGTCGCTGTTCCTGGTCGCGCTGGCGGCCTGGTGCGTGATCCGCGCCGGGGCGCGGGAACCATCGACCGGATGGATGGTCGCGGCGGCCGCCGCTATGGCGCTGGCCGCCGCCGCGGCGTATACCTGCCTGCTGTTCGCCCCGCTCATCGCCGCGCTCGCGCTGCTGACCGCGCCGCAGGCCGGGCGCGGCTGGCTCGCGGCCCGGCGGGCCGGGACGCTCCTAGCCGCTATGGCCGTGCTGCTGGCCGCCGGGCTGGGGCGCTGGCGGGGGCAGCTACCTGGGTGGTTTCGAGCGGACGATGCTGACCCGGGCCCCGGGCTCGGCTACCCCGGCAGCGGTCCTGAGCCAGTCCTGGTCCTGGGCCGGCCTGGTGCTGGTCCTGGCCATAGCCGGCGTCGTCATCAGCTGCGTCAGCCGGCCAGGAGCCGTGCAAGCGTGGCTGCTCGGGTTCTTGTCCGCCGCCCTGGTGGCCGGGCCGCTGGAGCAAGCGCACCTGCACACCGCGGCCGCGCTGAACCAGCATGTCGGCCTGGGAGCCTGGTTCGCTGTGATGGCCGCCGGCTACACGGTCGACCGGTTCATCGGGGCCTCGCCGCGGGGCCGGGGCCGCGCCGTGACCTGCGGGGCATGTGTGGTCGCGCTGGCCTTCCCGGCCGGGCTCGGCATCACCCAGGCCCGGAGTTTTTCCTCCGACTGGCCGAACGCGAACGATTTCATCGCGATCTTCACCCCGCTGGCCGACCACACCACCGGGCCGCTGCTGGTGGAGGATCCTTCGGTGGCCGAGTACTACGCTTCCGCCGGCGCCCGGTGGCAGCGGTGGTCCAGCACCCGGAACATCACCCGCCCCGCAGGCATCAGCACCGGCGGGCCGGCCGCCTCCGCCAGCGTCACCAGCCCCGGGAACGCACCCGTCTACGCCAGCTACATCGCCGAGGGCTACTTCTCCCTGGTCGCCCTGAACTTCACCGACACCACCGGCCTGGACCGCCAGATCGCCGCCGATCTGCGCCGCAATTCCCACATCATCCAGGTTGTCCCTTACGGCCTCGAGATCCCCCCGATAGGCCAGGGCACCTACATCATCTGGCAGTACCAGGCCAGCACCAGGCAAACGGGCTACGTCCCCTGACCACTGAGCCCCGGCCGCAGGCGCCCACCGCGCGAACCCGGCCGGAACGGTAAGAGATCTTCTCTTCCTCAAGTTGCGGAAGTTCAGCTATCCGGGAGTTCCGGTGTCTCCCGGCTGCTGCCGGCGTTGCTGGCCGTGGCGGGCACGTGCGGGTGGTTCCGCGTCCGGGCTTGCCGGTGCGGCGGGCTGTGTGCGCGGTAACTGTCCCTCGAATGCGGTGATGAGTTTTCCGTGCAGGCGCTGGAGGTCGACCGTATGGTTCTCCGGGTCGAGCCTGGGCAGCGACTGCGGGCTGAAGATCTCGACCGCCTGCCAGAACTGTGCGATCCGCACCGGATCGTCGGCCATGCTTACCACCGCCTCAGGACAGCGACGCATCGTCTGCCGCTGTAGCGGCTAACGAATTGCCAATAGCAGGGAGCTTATTCACCGTTACACCACGTCACAGCGATATCCTAATAAATCGCCGTGAACTTAGCGCAGTGGCTATGGTCGGCGGCGCAGTTCAGCCACCGGGTACGACCATCGCGGATGACAGTCTCGGGGGAGCGGCTGATAGCCGGGTCGCTGATGACCGTGCTTGAGGATGGCTCGTGGCGCACTCTGTACCCGGCAGGTACCTCGCCATCCCGCAGCCGGCTGTGGCACCCGAATTGACTGTTCATGTACCCGCGATCGTCGCGTGTCCCGCCAGGGCACCCGCCGGTCAGCACCACAACGGTGCCGCCGCCGCGCCATCACCCAGCGACGGCAGCCCGGCGTCGACCATTCGGCGTCAAGTTTCAGGGTTTACCAGGGCAGTCAGGCCGACGCTTCTTGCCTCAGCACGGTTTCGCAGTATCGGTACAGGCTTTCCGGGCTCAGCGCGGCACCGATGAGCAGCCCGCCGTGGTCGGCGGGGTTGCTCTCCGGAAGCTCTTCGGCGCCATCGTCGTAGCCGTCCATCCCCAGGAAATTGAGTACCACTTCGTTCTCTTCTGACTTGCTGGCGCGGAGCAGGCTTACCCATTCGCTGTCTGGCAGGAACTTGATGCCTAGCTCGCGCAGGCCGTCCAGCCGAGCGCGCCACCGCGTCGGCTCGGCCGGTACAACCGTGAGCGGGCCGCCGTTCTCGGTCGTGAGGCTGGACCCGATGACCAGCCGCGCGGCCTCATCGACTGGCATCCACATCTCAGTGAAGTCGAAGTCATCCGGTGCTGCCCGGAGTCGCAAGATGATCCTGAGCAGGCGCAGCGCGGCGTCGTTCGGGTTACCCTGGAGCGACCGGGTGTCCATCATCAGCCTGGGCATCCGGTACACCGCGGCGGGCAGGCCACCGTCCCGTGCCCGCAGCACCGATTCCTCGGCGAGCATTTTGGTCAGCACGTAGCCGTTACCGACGTCACCCCCCAGCACGGCGTCGGTTGAGATGTGGTGGAAGTGCTTGAGCCTGGCCGTCGCGGCCAGTCGCAGCAGTTCCTGGGTACCGTTGATGTTGGCGTCCCATAGCGTCTGGAACGGGAGCACGACGTTGACCCAGGCGGCGCAGTGGTAGACGCTGTCCACCGTCCTCGTGAGCTCGTTGAACCGCGACTGGCGCAAACCAAGCAGTGGCTGGGTGAGGTCGCCTGGAACTGCGGAGATCCGGGCGGCGGCATCCTGTGTCCAGTTCCCGAAGCGCTCCAAGCTGGCCTGTATCCGGGACTGGGCATGTTCCTCGTCACTGGCCCGGACCAGGCACGATATGTGCGCGTCGGTCTGGGCCAGAAGCTCATCGAGCAGGAAGGCGCCGAAGAAGCCGGTTACGCCGGTGAGCAGGATGTGGCCGTCGCGGCGGCCAGCGGTTGTCCTGTCTGGCACCGCGCTAGGGGCCATCGCGCCGATGAGAGCGGCGACCTGGTCGTTCTCCCGGATGTCGGCGAGCATGCGCTCGAGGCGCTCGGCAGATGCTTCCCGCGGTTCCAGGCTCTGCTCCGCGTCGAGTGCCTCGGCAAGTTCGGCCACCGATGGATAGGCGAGCACGAGTCCGACCGGGACATCGGTGTCCAGCATCTCGCGCAGCCGGAATACCAGCCGGGCGGCGAGCAGGGAATGGCCGCCCAGGTCGAAGAAGCTGTCGTGGATGCCGACCTCGGGGATGTCGAGCAGTTCGGCGAACAGCCCGCACAGCATTGCTTCCCTAGCCGAACGCGGCTTGGCCGTGACGTCCGCCGCTTCGGCGAGATCCGGCCTGGGCAGCGCCCTGCGGTCAAGCTTCCCGTTCGGTGTGAGCGGCAGCCCGTCAAGGACAATGATCACGGACGGGATCATGTACCTGGGCAGGACTGTGGCCAGCTCCGACCGGAGCGCGGCGGCATCCAGGTCCGATGGCCCGCCGGACGCGGAACTGGCGTAGCCGACGAGCATCTTGTCACCGCGCTGGTCCTCGAACATGGTCACCGCCGCCTGCCTGACGCCGGGCAGTGCAGACAGCGCCGCTTCGATCTCGCCCGGCTCCACCCGGTGGCCGCGGACCTTGACCTGCTGATCGGCACGCGCGGCGAACTCAAGCTGACCGTCGTGGCGCCAGCGGACCAGGTCACCGGTGCGGTACATGCGCGCACCGCCTTCTTCGAAGGGGCAGGCCACGAACCGCTCGACGGTGGCATCGGGACGGCCGAAGTAGCCGCGCGCCAGGCCGGCGCCGGCCACGTAAAGCTCTCCTACCACCCCGATGGGGGCTAGGCGCAGCTGATCGTCAAGCACGTAGACGCGGGTGTTCCACAGCGGGCGTCCGATGGGTACGGGACCGGGCGCCAGCTCGGCGGCCGGATCTGGCTCGTGCCAGGTGCACTCGATCGTCACCTCGGTGGGACCGTAACCATTGAGCACCTGCACGCCCGGGTGGTGCTTGCGCCATTCGTTGACCGGGGCGCCCAGGGCAGGCTCGCCGCACAGCAAGAGCTGGCGCGTCGGCGTGAAGCTGTCGGGCAGGTCCTGGATGAGCGCGAGGTGGCTGGGAGTGACCTTGAGGAAGGAGATTCGCTCGTCGCGGACCGGCCCGTCATTGATGGACTCGTCACTGACGGCCCGCCCGCCCGGGATGAGATCGGCGATGCGGAGGCAGCCGCCGGCCAGCAGCGGGCAGAACAGCACGGTCATGGTGAAGTCGAACGAGACAGAGGAATGCAGTATGGTCGCGCCGTCGACCGCGTGATATGTCTCCGCAGCCCACATGAGGTAGTTGGCGAGCGGGCCGTGCTCGACGACGACGGCTTTGGGACCGCCCGTGGAACCCGAGGTGAAGATCAAGTAGGCCATGGTGGCTGGAGTGGCGCCCTGCTCTTCCGGCGGGTTGCCAGCGGGGCTGGCGTCGAGTGCGGCCGCCACCGGCTCGGTATCGATCAGCAGGCAGGGCGCTGCCATGGTCCTGGCGGTCGGCTGCGTGGTCGCGGTGATCAGGCAGGCCGGCATCGCCGTGGTGAGCATCGTCTCGATGCGCTCGGCCGGGTAGTCAGGGTCGACGGGCAGGTAAGCGGCACCGGACTTGAGTATGCCGAGCAGGGCGACAATGAGCTCCGCGCCCCTGGGCAGAGCAACGGCCACGATCTGCTCGGGACCCGCGCCGTACTGGCTGATGAGGTAGTGGGCAAGTGAGTTGGCGCGGGCGTTGAGCTCCGCGTAGGACAGCCTGTTCGCACCGTCGATGACAGCCGCGGCATCCGGGCTGCGCGCGGCCTGCGCCTCGAAGAGGCGGGGCAAGGTCGCCACGGTGAGATCGTGTGCTGTGTCGTTCCAGCTGCCGAGCAGCTTGTCTCGCTCGCCGACGTCAAGGAGGTCGACCTCGCCGATCCGTAGATCGGGGTCCTCAGCCACCGCTTCGAGCATTCGCCCGAACTGCATGCCTAGGTTCTCGGCGGTAGCGCGGTCGAAAAGATCGTCCGCGTACTCGATGGCGGCGAGGATACCACTGAGATCGTCGTCACCCTCGCTGAGCTCGGTGAGATGGATGTGGTAGTCGAACATTGCCCTGCCGGTGTCGGCTTCCTCTATCTCGGTAGCCGAAATCCCCGGCAGATCGACGTCGCCGATCATGTAGTTCTCCAAGGCGAGCATGACCTGGAACAACGGGTGGCGAGACGCGGACCGCACTGGATGGAGGTGCTGAACGACCCGTTCGAACGGGACGTCCTGGTTTTCGTAGGCGCCCAGGTTCACTGCCCGGACGCGCTTTATTAGCTCGTGGAAGCGCGGGTCGCCGGAGGTGTCGTTGCGTAGCACGGCCGTGTTGACGAAATTGCCGATCAGGTTGTCGAGGGCCACGTCCGTCCGGCCCGCTACCGGAGTACCGAAGGGAATGTCGGTACCCGCGCCGAGCCTAGTCAGCAACGCGGCCAGCGCGGCCTGGATGACCATGAAGATGGTGGCATGGTTCTGCCGGGCCACCGCGGCGAGTTCCTTATGCACCCGGGCGGGCACCACGAGCCCCACCGTCCCGCCCAGCCACGTGGACGCCGCCGGGCGCGGCCGGTCGGCGGGTAGTCGCAGTTCCTCAGGCAGGTCAGCGAGAGTTTCCTGCCAGTACGCGAGCTGGCGGGAAATCACGCTGTCCGGGTCGTCTTCGCTGCCGAGCACCTCGCGCTGCCACAGCGTATAGTCGCCGTACTGGACTGGTAGTGGTTCCCAGTCCGGTTTTGCGCCCTGGGTGCGCGCCGTGTACGCGAAGGCGGTTTCCGCGCAGAGCGGCACCGTCGACCATCCGTCGCTGGCGATGTGATGGATCAGCATCACGAGCACGAAGTCTGTCGGCCCTAGCTCGAAGAGCCACCATCGGAACGGCGGCTCGGTGGCCAGGTCGAAACTGTAGCGCACGGCCGATTCCACCGCCGCTTTCACTTCCTCTTCGGTGACCGGGACGATCTCCAGCCGGTCACCGATGGCATCGGCGTCGAGTATGCGCTGGTATGGCTCGCCGTCATGCTCGACGAATATCGTGCGCAGTGTCTCGTGCCGCTTCACGATATCGATGAGCGCGGCCCGTAGCGCCTCCTTATCCAGCGGGCCCGACAGGCGCTGCACGTCCGGGATGTTGTACGTGGGGCTCGGGCCCTCAAGCCGGTGCAGGAACCACATGCCGCGCTGGGGCCCGGCCAACGGCAGCATGTTCCCGTGCGGCACCGGTCGCAGCTCCGGCTGGGCTGTGAACCCGGCGGCGAGCAGCTTGGCTACTTCCGCAACGGTAGGCGCGTCGAACAACGTGGCAATGGGGATCCTGATGTCCAGCGCCGCCCCGATCCTGGCGCTCAACCTGGTCATCAGCAGGGAGTGCCCGCCAAGCTCGAAGAAGTTGTCAAAAATACCTACCGTGGGCAGGCCGAGCACATCAGCGAAAGCACGGCAGAGGATCTCCTCGTGCGGATTTCTCGGCTCATCTCTGCGTACCGAAGCCGGGAAGTCAGGAGCGGGCAGTACCCTGCGGTCGACCTTGCCGCTGGTGGTAACCGGCAGGCTGTCGAGCGCGATGAAGGCCGCCGGGACCATGTAACTGGGCAGGCTCTTTGCCGCTTGCGCACGCAGATTGGCGACGTCGAGCTCTGTCTCCGCGCTCTCCGGGACGACATAGGCAACCAGCAGCTTGTCACCACGGGCGCCTTCGTGCACCGCGACGACCGCCTTGGCCACGTTTACCAGGCGGGCGATCACGGCTTCGACCTCGCCTAGCTCTATCCGGACTCCGCGGATCTTGACCTGGTCGTCGGTGCGGCCGAGGAATTCCAGCGTGCCGTCCCGATGCCACCGGACGAGGTCGCCGGTGCGGTACATCCGCGAGCCGTTGCCCTCGAATGGACAGGCGACGAACCGTTCGGCGGTCAGTCCCGGCTGGCCGGCGTAGCCGCGGGCAACCCCGGTGCCCGCGATGTAAAGCTCGCCTGGCACGCCCGGCGGAGCAGGCGTGAGGGCGGCATCGAGCACATAAACGCGGGCGTTGCTGATCGGCCGGCCGATGCGCGGCCGCGGGCCGATGTCCAGCGCGCAGGAAACCGCGTCTACGGTGCACTCGGTGGGCCCGTACGTGTTGTACGCCGTCACGCCGGGGATCGAGCTGAGCTGTTCCCACTCTTTATCGGGGATGGCCTCACCGCCGAGGACGAGCACCGTCGGCCGGTGCTCACCGCTCGCGTCAAGGAGCCCGGCCGCCATGAGCTCGCGCATGTACTCGGGCGTGCAGTCGAGACAGTCGATGCGCTGAGCCTGGACGTACCTCGCTACTTCCTCTGGTGCCCTGCGCTCGGAGTCGCCGA
>JBEKKH010000326.1:0-13331 GCA_050010815.1 Streptosporangiaceae bacterium | reverse complement strand
CGTTTCCAGCATCGAGGTCGAATCCGCACTGCTTGCCGCACCCGGCGTCGCGGAAGCCGCGGTGGTCCTCAAAGCACAATTGCGCAAGAGTGTTGAGTGGGGTGCCCCGCTGTGATGACAAGCGAAACGGAACCGGCGAGCGAGGAGGTCCTCGCGGACAGCCGGGCCGGCGCCGGCTTTGAGGCCGTGCTGGCGAACGCGGCGTTTGGCGGATTCGGCGGACTGCTCCCGTCGGCCGAACTCGGCCGGCTCGCGAAGGCCGTGGTGCGCAGCCCGAAGCCAGTCGCCAGCCGCGTCGTCGACCTGGCCGCGCGGCTGGGGTACGTCGGCATCGGCGTGCAGGATCAACCCGGCGCGCGCGACCGCCGCTTCGCCGACCGTGCGTGGGCGGGCAATCCCTTCCTGCAGCGGCTCGCCCTCGGGTACCTGGCCACCTGCGACGCTGCATCGGGGATCCTCGAGGACGCTGACGTGGACTGGCGCACCCGGGAGCGGCTCCGACTGACCTTCGACAACGTCACAGCTGCGCTCTCGCCCACGAACGGCCTGCTTACGAACCCTGAGAGCTGGAAGGAGGTCATCGACACCGGGGGCCAGAGCCTGCGCGCCGGCCTCGGCAATCTGCTCACCGACCTGCGCTCGCCGGCCAAGCTGCCCACCAGCGTCGACAAGTCGGCCTTCGAACTCGGGAGCAACCTCGCCGCCACCGCAGGGCAGGTCGTGCGCAAGACCCGGGTCTACGAGCTCATCCAGTACCAGCCCCGCGCCGATAAGGTCGACACGGTCCCGCTCCTCGTCATCCCGTCGCCGGTCAACAAGTATTACCTGCTCGACCTCGAACCCGAGCAGTCGGTGGCCCGCGCGGAACTCGACGCCGGGCGCCAGATCTTCGTCGCGTCCTGGGTCAATCCCGACGCCAGCCACGCTGACGTCGGGTTCGACGAATACGTGATCGGCATCGTTGAGATGCTCGACACCGTCGCCGCCATCAGCGGATCCGACGCGAGCCACCTGCTCGGCCTGTGCGGCGGGGGAGTGCTGGCGTTCCTCGCCGCGGCGTATCTCGCCGCGATCGGGCGTGAGCGACTGCTCGCCTCGCTGACAGTCGCGATCGCGGTTCTCGACTATGACCGCGGCCCGTCAGCGATGGCCTTCCTCGACCGCAAGGGGGCCGAGAAGGCGATGCGCCGAGCGACCGAACACGGCTTCTTCGACGCCCGAGACGCAGCCCGCGCCTTCGCGCTGATCCGGCCGATCGAAGGCATCTGGAACATCGCCGTGCACAACTACCTGCTTGGCAGGCAGCCACCGGCGATGGGATTGCTCTACTGGGCCGCCGACCAGACCAATATGGCCGCGAAGTTCGGCGGCCAGATGATGCGGGCCGCGCTGGAGAACAGCCTGACCCGGCCCGGCGGGGTGACGGTCGGCGGCGTCCCGATCAACCCTTCCCAGATCACCGTCGACACCTACGTACTGGGCGCCTCCACCGACCACATCTCACCGTGGCGGGACTGCTATCGGACCATCGCCATGATCGGCGGCGACGCGACGTTCGTCATCGCGAAGGGCGGCCATGCGATTGTGATAGCCAAGGGACCGGGCAGCCCGCGGGCCAGTTACCGCACCGGAGCGATCCGGGGCTCCGATCCCGACGCGTGGCTCGCGAGCTCCGTCGACAACACCGGCAGCTGGTGGGAGCACTGGAACGACTGGATCGAGAAGCGCACCCCTGACAAGAAGCCGGCCCCGACGCGCCTCGGCAACGATGCCTGTCCACCTCTTGGCGACGCGCCGGGTGAGTACGTAAAACGGCTGGTCACGTGAGCGACAGCGATCCGGTCGGCCTCGGCCTCGGCCTCGCCCGTCTCGTCGGCCGGCTATCGATCGCCTCGCCCGGAACTGGGACAGACCTGACCGCGCGACTGGCCTCCATGAATGGCCCCCAGCAACGCGTTGAGCACGGCGCAGGTCCTGCCGTGCATGACGGTGGAGAGGACTCCGGATGATCCCTGTACTCGATAGCTTCCGTCTCGACGGTCGCGTCGCGATCGTGACCGGCGCGTCGAGCGGGCTCGGGGTCCAGTTCGCGCAGGCACTCGCCCAGGCAGGCGCGGACGTCGTGCTCGGCGCCCGGCGTGAAGACCGCCTCGTGCAAACGCGCAGGCTAGTGGAAGCCGAAGGCAGGCGCGGTCTGGCCGTCCGGGCCGACGTCACCAATCCGGAGGACTGCACCGCCCTCGCGAGCGCGGCCATGAGCGCGTTCGGCCGGGTCGACGTGCTGGTAAACAACGCCGGCGTGGGCACCGCCGTCCCCGCGCTAAAGGAAACCCCCGAACAGTTCCGTTCCGTGGTCGACCTTAATCTCAACGCAAGTTACTGGATGGCGCAGGCATGCGGGCGGGTGATGCAGCCCGGCAGTTCGATCATCAACATCAGCAGTGTTCTTGCGCTCACGAGTATGGGCTTGCCGCAGGCCGCCTACACCGCGAGCAAGGCCGGCGTGATCGGCCTGACACGAGACCTGGCGCAGCAATGGACTAGCCGCAAAGGCATCCGGGTCAACGCGATCGCGCCAGGACACTTCAAATCCGAGATGAGCGGCCAGTTCAACGAACGCGCACACGCAGCGGTGGTTGCGCGCGCTGCGGTAGGCCGACTGGGCGAGCCGGGAGAACTCAACGGGGCGCTGATATTCCTCGCCAGCCCCGCCAGCAGCTATGTCACCGGCATCGTCCTGCCGGTCGACGGCGGAACGTTGCTCACCTGATGGCGATGACATCCCAGCCGGCTCGCGCGCCGAACAAGGCGCTGTACCTCACCGACTACGCCCGCTCCAGCTGGGACATCGGGGCGCTGTCGGCCACGCTGCCGGCGCTGGCCCGAGCACCCCGCGGAGATGGCCACGCCGTGCTGGTCATTCCCGGCCTGGGGGCCAGCGACATGTCCACGCTGATACTCCGCCGCTTCCTCAGCACGCTCAGATACGCGACCTACGGCTGGGAACTCGGGCGCAACATCGGACCCACTGCGCGAGTCGTCAGCGGCCTGCCCGAACGCCTGCACGAGCTGCGCGCGCGCCACGACGGACCGGTGAGCGTGATCGGCTGGAGTCTCGGCGGCATCTTCGCCCGTCAGCTCGGGCGGCGTCATCCAGACGTCATACGCCAGGTGATCACGCTAGCGAGCCCGATCCGGCTCAAGGATCACGCGCACAGCAATGCCCGGCGCGCGTACGAGCTGCTCGAGAAACGGCACGCCGAAACGATCCAACTGCCTTTGGAGGCCGGCCTCGGGCCACTGCCCGTCCCAGCCACCTCCGTCTACACGCGTCTGGACGGCATCGTCGCCTGGCGGGCCTGCCTAGACCAGCCCTCCCACCACGCAGAGAACGTCGAGGTCTACGCGAGCCATTTCGGCATCGGCAACCATCCTGCCGCACTGTGGGTCATTGCCGACCGATTGACCCAGGCGCCCGGCAAATGGGCGCCCTTCCGGCCCCCGCCCTGGTGGCGTTGCGCGTACCCCACCCCGATCGCGACCGACCCGCTGGACCCAACATGACCGAGCTCCCCGGCCAACTGCCCGACCCCGGCAGGTACCTGCGCCCAACGAGAATTCGGGGACGTATCGAGGAACACGCACGAACCGCGGCCACGGCTGGGCTACCGCTGCTCCTGATCCGCCGTATCTCGAGCGGCCGACGGCTCGCGCGGCACGTGTTGCGGCGACAGTCAAGATCCAGTGGTTCGGCGGTTAGCAACGGTGGGCCCTCCTTGGGCGGACTTATCCCACCGGGCGCAGGCATGCGGTGATCGGCCGGGCGGCGGTAACGTTCTGTAGCTGGCATCCGGTGATCGCCATGTAAGGCGTGGACCGGTTCGTGGACCGAGTCACTCGTGCAAAACGATGCGATTAGCGCCATCGATGGCACGACTCCGTGGTATCTGTGCAGGTAGCGCACCCGGAGCGCCGGGCCGGGCTTCTCATAATCCGCCGGTCGTGGGTTCGAGCCCCACCCGCCCCACGTAACATTCTGTGGATAAATGATCGAAAAATGTCGCTGGCATGCAGCTGCACACAGAGGGCCAGCGGCCCTGACGAGGAGCTTCTGTGGCTGCTTAGGTTAGCCGATCCAGTTCACCTGGATGATGACCACGCGTTCGCCGCGGACATCGGTCAGATAGGCGAGCATCAACGGGCCTCGCTGGACGGTGCGCAGCCCCGGCGGCTCGCCGGCGAACTCCCACCCGTCGAGGAAGATCATCGATTCGCGGACAGTCAGTTCGTCGGCTACCTGACGGCCCGCTGCCAGGGCGGCAGGTGGCAGCCCGTCGAGCAGGTCATCGGTGACAGGTTCCCAGTGCCAGTCAGCCACCCGCGACCTCGCGGTAGGCCGCCTGTACGATCTCGGCGGCTTCCCGAACTGCCAGGTCCCGGACAGCGGGGTCAGGGTCGGAGAGGGCTCGTTCGGCGGCGTGGAGCCGGGCGGCGACCGAGGGCCGCCGCTCGATGGCGATGGCGGCGCCCCAGCGCTGGTAGAAGTGGCGGATGGGGAACACGCTGTCCTCGTCGCCAGCCTGGGTGAAGGCGTCCTGGATTTCCTGGAAGAACTCCGGCAGCCGCGACGGCGCGACCGTGGCGACCGCCTGGCGCAGAGCGGGGAGCGACAGGGCGGGCATCGGAATCAACGGCTCGTCATCCTGTGGGTACTCAGCAGTCATCCCAGCCCGCCTCCTAATGTCCAGCAACAGAATAAACCGTGACAGGCCTTGAGGTGATAGCCGTTAAGATCCCGGCAGATGGGAGAGCGGTCTGACCAAGAAATAACCACCTCAGCCCCGCTCGCGTGACCACGGTTCCGGGCATGACGAGATGACCCCGTGACAAGCGCTGCTCGGGGCCTGCGGTGACGGCTATGCGGTTGTGGCTGGCTTCCGGATCAGGCGGCGTTCTCCCGGAGGGTGATGATGACGTCGTAGCCGAGGGCCTGGAGCTGGCGCTGGGCGTTGCGGGCCTTGCGGCTGCGGTCGGTGTGCCTGGCGTGCCAGCCGGGGCCGAGGTCCCGGTAGCGGGCGGCGGGGTCGTTCAGGAGGTGCCAGACGATGACGAGGATGGACCGGCCCACGGCGCAGCCGGCCTTTTCCGGGCCGCCTCCGCCGGGGCGGGAGGCGAGGCGGCGGAAGCGCTCCCCGAGGAACGTGTCCATGTTCGCGGCGGCGCAGGCGGCCAGGACGGCGATCCGCTTGGCGTAGGTGTTGCCGTGCCCCTTCTTCCCCGGGCCCTTGCGGGGCCGGCGGACGTTACCCCGCCGACTACTGCGGGCACTCCGTGGCCATAGGACTCGCGTCTCTTAGGCGATCCCATGTTCATCACTGCTGTACGTATCGAGCGTGACTTAGGCGTCCCGAACCCATCACCTGCCACACATCATCACCTACCACACCCTGCGGAAACGGCCCGCTAGCTGGAAATTCTCGGCAAGCGGGCCGT
This sequence comes from Streptosporangiaceae bacterium, assembly GCA_050010815.1. Taxonomy (GTDB): domain Bacteria; phylum Actinomycetota; class Actinomycetes; order Streptosporangiales; family Streptosporangiaceae; genus Palsa-504. Next base: position 7,838 of record JBEKKH010000326.1, on the reverse strand, counting down.
TTTTTCTCTGTCCCGCCGGGTGTCACCTTGCCGCGCTGTAGGGCGCTGTGTTCGGTATCTACGGACATATGGTGGACGGCGTCCGGGCCGCTGGGGCGGTAGGTGCAACCGTCGGTTTTCCACGGACGGGCACGGCCGGGCCGTGCTGTGTCGTGTTCCGGCTTGGCGTGCGCCGCCGAGTCGGTGTCCATCCCGTATGTCACGCCCAGGGGGCCTGGTGGTTTCCGGGCGGGCGGCCGGGAAGGCCTGGGCCTATGCCACAAGGTCGGTGTACTTGAAGTGCGGCACTTTCGTGAGCTGCGCTGTCGCGTTCTGGGTATTGGCCCGCTGGTCAGCGGGTGTCAGGGGGAAGGTCACTTCTATGTCGAGGCCGCCTGCGGGGCGGGCACGGGCAGTGAGGGCGGCGCCGTGGGCGTCGGCGATGGCGCGGACGATGGCCAGGCCGAGTCCGTGTCCCTCGCCGCGCCGGGTCCGCTCGGTGCCGAGCTGCCGGAACGGCTGGAACAGGTCCTGCACCGCATCTGGCGGGATAGGTACGCCGGTGTTGCTGACCGCGATGACGGCGCCCGCGGTGGTCAGTGCCGTGGAGATCTCCGCCTGGCCGCCGGGCATGTTGTGCCGGATGGCGTTGTCGAGGAGGTTGGCGATCAGGCTTTCGGTCAGGTTCACGTCAGTGGTGACCGGTGCGGCGTCGAGTGCCGCGCGCAGGTGGATGCCGCGACGCTCGGCTTCCTCCTGCCGGGCCAGGAGCGCATCCCCGGCGATGTCGGCGAGGTCCAGGCATTCCGGCTGCCCGATCCCACGCTGGCTGCTGGCCAGGGCAAGCAGTGCTGAGATCAGGCGTTCCTGCTGATCGCCCAGCTCGACCAGTTCCTCACAGGTCGCCCGCAGTGTCTCCACGGTGGGTTCCGGGTCGGCGAGCGCGACCTGAAGCAGCGCCCGCCCGGCGGTGAGCGGGGTGCGCAGCTCGTGGGAGGCGTTGGCGATGAAGTGCCGCTGCGCCTGGAACGATGCATCCAACCGCCCGAACAGGTCGTCAAGCGTCTGGCCGAGTTCGGTGAACTCGTCGCCGGGGCCGCGCACGCCCAGCCGCCGGTGGAGGTTGCTGGCGGAGATGTCGTGGGCGGTGGCGATGATCGAGCGCAGCGGGCGTACGAAGCGGCCGGCGATCAGCCAGCCAACCGCGAGGGAGGACACAGCCAGGATGACTAGCACAACTACGTCGTTCCAGAACGTCGCCGAGCCGACGGGCAGGGGGACGCGGGTTGATTGCCCGGCCATGCCGACGCCCGGCTGACCCGGCTCCCCGGCTTGGTGTACGTCGTGCCCGAACAGGCTCGGGGCCAGGAGTTGCATGACACCGAGCAGCGCGACACCCGAGGCGCAGATGACGGCGCCGTACAGCAGGGTCATCCGCGCCCGCAGGCCGGGCCGGCGGAAACCGAGCACGGAACCCGGGTAACCGAGCGAGAGCATCAGGGTTCTCCTATCTGGTACCCGCCCTCGCGGACGGTGGAGATGACGGGTGGGCCGCCGAGCTTGGCGCGCAGCCGGCGCATGGTCTGCTTGACCGCGGTAGTGAACGGGTCGGCCGCGGAGTCCCAGACCTGCTCGAGCAGTTCCTCGGCGGAAACCACCCGGCCGGGGCAGGTGAGCAGGTACTCAAGCACGGCGAACTCCTTGGCGCTGAGCGCCAGCCGCTGGCCGGCACGGAATGCAGCCCGGCTGGCGGGGTCGAGCCTGATGTCGCCATGGGCGAGCACCGGGGGCAGCGGCATGGCGGCGCGACGGCCGAGGGCGCGGATCCGGGCGGTCAGCTCGGGGAAGTCGAAGGGTTTGGCCAGGTAGTCATCGGCACCCATGTCCAGGCCGTCCACCCGGTCGGTGAGGCTGCTGGCCGCGGTGAGCATCAGGATCCGGCTCGGTGACCGCCCGGCCGCCAGCCGCCGGCAGATCTCGTCGCCGTGCACCCCGGGCAGGTCCCGGTCCAGCACCACGACGTCGTAGCGGGTCAGGGCCATGTGGCCGAGCGCCTCGTCCCCGTCGTAGGCGACGTCGACCGCCATGCCCTCCCGGCGCAGCCCGGTCACGATCGCCCGGGCCGTCGGCTCGAAATCCTCAACCACCAGCACCCTCATGGCCGGGCATGTTCCTTCCAGCGGCGTATTCACCAGTGCTTTCAGCATGCCAGGCCGCCGGTATCAGCCAGGTTTCAGCCGCTGGCGCCGTGCTGATACCGGCCCCGGCGTACAACCACTGCCATGGAAACGACAATCGAGGTCGCCGGACTGCGTAAGCGATTCGGCCGCACGCTCGCACTGGACGCAGCGGCGCTGCAGCCGAGCCGGACCGGACGTAACCACTTGCTATGGCTGGCTCACTCCCAGGGCCTTGGCGCTCGCCGTGTCGATGAGCCCCTGGGCCGGTCTTGGCGTGCTCGCCGCCCGGGCCGCGGGCTCGCTGGTCCTCGGCGGAATGCTGCTCCGGAGCCGTGACGCATGAAGTCAACCCGTTCGGCTCGCATTCACGATTGTGGTGATGACCTGTGTCATCACCGAGCGGCGTGGGACCGTGCCGGGTTCACGCGGCTGCTACACGCGGAGTGGACCAAGTTCCGCACGGTCCGCGGCTGGGTCATCGCGCTCTGCGCGGCCGCGGTCGTGTTTGTGCTCCTGTCCTTCTTCAGCGCCTTCGAAAGCCGCGCACCTGTCCCCGCCGTACCCGTCGGCCCGGACGGCGAAGCCGTCACCGACACCTACATATTCGTGCACCAGGCACTCGTCGGCGACGGCACCCTCACGGTCAGGGTCGCCTCCCTTTCGGGGGCGTACGCCGCGCTCTCGCCCACCTCGGGGAGCGCCTTCGGAGTATCAGCAAAGGGCGGGCCGAGCTCTCAACTGGACCCTGGGCTGGCACCGTGGGCCAAAGCGGGAATCATTCTCGAACCAGGCACGAACCAGGGAACCGGCTACGCGGCCGTGATGGTCACCGGCTCCCATGGGGTCCAGATGCAGTACAACTACACCCACGACAGCCAGGGACTTGCCGGCGCCGTGGGGCCGTCCTCTCCCCGGTGGCTCCGGCTCACCCGGGCCGGAGACGCCATCACCGGCTACGACTCTGCCGACGGAGACCACTGGACCGAGATCGGCACCGCCCGCCTGGCCAGCCTGCCCCGCACGGTCCAGATCGGGCTGTTCGTCACCTCCCCGGTCTACTTCGCCGCCGGAGGCGGCGAAGATGGGACCCCGAGCGTTGCTACTGCCAGCTTCGACCAGATCTCCACGCAAGGCGACCTTCCTCGCCACTCCTGGGCATCAGACGCGATTGCCGCCAGTTCGTACCCTTACCTGCCATCGGCTTCCACGTGGCGACAGCTATCCGCCCATGCGTTCACGATCAGCGGGTCAGGCGACATCGCACCGCTCGTGGGTGACATCATCTCTCCCCAGTGGGCAGGCGCGAGCATCGTCAACGGGACAATCGTCGCCCTCCTCATCGTGATAGTGCTCGCCACCTTGTTCGCCACCTCCGAGTACCGCCGCGGGCTGATCTCCACCACCTTCGCCGCCAGCCCACGCCGCGGCCTCGTCCTGGCCGCCAAGGCCGCCGTCGCCGCATCGCTGGCCTTCGCCGCTGGAGCCATCGCAACCGCGATCGCCGAAGTGATCACCCGCCGCGTCCTGGCCGCCAACGGGAGCTACCTCTTCGCGCAAAGCGGGCCCGACCTGGCCCGGGTCATCATCGGCACCGGACTCCTGCTGGGGCTCGCCGCGGCACTGGCCGTCGCGCTGGGCACGATGCTGCGCCGCAGCGCCGCGGCCGTCGCCGCAGCCATCGTGCTGCTCGTGCTGCCGGGCATTCTCGGCTCGCAGTCCGGGAACTGGCTGATGCGGTTCACCCCGACTGCGGCCTTCGCCATCCAGGCTACCCTGCCCCGCTCCAACCTGGTCACCAGCGCCTACACACCACCCAACGGCTACTTCCCGATCAGCCCCTGGGCCGGCCTGGCCGTGCTCGCCACCTACACCGCGGTGGCCCTGGGCGCAGCCACGTGGCTCTTCCGCCGTCGAGACGCCTGAACGCCGTGGCACCTTCACGCCGGACCATATGCAGGCGCCTTCCATGCCGAGTGGACCGCAGGTGAGCGGCTAAGAAGCCGGACGGCCGGTCAGCACAACCGTTCCCACCGGTTGGTTAGCTGAAGAAGGCTCGCAGGTGCGCGGCGACGAGTTGCGGTTTGCCGTTGTTGCTCGGTGCGGTGTGGCCGGCCCGGGGCAGGGTCACCCGGTCGGCGCGGGGCAGCACCGCGCTGAGCCCGTCAAGGGGCGCGGCCAGGTTCCGGGCGCTCCTGGAGCCGCCGAGCAGGAGTACTTCGCAGGGCAGGCCGGCGAACTGGTCCAGCGGGCCTGCCGCGTCCAGGACTGTCTGTGCGTCGCTGTGCATAGTGGAGATGATGTCGCGGGCTGAGATCACGTCGGCGGGGACGGGCTTGCCTTCGGTCCTGCTGATGGCGAGGCCGAACGCAGTGGTGAGCAGGAACCGGGGCACGAGGCGGAACGCTGTCCGGTCGGCGGTGCCTTTCATGATGGTGACCAGAGCGGCGGCGAGCCGGGCCGAGGACTGCCCGGCTTTGAGCGCGTGAGAATGGAGGCGCGCAACAGGGGTGGTGCTTCAATATCGGGATGAGTGATCGCCTACGGACGGTGCCGTGTCGTGCCGCAGCCTGGGTGCGATGCTCTGCGCGAGGGTGGCGGCGTCAGTGAGCAGGTGGCCCTGCATTCCGCAGGCCCAACGCACGCGCCGACACCTACTGGCTCGGCCCAGGACGCCGACCGCCTTGTCATCAGAACTCGCCGCCGTCGCTGCCACGCCGTCCGCGGTGCGCACCGTGTGGAACTCGCCGCTCTACCGCGGCGCGACCGCCGCGCTGTTCCTGTCTGGGCTGGGCACCTCCGCCGCAGCTCCGCAGATCACCCTGTTCCTCGTCGATGACCTGCATGTTTCGTTGACCACGGCCGGCCTGTACTACCTCACGAACATCACCGCTCCGGTCGCCGGGTACCTCATCGGCATCCGCTCGGACCGCACTGGAAGGCGGCTCGGGTTCTTTCGGTTGTGCGCTCTGGCCGGATTCCTCGGCTGGTGCGCCATGGCCGCGGCCAACCAGCTGTGGATGCCGTTCGTGATCAGCGCCCTCGTCCTGGCCTTCGCAGGCGCCGCCGGCTCGCAGCTGTTCGCCGCGGTCCACGACGACCTGCAGGCCACCGCGAGCCCTGTCGGTGACGGTGTCGTCTCGATCGTGCGGATGGCGTTGACGGCCGGATGGATAGTCGGCCCGGTCGCCGGCTCGCTGCTGGCCACCGCCGCCGGCCCGCGGGTGATGCTCGCGGCCACCGGAGCGTGCACCCTGGCGCAGATCGTCCCGATAGGCTTTTCGCGTGCCCGCCCGACCCGGTCCGGCGCGCGCAGCACAGTCGCATCCGAGGCTCAGCCCGAGCGCCCTGCGGGGCGCCCGGGGCTGCGGGTCATGCTGCCCCTGCTCACCTTCACCGGGTTGTATGTGTTCGTCTACGCGGGAGAGCCGATCAAGTACGGCTATCTGACGATCTACATGCACAACGACCTGCACCTGCCGACCGCGGTCAGCGGCGCGGTCATCGGCATACAACCCCTGATAGAGCTGATCCTCATGCCGGTGGCCGTGGTCGTCGCCCGCCGAATCGGCATGATGCGCCTGATGGTCCTCGGTGCCGCCTCCGGCGTCGGCGCCAACCTCTGCTTCGCCCTGACCGGCAACGCCACCGGCATGTTCGCCGGGCAGATACTCATGGGCGGTGTGTGGGGCGCGTTCGCCGCACTGGGAATCATCGTCGCCCAACGTCTGCTGCCTCAAGCGGTCGCGACCGCCTCGGCTATCTTCATGAGTTCGACCGCCATCGCCAGCGCCCTGGGCGGGCTGACCGGCAGCGTGGGCGTGGACCTGCTCGGACTGCCCCACGTCTTCCTCGCCCCGGCCCTCTACGGCCTGATCGCCACCGGCGGCATCGCCGTCATGAGCCGCTCCCGGCACGCCGTGAGCTGACCGCGCGACCAAGTCCTCGCCCCGAGCGCGGCACGCAGACGGGTGCGGCAGTCCAGATCGACCACGTCGCCCGTGACACGAATCCGTGGGTATCTTTGACGTAGCACAAGATTTTGGTCATACTTTTGACTATGACTGTGCTTCCGCTGGGCGATGTCAAGTCTCATCTGTCTGAGCTCGTCGGTCGTGTTCACGACCATCACGAGCGGGTGACTGTCACTGTGCACGGTCGGCCATCGGCCATCCTCATCGCTCCAGAGGACCTGGAAGCGCTCGAGGAAACTCTGGAGATCATGCGCGACGCCGCCACGATGAACCGCCTGGCCGAGTCTGACGCAGAGCTGGCCCGCGGCGAGCACGTTTCCGCTGAGGAACTGGCCGAGGCGATGAGGGGGCGCCAGACCCGGTGAGCGGTGAGCTCGAACAAGAGCCCTATGAGCTGCGGACAACTTCTACCGTCCGCCGCGCGCTGAGCGACATACTTCCGGAAGCCGTTGCGGCGGCTGCTTATGAGTTCCTCACGGGACCTCTGCTTGCCGATCCCCACCGGATCGGCAAGAGGCTGCTCCCGCCAATGGACGACAGGTTCAGTGCCCGCCGCGGTACTTATCGCGTGATCTACCGGATTGATGACAAAGAACGCGTAGTGACGGTCGTAGACGTGGCCCACCGTCGAGATGCATACCGCACCTAGTAGCCGTGGAGTTCGAGCGTTGCCGATCATCCTTAGTACTTCTATCACGGCGGGTAATCGGGGTGCCGTTGACGAACGTGTCACGCGGCCAAACCAGCACGATTTACCGTAAGTATTCGGAAATGGTGTGAGGGCATGCTGGCCAGGCTGGCGTGACCGTGTTGGTGGTGACGTCGCAATGGTGGTTTCCGGGGTTAGCCGGGCGGGGGTGGCTGTGCCCAGGCGGGCAGGTCGGCAGGACCTCGCGTCGCGGATGGGAAGGGGCCAGCGGTTAGAAACTGGAAGTTTCTCGCATCGAATCGGTCGTTCCCCAGTTCCTTACGCCAGAGCGACACGACGGCTCACCCCCCGTTTTGCCACACATCTCACAGATGAGGGCAGGCTGGGTGCTGGTACTGGACAGGCTCTGGTGAAGGCGCTAACCGAGGAGCGTCCCGATCTCGATGAGGTTATTACCAGGATCGAGGAGTGGCAGACAAGTACCCCATCAGAGATTCGCCCGCAGGCCATCGATGATGTTCCGCCGCGCATAGTTCTACCTCAACGACAGTAAGCGCTCCTCGACGACCGCCGTCTATACCCTTCCGGATGGAACACGCTCAGAGGTGTGGATTTCTCGCCGATTACACTGTTAATACAGTCGCATCGTCTGCTGAATTCACATATTCGACATATGCGGGTCATCGCATGGTAAGGAACCGTTTGAACGCGGCCCATACGTTCCCAGGGATCGATTCTGGCGAAGGGAGCGGACATTTGAACTCGGGAACGAAATTCGCGCTGGCGGGAGTCGCTGCGTTGGCGATCACGACGCCGTTGGTACTGTCTCCCCCCAGCGCCGTCGCTGCCGGCCACGCTCAGATCAAGCACGTGCTCCTGATCTCGGTCGACGGCATGCACCAGTCCGATCTGGACTGGTACGTCGCAACCCATCCAAACTCGGAGCTCGCGCGGCTGGCCACCGGCGGCCGGGAATACACAGACGCGCAGACCGCTGACCCGTCGGACTCCGATCCGGGCGGCACGGCGCTGATGACCGGCGGCGACCCGAAGGTCACC
>JBEKKH010000325.1:0-10061 GCA_050010815.1 Streptosporangiaceae bacterium | reverse complement strand
CCCCACGCCAGCAGCGGGCGCGCGAACGTGACGTCGCGTGCTAGCCGCCGTGAGCGCCGGGTGACGGGGGTGATGTCCTGCAGCATCCGCGATGCGTCCGCGGACGTCGGTACGCGGACATTGTCGTCGAGCGGGTTAAAGGTCATGATCCCCCTGAGCAGACGGCGCCGCCTCCTACGGTACCGAGTCTCCCCGCGGCAGGCTCAGCCGCAGCGAGTCCAGCAGGACGGCGACGTTCTGGGTACCCAGGTTGCTCGGCACAGAGACGTAGAACACGGCGGGGGCGCGGCCGGCCCCGCGATCGACGACGACTACGGCGGCGAGCTCGCTGGTCCAGCCCAGGTTCTCGGCGATGGCGTCCGGATAGCCGATCAAGAACTTGACCACCCAGGCCGGGTGCCCGCTGATCCGCATGGCGGAGCTGGCCTCGATTGTCCGGTTATGTATCAGCCCCGTGTAGTAGGCCGGGTCAAGCGCGTCGACCAGGCTCATCGCGGTGGGTTCGAGGTCTGTGGTGCCGGCGTAGGTGAACTGCGGCTGAAGCTGGCCCGAGCAGGCATTGCCGTGCCAGTCGAAGGTGGACCCGCCGATGACGACTTGTCCGGCCACGGCGTGCTCACCCGCGGTCCAGGAGAACATCGGCGTGGCCAGGGTGGACGGGCAGCCGTCCTGCCAGGGGGAGGAGAGCAGCCGGTAGGAAAGCCCGGACGAGGCGTCGGTCACCTGCGGGCCCGTCCCGGGGGCCGTCGAGGTCGTCTTCCCGTTCGGGGTCACCCGATGCCGCCCCGATCCGGCGGCCGGTGACCGGCTGAGGTGACGAGCGGAGGACGACAGCGCGGCCACCGTCGGCGTCCTGGCGATGTCGATGACGTACTTGCCGATGGCCACAAGCACCAGCGTCGTCACCACGGTCAGCAGCGAGAGCATCAGCCGCTGCGTGCGCCGGCGCCGCCGCGCGCGCCGACGGCGCATGGCCGCGCGGTGCTCGCGGACGACCGAATCCCAGCCCGGCGAGGGCATCCCCATGCCGTCAGGTTAAGCGCCGTCTACCCTGCTAAAGAAGGCCCAGGCCGGACATGATTGCTGCTTGGCCGGCAAACGGGGCAATTGTCTCGCGGTCGGCGACCGCCCGGATCCGGTTACGCGGTAGCCGGAGCGGGCAGCGGGGCCGCTTCCTCGGCGCGGACGGCGGACCGGCTGAACAGGGCCGCGACCACGAACCCGAGGGCCAGCGCGACCAGCACGCCGAGGTTGGCGAAGGCCCAGGCGCCGGTCTTGGTGCCCAGGTGGAAGGGACTGAGCAGGTAGCCCTGCCAGCTCAGCCAGCCGGCCGCGGTGTTGGTGACAAGTCCCCAGCCGATGCCGGTGGACACGATGACCGTCAGCACGGGGAGCCACCTGACGTCGCCGTACCGGCCCGCCGGGGTGAACAGCTCCGGCTCGGCGTAGTCGCGCCTGCGCAGCGCGATGTCGGCCAGCATGACCCGTCGATCAGGGCGGCCTGGTACCGGGGGATCCGCACGCCGAGGGTCAGCAGCGCCAGCCCGGAGGAGTAGATGTCGAGCACCGAGCCGCCGATCAGGCCGAGCACGGCCACGATGGCGAATGGCACCAGGAACCAGGTCGGCAGCAGGGTCGCCAGTGCCCCGATGGGGTCGGCGCTGATCGCGGAGTTCAGGCTGCTTGAGGAGCCTGCCAGCAGCAGCCCGAAGAGCAGCAGGAAGATGGGGGCGATAGACGACGCGAACGCGGTCCAGCCGATGACCCCGCGGCCCGAGGATCTCCTGGGCAGATAGCGCGAGTAGTCCGCGGCGCAGTTCACCCAGCCCAGGCCGAAGCCGGTCATCATGAACACCAGCGCGCCGATGAGGTCCTGGGCGGTGCCGCCCTTGATGGCGGACACGGTGTGCCAGTGGATCTTGTCCGCCACCAGGGCGATGAAGACCACGGTGAATACCCCGGTCACGACCGTGATCCAGGTCTGCAGCCGCATGATCAGGTCGAAGCCCATGACGCCGCCGAAGATGGTCAGCGCCACCACCACGATCAGCGCGATGACCTTGGTCCCGTTGCCGCCGCCCACGCCCAGGCGGCCGAAGACGGTGGCGGTGGCCAGCGTGGCCAAGATGACCAGGACGGTCTCCCAGCCGACGGTCAGCAGCCAGGAGATCGCCGTCGGCAGCTTGTTGCCGTTGACCCCGAACGCGGCCCGGCTGAGCACCATCGTCGGCGCCGAGCCCCGCTTGCCTGCCACCGCGATGAACCCGCAGGCCAGGAACGACAGCACGATCCCGACGGCGCCGACCACGACCGCCTGCCAGAACGAGATGCCGAATCCGAGCACGAACGAGCCGTAGCTGAGGCCCAGGACCGAGATGTTCGCCGCGAACCAGGGCCAGAACAGGTCGCGTGGATGGCCCTTGCGATCGGATTCGGCGATGACGTTGATGCCGTTCGTCTCGACGTGCAGCGGCCGCAGCTCTGCGCTGCCTACGGTCATTGGCGAACTCCTCACTTGGCCGGGGGATAGGTCTGTTACTTCGCGGCCATCGCGGCTCGGATGATGACGGCGTACAGGTCATGCCACTGCGGAGCCGGGAATCCCGCATCCGCCAGGAGCCGGGCCGCCCGCCGCTTCGTCCGGGCCTTACCGCGCCGCCCGGCTACGAGCGTGGGCACCAGCCACGCGGAGAACAGGTCGATCAGGACGAGGCGGCCGCCGGGGACAAGCACCCGGAAGCACTCGGCCAGACCGGCCCGTTGATCGGACCAGTGGTCGAAGGAGGTCGTGCTGATGACCAGATCGAACGTTTCGTCACGATAGGGAAGGTGCTCGGCCGTAGCCCTCGCGAACCGGATCCGGCGGTCGCCGGCCATCGTCCGGGCCGTCTCGATCATCGCAGGCGCGGCGTCGATCCCGGCCAGCTCGCGCGCCTCCGGGACCCGGACGGCCAGCCCTCGCAGCAGATAGCCGGTTCCGCACCCCACGTCCAGGACCCGGTGCGGCCGGGCCGAGCCCGCCAGGGCGAGGTCGATCGCCTTGTCGGCGATCTCGTGGTGCAATCGGCCGCGCCACCCGCTCTCGTAACCAGGGGCGCGTTCGGAGAAGGCAGCGACATCGCGATCGTGCACCACGACCCCAATGGTGTCACGGGCCGTGGCGGCCGGCCGAGGCGCCCAGGCTTAGGCGTCCGTGAGCTTGGCCGATGGCAGGCAAGCGGGTTAGCGTAGGCTTGCCGGGTTCTGGCCGGCAGCTACATGCGGAGCCGTCAGCGGCACGGGAGGGGATGTGTCGGCGAGCTTCTGGCCGGCCGGCGAGCCTTCCGGACCCGGCTCGTGGCCGGGGATGAGGGCCTCAGATGCCGACCGGGACCGGGTCATGGAGGTGCTGCGCGTCGCGGCCCGGGACGGCCGGCTGACCCCTGACGAGCTGGATGACCGACTGGCAGCGGCCTTGTCCTCCCGCACCTTCGGTGACCTGGCCCGGCTCACCGCTGACCTGGTAGCGGGCCCGGGCGGCCCGGGCGAGCCGGGCGAGCCGGGCCAGCCGGGCGTGGCCGTGGTCCAGTCCGGGGACCTGATCCGGATCGGCCAGCGGGGAGGTTCGGTCCGGCGTACCGGCCGCTGGGTGGTTCCGCGACGGCTGGAGCTGTCCTCGTCATGGTGCGACGTGTGGCTCGACTTCACCGACGCGGTGATCACGCACGACGGGCTGCTTTTCGACCTGAACATGCGGGGCGGATCTCTGATCCTGGTCACGGGCCCAGGCCTGGTGGTGGACGCGGACGCGCTGAAAATGCGCTACGCCGACATCAAGATCCGGCCGGGCGCCGGGCCGGCCGCACCGGTCATTCTTCGCGTGCAGCTGGTGGGACGCATGCGCTACGGCTGGATCGAGCAAAGGTAGCCCTAACCGCAGCGGATGTTTATCACGGGCCGGTACGGAAAGCCGAGGCACAGGTAACCTGTGCCCTACCAAAGACGGCCCGCGGGAGAATCGTGACTACCCTCCGCCATTCCTGCCAGATCACCCGGCCGCGCCATGCTTGACCGTTCCTGCGATCATGCCACTGAGGCCAGCCGAGTCGCTCCGGCGGATGAGTCCCGGTCTTACGAAGAGCTCTATGTCGAGCACGCGCCCGCCGCGCGGCGGCTCGCGCTGTCGATGGTGCCACCCGATGTGGCCGATGACGTCGTGGCCGAGGCCTTCGCCCGCGTGCTGGCCGCTATCCGGGCGGGCGGCGGCCCGAGCCATGCGTTCCGCGGGTACCTGCTTACCGCCGTGCGCAATCTGGCCTACGACTGGCAGCGGGCCAGGCGTCGCCTGACGGTGGTCGCTGACCTGGACGTCCAGGCCGAGGATGAGACCGGCGCATCGGGCCGGATGAGCCCGGGGATAGCCAGCGCCGCGGACGCACAGGCCGAAGCCCGGGATGAGGCCCGCCTGGTCACCAGGGCCTTCGGCCGGCTGCCCGCGCGCTGGCGCGAGGTTCTGTGGCAGCTAGAGGTGGAGGGCAAGGCCCCGGCCGCGGTGGCGCCGACGTTCGGCCTGTCCGCCAACGGCGTTTCCGCCTTGGCCATGCGCGCCAGGGAAGGGCTCAGGCAGGCGTACCTGGAGGAGCACGTCGGCGCGAATATCCCGGCGGCCTGCCGGGCCTATGCGACCGAGTTCGGTGCCGGAGCCCGAGGCCGGCTGAGCCAGCGCCGCCGGGCCGCCATGCAGGAGCACCTCGGGCACTGCCCGGCTTGCCAGGACCTGTTTACCGAACTGACCGAGCTCAACAGCCGCCTCGGTTCGATCCTGACCCCGGTCGCGCTCGCCGCCGCGTCGTCCGCGCTCGGCTCGGCCAAGCGGTCGGCGATCCTGCGTGCGGGCCTGACCGGGCACTGGCGCACCTGGCGATGGCATCCGGTCACCACGGTCACCGGGACCGCCGCGGGTATAGCGGTGGCCGGCGGCATGCTCCTGGCGGTCAACGTCACCCCGCTCACGCCCGCGCCCGCGCACGCCGCAGCGGGCCCCGTCGTCCCGGTCACCGCGCCCTACAGTTCTGTCACCGGTAAGCGCAAGCCAGCCGGAGGCGCCCCCGGAGGAGGCGCAGCCGTCGTCGCGGCCCGCCCAGGTTCCGGTTCACCGGCCCGCCCGGGTTCCGGTTCACCGGTCGGCGTCGGTTCCCTGGCCGCGGTGACGGCGCCGGCCGGGCCGGCCGGCGCCGTACCGCGCGCCGACTCCGTAACAGGCGCGGCCGCTCCCGCCCAAGCCAGCCAGACCCAGTCAACTGACGGGCTCACCGCCGCGAGCACCCCAGGCGACCCGAGCCAGACGATTACGAGCGCAGCAGGCGCAGCCGTGTCCGATCTCGCCAATACCGCGGGCAACGCCGTGGCCGGCCTGGCTGAAACGGCAGGCGCCACGGTAACAGGCGTGACCGATGCGGCCTCCGGCGTGGTCAGTACGGCCACCAACGCCGTGACCGGTGTCACAGGTACCGCCACCAGCGCAGTCACGGGTGTAGCCAGCACAGCCGGCACGACGGTGGCGGCCGTCGGCAAAACAGTTTCCGACGTCGCCACCACGGCCGCCGATACCGCCACCGATGTCGCCGCCACCACCACGGCCACCGCCGCCACGGCCACGAGTACCGCGGGTTCGGCTGCCACCGCGACCACGAGTGCTGTTGGCGCGGTGACCAACACGGCGACCAGTACCGTAGGCGCGGTCGTCGGCGGTATCTAGCCGTATGCACCACTCGTCTACCGGCTAGTGCCGATTTTCGCTGAGCGGGATTTGCCCTATGGGCCGGTGACAGTCGGCACGGTGGAACGTAGGGCCGCCTAAACCGTTCATCGTGGCGGCCCGGCCTCGTCATGGATCGTGTCGCGCTCTTTCCGCAACATCCGCACCGCTGGCACCATGCTGGTGCCACCTCCGCCGGCCGCCCGATCGCGGCTCAGCAGAGTGCCTCTCACTGGCATCGTCGGGCCTTAGGTTGGGTCAGACGCTAACGATCGCTTCAGCTGGCCGGCGAACCGGCGCCACGCGGCCGGGGTGAACCGGAGCACGGGTCCGGTACCGTCCTGCTTGGTGTCGCGGACGGCCACAGCATCATCGGGGCTGGCTACCTCAATGCACTCGCCGCCGTTACCGGAGCTGTAACTGCTCTTCCGCCAGTTCATATCGCCCATCGTTCTTTCGCCACCTTCATGATCAGTTCCTGCGAGGCACCGCGCGGGAGTGCTTCACAGCGCAGCATGTCCGACATCTGCCGTACCTTGGCGACAATCTCAGGTGCCCCCGTCGTCTGCCCAGCCGTGAACGAATCGAGGTGAACCACGGTGGGCCGCTCCTCATGATCGGCTATCGAGACAGGTCCCGCCAATCCGGCATGTGCGCCCACCTCCGCCGGTATCACCTGGATCATGACCTTCGACTGCTGGCCGACTTCCGCTAGATGGGTGAGTTGCTCGTACATCACAGCGGGACCGCCGACGCCCCGGTGCAATACAGCCTCGGCCATCACGACGGTGACAGCTGGCGGTTGCGGGCGGGAGAGAACCTGCTGGCGTTCCAGCCTGCCTGCCAGCAGCACGTCTGGCGACTCGGATTCGCCCGGTTCTGTCGCCAGGATTGTACGAGCGTATGACTCGACCTGAAGCATGCCGGGGACCAGGATGGGAGCCCAGTAGAACAGCGTGGCAGCGTTCTTTTCGGCATCTACCCAATCCACGAAGAACTTAGGGAACGATCCCCCGTTCTTCCTGATGTGCTCTGACCATTCTTCGATCAGGCCATGGTCGATCAGCGCGTTGAGCTGCGGGAACTCCTGGGCGTAGGCCCTGGCCACGTCTGGGGAGGGCGGGCGCTGCCCGGACTCGGCTTTGGCGATGACGGTCCGTTCATAGCCGAGCCTGTCGGCTAGCTCATCCTGGCTGGTGATGCCCGCCGCGATCCGGGCCCTGCGCAGCACCGTGCCGAGGAACATCGCGTCCAGGTCGCGCTCCATCGTGCTCTCCATCTCCACCGTGGCGGACTGTGGCGGAAGCGTGTGCCTTAGCCGCGCCACATAGCAATTGTGCTCTCCGGTTGAGACGTTAGGAAGCGAGATAAGGCCCTTCACCTCCAGCTTGAAGGACTGTCAGCCGATGCCAGCCACCGTAGCCCAGCCCGTGACGGGACCACCCGAAACGGTAGACCAGCCGAAGCATCCCTTGCATGCCATGACCACGTATGAGCTGCGTGACTACCGCCGCCAGCTTGAAATGGCCGTCGAGTACCTCGACACGAAGAACCCCGTGCCTTTGGTACGGGGTGACCCGCGAGCCCGGCTTGATGAAGTGGTAGCCGAGCAGGAGGACCGGAAGAGGATTGCCGATGCCTGACCTAATCCGCCCTCATGACGCCGGGGCTGAGCGAGCCCGACGAGGCGTGGGTACAGCTGAGCCATCGAGGTCGACGTCATAAATCTCGCGCCAAGTCAGCTCGACAGGATTGGCCAGCTCAGCGACCAGTGGTCCTTCCTGTGGGACAAGCGGCGGTCACTGTGGATCGCCGCCGAAGACTGCCCTGATGGCGAGCAAATCGAGGAGAGCGACCTAGACGCCCTACTGGCCCGGCTGCCAACGATCATCGCAGTCCGCGCTAAAGCGCCATTCCAAAGCCAGCGCTACGAGCGGTATGAGCTCACGACCATACCACCCAAAGACCTATTGGCCCTAACGGACGTAGTCCGTGCTCACGACAGGACGCTTAGCGGCGGCGTGGGATCAGCGCGCACGGGCGTTAGCTACGGATGCGCCAGGGTCAGGGCGGAAGCGGCGCGCCGGAACGCCGTTTCGGCCGCAGGGTTGTCTTCAATGTGCCAGTCCTGGTGGTAGGTACCCTGGTGCTGGGCGATGTCGAACCACACCAGCCCTAGGGTGCCGTACTGGCGCATCCCGGCGAACAGGTCAGGGATCTTCCGGGCTTGGCCAGCCTCGGGACCTACGGCGACCTCTGACAGCAGTATCGGCAGGCCCGTGAAGATTCGTACCTGTGCAATGGTCTCGCCGAAGATGCTGAAGAAGGTCTCGGAGGGGCCGTAGTAGTAGCCATCGATGCCAATCCAGGTGACGTACTTCGCACCGGGCCACCATGAAGAAACTGGGCCGGTGCCACGTTCGTCCGCCTGAAGTGTCCACAGCCAGGTGACGTTGTCAGCATGCTGACTGCGGAACAGGGTCACGATGTGCCGCCAGGCCGCTACGAACGTCGAGGGTGGCAGGTTCCCGTAACCCCACGAGTACCAGTAGGCGTTCATCTCATGACCGAAGCCGATAACAACCGGCTTGCTGAACTCGCGGACGCTGTCCGCAAACGAGCGCAGGTAGCTGTCGTAACCACCAGCGGCGATCTTCGAGGCCGAGGCAAGGGTGGGATCCCACTGCAGGATCGTAGCCGCGCCGTGCCTGTTGACGGTCTTCGCGAACGAAGTCTGGAAGGGTTCCCCCCAGCCGCTGTAATACCCGACGAGGTTCGGCTGCGTACCCGCTATCTTGGTGAAACCGGTGACCGGCTGGTAGGTATCGGGCGGTCCTTTCTCATAAACGCCCAGGTAAGAGGCCGGGTTGGACGGCAGTGACGCTGGACTAGGCGAAGAAACCAAGCGACTGACCGCGAAGATCACAGCGGCAGCAGCAACCACGACGGCTACGAGGATCACCAGCCGAGCTCTCATAAGGTCTTTCTCTGAGGGAAGTGGGCACCGGTTCCGGGAATATTACAACACTGGGCCCGCCCACCCTGTGTATTCAAGTCGGCACAATAAGGAGCAGTGACGGATCGCGGCGAAGGGGTGACCGCTTAGTTGCCGCATTCTCGACCTACCTACAGCGCGATCACCCATCTGCCCACGCCGTCCATGACTGTCCGCCTCATCGATCATCCGTAAATGATCTTGAAGGGTATCGAGTTGGTATCTCATTTCCCCATTTAGCCCCGAATGCGGGTTTGTTTGTGCAATCCTGCTTCCCTAGCTGTGACGTCGTGTGTGTAGGTCAGACCGAACGCGGCGAACGCTGACATCACTGTTGTGTCCGTTCGCGCCGTTTGGGGGGTTTGCACCTACAAGCGCCGTTTGAAGGGTGGGGAATGTGGTCCTGTGTGAGGAGCCCAACGTGTCCGGCATGTTCTCCGCCGGGGCACCGGACATCAGGTCAATGCTGCTCTCGAGGGCGGATGACCTTCACGTGGCAGTGCTCCATCAGTCGGACAACGAGGGAAACCGTGTGGCGATCCTTGACGCGGCATCCATGGCAAACTGGCACGCAGATTTTAACATTTAGGGGCCTGGATATAATGCTGATGCCTTCAGTATCTGTAGTAGTTCCTGCGCTCAACGAAGCTCGTAATATACCGCATGTCTTTTCCCAGATTCCCGCCGATGTTTACGAGGTTATTCTCGTCGACGGATTCTCTGTGGATGGCACTGCGGAAATCGCGAGTCAGGTAAGGCCGGATGTGCGAGTAGTCGCGCAGACGCGTAAGGGCAAAGGCAATGCGCTTGCATGCGGATTCGCAGTAGCGACAGGTGACATTATCGCGGCGGTCGACGCTGACGGCTCCGCCGACCCAGGCGAGATTCCAAGGTTTGTAGCGGCGCTACTCGACGGCGCTGACTTTGCCAAGGGAACGCGGTTCGTTGAAGGTGGCGGCAGCAGTGACATCACGCGTCTGCGCAGTTTCGGCAACTACGCGCTAACAACCTTCTTCAATGCCTGCTATAGTAGAAGCTACTCAGATCTCTGTTATGGGTTCAATGTCTTCTGGCGGCGGTATCTGCCGGTTCTGGGCCTGGATGCTACGTCTTCTCAACCTGACAGTGACTGCCGGTTCTGGGGCGACGGTTTCGAGGTCGAGACGCTCATCCACGTCCGCGTCGCAAAAGCGGGACTGGTCGTCGCCGAGGTCCCGAGCTTCGAGCACGCCCGAATTCATGGTGTGAGCAACTTGAACGCGTTTCGTGATGGCCGTCGCGTGCTGCAGACTATCCTTGCCGAACGGAGCCGTCCCCAGTCCCCGTCCG
>JBEKKH010000324.1:0-8594 GCA_050010815.1 Streptosporangiaceae bacterium | reverse complement strand
GTCGCGATCGAGGCGGGCGATATCGTGCCCGCGGACGGGCGGCTGCTGAAGGCGGCCACGCTGGAGGTCGACGAGTCCGCGCTGACCGGGGAGAGCCTGCCCGTCGCCAAGGGCACCGAGCCTGTGGCGGGCGCCGGCACGCCGCTCGGTGACCGGACCGACATGGTGTACATGAACACCAGCGTCAGCCGCGGCGCGGGCGAGTTCGTCATCACCGCGACCGGGATGGCCACCGAGGTCGGCCACATCTCCGGGATGCTGGCCGAGGAGCAGGCGGTCAAGACCCCGCTCACCCGCCAGATGGACCGGCTGACGGGGCAGATCCTGGTGATCGCGGGCATCGCGCTGGTCGCGTCGATGGCGCTGGACCTGGCCCGGGGCGAGACGTTCATCGCGGTTTTCAACGCCGCCGTCGCCTTCGCCATCGCCGCGATCCCGGTCGGGCTGCCCACGGTGGTCACGACCATCCTGGCGTGGGGGACGCAGCAGCTCGCCAGCGCCGGCGCGATCATGAAACGGCTGGCATCGACCCAGACGCTGGGCTCCACCTCGGCGATCAACTCGGACAAGACCGGCACGCTGACGCTGAACCAGATGACCGCGGTCCAGATGACGGCCGCCGGCCGCCGGTACGCGGTCGAGGGGAAGGGCTACTCGACCGCCGGGCGGATTACCAGGGTTGGCGGGCAGGGGGATATCCCGCTGGATGAGTTCCTGGTGCCGGTGGTGCTGTGCTCGGACGCGGTGGTCAGGGACGGCGAGCTGATCGGGGACCCGACCGAGGGCGCGCTGGTCGTGCTGGCCGCCAAGGCCGGCATCGACGCGGTCTCCGCCAGGGAACGGTACCCGCGGATCGGCGAGCTTCCGTTTGACGCGGCCTACAAGCTGATGACCACGTTTCACACGATGACCGGCACGTCCGGCGGACAGGTGATCCGGTGCTTCGTCAAGGGAGCGCCGGACCAGCTGCTGCCCCGGGCCGCCACGGTCGCCGACGCCGACGCCGGCCTGGCGCCGGCTGATGGCGAATTCCGGCAGCGGTACCTGGCCGAGAACCAGCGGCTGGGCGAGCAGGGCCTGCGGGTGATCGCTATCGCGCGCAAGGACTTCGACCCGGCGGCCTTCGACCCCGGCGCCGATCTGCTCCCGCTGGTCACCGGGCTTGAGCTGCTCGCCCTGGCCGGCATCGTCGACCCGCCCCGCCCCACCGCCAGGGCATCGATCGCGACGGCGAAGAAGGCCGGCATCCGGGTCCGGATGATCACCGGCGACTACGCGGTCACCGCGGCCTCGGTCGCCGGCCAGCTCGGCATCGACGGCACCGTGCTTACCGGCGCCGAATTCGCCGCTATGAGCGAGGAGGAGGCACTGGCCAAGGTCGACGGCATCGGCGTGATCGCCCGCGTTACCCCCGAGCACAAGGTCCGCCTGGTCGACATCCTCAGGAAGAAGGGCCAGATCGTCGCGATGACCGGGGACGGCGTCAACGACGCGCCCGCGGTGAAGAAGGCCGGCATCGGGATCGCGATGGGCACCGGCACCGAGGTGACCAGGGAAGCCGCGGTGATGATCCTGACCGACGACAACTTCTCCGCCATCGTCAAGGCCGTCGAACTCGGCCGCGGGCTGTATGACAACCTCGCCCGGTACATCCGGTTCCAGATCGGCGGCCTGTTCGGCTACATCGCCACGTTCCTTGGTGCCAGCATCTTCAACGTCGCCGAGGGCATACCGCTGCTCCCGCTGCAGACGTTGTGGGTGAGCTTCACCATGCTGTCCATCCAGTCGGTCGGGCTCGGCTACAGCAAACCCGCCGCCGGGCTGATGGAACGCCCGCCGCTGCCGCCCGCCCGGCCGATCCTGACCCGCACGCTCATCGTCTGGCTCGCCCTTGCCGGCCTGCTGATGACGATCGGCACCCTCAGCGTGATCAGCGGGGCAGAGCAGGTGCACGGGCTCGCCATCGCCCGGACCATGGGCATGGTCACGTTCGCGCTGTTCCTTCTGTTCTTCTCCATCGAGTCCAAAGACGAACGGGACTCGGCGTTCTCCCTCGGCACCTTCTCCGACAAGACGTTCGTCATCACGACCAGCGGGTCCTCCGTCCTCCTGGTCCTGTCCACCGTCCTGAGCATCTTCCAGACCGTGCTGAGAACCGTCAGGCTCGACGTCCGGCAATGGCTGATCTGCACCGCCGTGGCCCTGTCGATCGTGGTGGCCGCAGAGATCCGCAAAGCGGTGCTGCGGCGGACCGCCGCGAAGGCCATCCACCCCGCCGGCGGCCCCGGGCCAGAGCCACTAGCCCCTGAACGTCCGCCGGGTGCCTGACATGGCCGGATACGCGCCGGTATGGCAGATGGCAGCGGCCGCAGGCCGCCATGAAGGCATGTTCTGATCGGCCCGCGAGCCACGATTCGCCGGCAAGCAATGCGCTCATATTAAGCGATTGCCTACCAGAACGATGGAAAATGCTCTACGGCGATCGCCGGCGAGGTCGAGATAGCGTGAGTGAGTATTCCACTTCGTGCATAGATATTCGAGCGGATGACTTACTCATTTCGGCATGAGGGAGCCTCCGCTGAGCCGGGCGGTAGTGCCCGGATCCCTCCCGGGTGAGGGAGTCTGCGTGGTTGAGCATGTGCCTGCCGACGGCTGGATCCGCGGATGCAGGCAGACGGTCACCGGTGGGTGCGTGCAGCCGCGTCAGCTGCCGAAACTCACGTTCTGGCCGGCGATGTGCACCAGCACTCCCTGCCGATATCGGCCCTTGCCCCGCTGGGTCATCCGAGTACGCCGGCACGTGCTACGTGATGGTTCTGCGTCGGAACGCGCTCTTCGCACATGCACGGACCTAGTTCGAATAAAAATCCTCAGCGATTGCCAGCTTCAATATAGATCGCATGTATGTTCTAATAGTGGCTGAAGTCGAGCTCGTGAGTCAGGCCTGCGGCCGGTCCCCGCCGGGTCGGGCCCAGCCGGCCGCGGACGCGGCTGACAGCTGCCAGGGGCTGCCTCGCGAGCATGTGCCGTGCCGGCCCGGAGTGCCCAGTTCAGGCCATGTGTCAGGGGTGATGGTAATGGACGAGCGAGTCGAAATTTGCGCCGAGGACAATGATGAGTGGTTCTCGGATATGGAACTCAGGGTCCTCGATCTGGAGAAGGAGGTTTCTGAGTGGCGGGAGTCGGGGGCCCGCGAGCTCGCCGAGCCAGCACCCGGCCACACTGCGGCGTTTCGCCGCGCCGATGGCGCCGCCGGCCGCCGGCGCCGGGAGTTCCCGGGCGCCACCGGCGACTCGCGGCACGAACGCGACTCCGGCCGGACCCCGGGTCTCCGGACCCGGCGCTCTCCCGCGGCCGGGCACGCCCGGCCCATCCCGCAGGACGGCCGGCGCCCGGCCGACGACCGGACCCAGGTACTCATCGACCGGGGGCGGCGCGCGGCCCGGCAGCCCCGGCCCCGGCGCGGCCGCAAGATCGCCATCGCGTCGGCCGCCGGCCTGGTACTGCTGGCTATCGGCACGACGATCGTGTTCAGGAAGGGCCCGTCGTGGCCGCCGAGCGTGGCGACCGTGCAAAGCGAGATAACCACTGCCTGCCAGAACCCGGACGTCGTTTCCGAGCCGGGCCAGGTCAATTTCGCCTGCGGCAAGGACACGAGCCAGATCCTGTGGGTGTTCGCGCTGCTGACGAGCAACGACAATCCCGGCTACGCCGACGCCGGGACCGGCAGGAAGGGGCTGGAGCCCATCACGCCCGCCCAGGGCGGCCAGATCGCGTGGACGCTGAACCTGCATCATCCTTACGACCCGTTCCACCCGGTCGACAGCCTGGAGGTGGCGGCGCGGGCCATCAACAACATCATCGGCGGGGCGACGGAGACCGGCACCAGCGGCAGCCCGACGGTCCAGCCGGGGCTGGAGAGCAAGCCGGAGAACTGCGCCAGGTACACCGGATCGCCGGCCATCATCTCGCACGCCGGGTTCCCCAGCCTGTGCGCCACCCCGGTGACCAGCGGGGAAGGCCAGGCCGCGCTCGTGGCCGACGTCTACCAGCAGTGGATGGTCGGCGCCACCGCAGTCGCCGCGCAGGACGTGAGCGTGCTATTCGACAACGCCGGCAACCCCGGAGACCCGCAGGTGCAGGCCATCCTCAAGACCCTGCCGAACCCCGGGAGGTAACGACGATTCGGCACCGGCGGCACATTCCCGGGGCCGGGGAAGGAGCTGATTCCGTGCAGTCCGTCAAGAAGCCGGCATGGCAGCGGGCCACCGCGCTGGTTAGCCTGAGCACCTGCGGGGCGATGACCGGATACACCTTCGCCCACGGCACCGTCGCCGAGCTGACATCCCCGGCCAGCATCCCGGCCCATTGGACGGCACTGGACACGCCGGCCTCGTCAAACGACGGCGCGCTGCGGTCGGCGATCGTCAGCGTGGCCAAGCACTACCTGGAGATGGCGCAGAGCAGGACGCCAGCCGAGATGGAGACGCTTATCTGGCAGGCGGACAGCACCAATGGCGTCGACCATGGCCAGTCATGCGCGGCGTTCGCCAGCCTCACGCTGGCGCTCGGCGCCCAGGCGGCCGGCCAGCAAAGCTGGGTGACCGGGGGTGGCTCTTACCCGTGGCCGCTGTACCGGTGGGCCGATGTCCGCGTGCAGCCCAACCCGGCGTCGCCGGACGTGGTGTCGATGGTGCAGGACGCGCAGGCGCATCACCGCTGGCACCCGCTCGGCGACGGCTACCAGCCGCAGCCGGGCGACTGGGTGCTGTTCGACGGGCACGTGGAGGTGGTCACCGGGTATGCCGGCGCCGCTCTGTATACCGTCGGCGCGGACTCGCTGCCGGACCTCACCGTGAACGCGCACAAGTTCCCGGCCCCGCTCGCCGCCCAGGGCGTGCTCGGATTCGTCAACAACGGCGAGCTGGTCGGCACGGCAGGCCGCGACGGCCAGTCTGGCGGGGGCGGCTCGCACGCCGCGGCTGGCGCGGCTCAGGTGCCGGGGGTGACATCGCAGATGGCCGGGGCGGCAGCCCGGCAGGACCACGGATCGGCGGCGATCCCGGGGACGGCCGCATCCACGCCCGGTGGCGGCAGCCGCGCGCGGACGCCGGCCGGCCCGGGCGCCTCGGGTCAGGGCCGGGTCCGCCGGGCGGCCCGGGCGGGGACGGCCGCCATCCCCGGAATGCTCGCAGGCACCCCGGGCGGCAGCTCCGCCGGGCAGCACGCTCCCAGCTACACCCGGCACGACCAGCCGCCGGCAGGCGTGCCGGGCACCGCTGCCCAGCAGGCGTTCATCAGCCTGGTGGCGCCGGGAGCCATCGCGGCGCAGCAGAGGTACGGCATCCCGGCCGCGGTCACCATAGCGCAGGCCATCGACGAATCGGGCTGGGGGCAGAGCGAGCTCGCGACGGCGGACCACAACCTGTTCGGGATCAAGGGAACCGGTCCGGCCGGCAGTGACATGCGGCCGACCCAGGAGTACGCGAACGGCACCTGGGTTACCCGCACCGCCCCGTTCCGGGTGTACCGCAACATCGCGCAGAGCATCGCGGATCACAGCCAGCTGCTGGCCGCGGGCCATGCCTACCAGCACGCCATGGCCGTCCGGCACGTGCCGGACGCGTTCGCGGCCGCCCTGACCGGCGTCTACGCCACCGATCCGGACTACGGCTCCAGCCTGATCGCGCTGATGCGGCTGTACAACCTGTACCGCTACGATTCCGCGACGCCGGCCGCCGCGCAGGCCGTCGCGCCCCCGGAGCATCAGGTCGCGGGCCAGCGAGCGGTGGCGCCGCCGGCAGCGGTGCCGGGCGCCTCGGCTCCGGGGGCACTGGCCGACGGCGCTTCGGCCAGGGGGGCGCCGGGTGTCCGGGAGGCTGCGAGCGTTCCCGGCGTCTGGGGAGCTCGCGGGGCCCCAGCTGTTCCCGGGGGCACAGGGATCCCTGGCGGGGCGAGCATTCCCGGGGTGGCGGGCACCCTGGCCGCCGGCGTGACCGGGGCGCGCGCGGCCGGAAACAGACGGAGGGGCAGCGGGTCACGGCCCAGTGTGCCGGACGCCGGGGATACGACGGGGCGGATGCCGGCTACGCGACCCGCGCTGGAAGCGGGACAGCGGCCCGGGCCGCGGATCGCGCCCAGGGGCTCGCGGATGAGCACAAGCGGTTATGTGCCGCAGATTCCGCAGGCGGTAACCGCCGGCTTCGCCGCGATAGCCAAGGGCCCGCTGACCCGGGCGCAGCCGCTGTACCAGGATGTGGCCAGCCGCACCGGGATCTGCTGGGAGCTGCTGGCGGCCTGCGACTGGATGCAGTGCCAGGCCCGGCCGCGTTACTCGCCGGTGCAGGGCGAGAAGCTGGGTACCGTCAATTCGGACGGCACCGTGTTCCGGACCAGATCGGCGGCGCTAGCCCAGTGCGCCAGCGACCTGACCGAGCTGGCCGAAGCGGTCTACCTGATCGACCTCACCGCGCGGCGGCCCCTGCCGGTCCGCGAGCTGGCCAAGGTGTTCGCCGCGTTCCGGTGGGGCGGCCTACTGCGGGTGCACGCCATCTCGGCCATGGAATTCCCGTACTCGGTGGCGGGACTGACCTGCCAGCACCTGAAGATGCGCTGGCCCGACATCGATGACCCGCGCGCGCCGGACAAACCCGGCGCTCGGTCCCGCATGCCCTTCGGAGCGGTCCCGGTTGTGCTGAGCCTGGGTTACCGGGCCGCGCCTTAGTGACAATGACCAGCCCTGGCATGCACAGGAAGGGCGGATCTCATGGTTCGCTTCCTGATTTCCCCGGCGGGGCATGCCCGGCATGAGCCCATGAACATCCCGGAGGCGCACGACCTGAAAGGGGCGTTGCGGGACGCCACCGAGCTTGCGGGCTCCCACCACACCGTCGTGCGGTATATGGCCAACCACGAGCGGAGCCAGGCGGGTTGCCGCGCGGCCGGGATGACCGGCGAATTCATGCCGGAGCTAGAGGAACTCATCAAGCGGAGCCAAGGCGAATATCCGCGCCGACGTGGCACACGAGAAGACCACCGCGATGGGGCCTGCCGGGGCCGGGCGCACCACGTGGCCTCCCCTACCGAAGGTGGCCTGAGGGTCAGGTCAGATCGGGTCAGGTCGAGGATGCCCGTACAACCGCTCGTAAACATCTTCCATGAACCTCGCCCAGCCGGAGCAGAACGGCTGAAGGTCAGCGACCAGGTCGAAGTGCGGCAGCTCCGGGGGCGGATGGCGGCTGACTACCGTTACCTCCGCGTCCTGCGCCGTGAACGAGAGCGCCATGAAGTGACGGAAGGAGACGACGGCGACCCGTGACGGCGTTCCGCTGATGACGACGTCGATGCTGCCCGGATGGAACGGGCCGTCAGCAGGCTTCGCGTCACCGCCCGCCAGGGTCCAGTCCCCCCGCGCGATCGCCTCGTCGCGGTGCGCGGCAGATCCGAGCTCCCAGGCGTACGGCGGGAAATTACCGGCCGGCCGGCCGTGACCGCGCCGGGCGCTGCCATCCCAGCGGGTGATGACCTCGACGAGGGAAGCGGACAGGTCCAGGCAGTCTCCGTAGAGCAGACTGATGCTATCCAGGCGCACCGGGGCGTGGGTCACGGCGGCCCTGATCTCCGCGGCCAGGCCCATTGAGGACGACTCGTCTCCGAGCATCACCGCGGTATCAGCCGAGGTCAGCCCGAACGGCCGGGAGGTCATACGGCGAAGCCTGGAGACGCGGAACCGCACCGTCTGCCGCCCCATCGCTTCCCGTAGGTGACTGCTGGGGATCGTGACCTGCACGTCGCCTCCGGTTCAGCTCAGCTAACGGCAACATTGTCATCTCCCGCGCATCGGCACAAGCGCACAGAGTAAACCTCTGCGTCCTTGTCTCATCCTCCGCAGCCATCCGCAGATGTCAACGCAGATCACCCCGATCGGCGCGGTAACCGCATTACGTAGAATCCGCCGTGACAGACGCCACATTAGGCTGCGACATGAGCAGGGCAAGAGGCATTCACCTTGTAGGCAGCGATGGCGCGAGTCAAGATTCGTCGGCATGCGGCCCGCCGACCTGCATAATTATGGATCTCAAATAGCGCATTGCGGATGCGCGCTTCTGCCACGTGGAGTGCGTACGGCACAAGCTCAGGGCAAGATCACTCCGGCGGGGCTGGCATCGTAGAGACAAATGAGCAAGTCACCTTCCCGCCGCTTCCCTGTCACCGTTACCCAGCTGCCGGTCACCCGTTGCCAGATATGCCAGCGCACCGTGGCGTACCGGCCCGGCAGCCTCAGTGAGGTCCTGACCGAGCACTACCGCCGGGCCATCCCCCGAAGCGCTCGGCGTCCCAGGGATTCGTCAAAGTCGGTGTAGCAGTGCGTGACTTATGGGGTGGCTTGACGCGACCCTCCGGCGGGTTTTCTGGGGGTTCCGGGCCAGCCGTAGCCGTTACTTTAAGTGACTGGTTTGCGGGGTGCCGACAGCGGGCGCGGGGAGACGTGGCGCGGGCCTGCCTGTCATTTGCCGGAGCGGGAGCGCGGCCAGGCTGCCGCGGGTGATGATTCAGGTTCTCACACGAAAACCGTCACGCGAGGACCCCCTTGA
>JBEKKH010000323.1:0-8610 GCA_050010815.1 Streptosporangiaceae bacterium | reverse complement strand
GAGCGCTGTGCGCGGACGGCTACGCGTTCGTGGACTGGCTGTGGGACTACTGGACCGCGCCCGGCTTCACCGATGAGGAGCACCTGGCCGAGGTGAAGCGCATGCTGGCCGTACCTGGCGCGCTGGAGGCGACACTGGGCTACTACCGGGCCATGTTCGACCCGGCCAGAGCGGACCCGGACCTGGCGGAGGTGCGGCAGGCGGCGGGCCGGCCGATCGTGGTGCCGACCCTGGCCCTGTGCGGTGCCGAGGACAAGCGGGCCGAGGTGATGCACGACCAGGCCCGGCACTTCACCGGCCCGTACCGGTTCGAGCTCGTGCCCGGCAGCAGCCACTTCCTGCAGCGCGAGCAGCCGCAGGCGGTCACGAAGCTTGTCCTGGACTGGTTCGCCCGGCAATAGCCGGTACCATCACGCGAAATGATGGTTACTGGCCGACAGTGCCAGAACTGGCACATCTGCGCACCGGCGCGGCTTACTGCAGTCCGAACGACAGACACAAAGATTCGGCAGGGAGTTGTTCCTCAGTACACGAGTCGTTCGTCACGGTTCGTCATTCCCGGCCTGGTCGCAGGGATAGCTGGACGGGTGGCTGACCAAGTCGGTCACCGGCGGCGGCCGGTCTTCGGGCTGCGGGGGCACGCCTGGTCCAAGGCGCAGACGCGATGGGCTGATCGGTTGCGGCGGCCAACTGTCATGCCGCGTGTCGTGCGCCAGCCAAGTCCGGGCTCTGCCTTCCTCGTCCGAGCGATGGTTGCCCGGGACTGCGCGTTCATGCGAATAATGACGACATGCCGACTCGCCCCCGCGCGGACGACTTACATGCCCGCCGACCGTGAGAAGTTCCCGCTCCCCGAGCGGCTCTTCCTCGCCTATACCGCGGTGTCACGCTGGGCCACCAGCGGCTCGATCACGAGCCCCGACAGCCCGGGCGGCGGGCGGGGCTGCGCTAATCCGTTCGCCCTGTTCAAGATCTTGCTCTTCCTCCTGGTCATCCTCCTGCTCCCGATCCTCGTCCTGCCGATGATGCTGGTACGGCTCGTGGAGTCAGGCCGCCAGTCATTCCGGTACGGCTCGTTGATCGACATCACCGCTGGCGACGAAGCACGCTGGGGGCACGGCACCTTGCCGCCTGTTCCAGGCGACGCGGTCATCGGGTACGGCGGTGCGGCCATCGCGGACGGCGACCCGGGGTTTCGCGTCACCGCGCTGACGGACTGGGCCGTCGCCGCGACGGAGCTGAACTGCCAGAGCCTCGTCTCGGGCGACGCGACCTGCACCCGGACCTTCATGGCGAACGGCCTGTACCGTGCTCACCAGGCCCTGCTCGAGCTGCGGGCCCGTTCGGACGTATCCTGCAACGGCGCGTGGCGGGCGGTCGGCGCCGCTGTCGTCGAGGCCACCCGGAGCCAGCTTGTCGAACAGGTGCGGGTTCGGGTGCGCTGCGAGGGGTGGCGAATGGAACGGCACGAGCACACCGGCCTCACGCTGCGCGGCGGCCCTGAGGTGGCGAGCTGGTCGGAGGACCTGACGTTTGCCCGTTCCGCCGGCGCCATCACCCCGGCCTCCGGTGGCCTGCCAGCCAACCGCTGCCCGTCGTGCGGCGCGCACCTCGACCTTGATCCCGGCGGGGCATGCCGGTACTGCAGGGGAGTCGTCACCGCCGGAAATTACGACTGGGTCCTGGTCTCCTGGCAGCGTGAGCCATGGTAAGCGGATGGTAGTTGGGGCCGGTGCGGGGAATGCGGCCAGATCCGCCGCCGGGGTGCTGGTCATTGTCATCATCGCGGGCTGGGCGCTGATGTTCGCGGTGCTGTTCGGCATGTTGATCTACCTGACCGTGCTGCGCGGCAGGAGGCGAGGCCGCAAACTGACGGAGCCCGCGCCGGCCCCCTCCGCCGACCCGAACTTGCCCGCCGTCCTGGCGCAGGCCCGGCATGACGATCCGTATTTCGACGAGCAGCTGCTGCTTGATGCCTCGCAGCTGATCTGCCTGGTCATGTTCGCCGCGATGTCGACAGGCGACGAGGAGGCCATCCGCTACCTCGCGGCCCAGTCGTTCTGGTCGACGTTCTTCGGCCGCTACGCACGGAGCTCCGCGCGCTCCGTCCGGCTGCAGCGCATCCAAGAGCAAGGCAGCCGCGCCGGTTCGCGCCGCCAGGCGCGGCTTCCCGTGGACTACCAAGCGCTGGCCCCGGAGCTGATCAGCCTCGACCTGCGCCAGCAGCGTGCGCGCGTCCGGGTCTCGTTCAGCCAGCTGCGCGCTGTCGCCGCCCCGGGCGCCTCGGGCCAGACCGCCATGGCCTCGGCCACCAGCCTGCCGTCGCTAGCGGTGTCGTTCGGCGGGGCGATGAGCGAGCGGATGAGCAATTCCGTCCCTGGCCTGTCGTGGCTGTCCTGGGCTGGGAAGTACGACCTCGTATTCACCCGGCCGCCCGGGACCCGGACAGACCCCCGTGCGGCGATCGCCAACCGGACCTGCTCCAGCTGCGGAGCGACCTACCGGTCCGAACTCGCCACCACATGCGCGCACTGCCACACCGAACGGCCGGTGGCCTGGGACACATGGCGGCTGGCCGACATTGCCGTAGTTGAGTGAGGCCGGCCTTCACTCTGACGCTCGGCAAGCGGCTTGAGGACAGTACGGTCGTGATCCGCGATCATCGATCGAACGAAACCGCCCCATTCGACGCCGTCTTCTCCCGCTACGCCGGCCAACGATGACCGGGCCAGCCCGCCCCAGCGCGCTGGCCCCACGTCTTACTCACATGCCGACTAGAGGATGTTGCGATTCCGTATGCTATACGTCGCACTGTATGCGTTAATGGTGGCAGCGATCGTCGCTAAGCCTTGTCGTTCTGTAGCGCTAGGTGCGCCGATCGCCGACTCGGAGTGGGTTTTTGGCGGCTGCGGTCGGACGTTTCGTTGCGGCAGATCATCCTGTTTCGCGGGGCCTTGGTAATGCCGCTTATGCTGCGCTTTTGTTTTCAAAGCTAATCGATTTGCCAGCGCCTGTAATGTTCGGCCAGCCATCCTCATTACGAAGGGGGCTAAGTAGGGCATTGTGGCTTGAGTTTCCAATATCTGGCACAGTCCCGCCGCAAACGGTTGGTGCTGAGGCAATGACCAGCCTGCCTCCCTCTCGTTCCCACTCGACGTCTTGAACGTAGGCGCCTGCCTCCAGAGCGATCAGCTATCCTGCGGCAAAGTCCCATGGCTATAGTCACGCGACTCACCTCTTTCGCGGCATATTCGTGTGATTCCTAACCATCGACAGACGTGGATCACCCAAGGGCCTCCCGCGCGCATCGAACATCGACTCAAGGCGTCCGCAAATCCCATTTGGCACGAAACGCCAATTCCGCAGTTGGATCCAAACATCGACCGCAGCGAGCATCGCGACGTCCGCGATACGGTCGCTTTCGATCACTCCTGCGCCGTTGCTGAGCAAAGTGTCGGGCATGATAACTGTAAGTACAGGCCAGTCAACTGAAGCAACCAACGTGTCGAGGGCGGAACGCATCTCGAACATCTCGTCGAGAGGAATACTCCACACCTCACCGCCGCGTGCCAGGAGACGGTCTTCGCTTCGCACGTAGACTGCGCATCCCACTGGCGCGTTCTTAAGCGTCGATATAACTTTTGGAAGGATACGATGATCTGCCAGGGACCACACATTTCGCCGGGTAACTGATTCATCGGCGGCAAGTTGTCTTGCGAACTCGACTCGAGCCTCGGTCACCACCGGGTCGACGGGGGTCCTGTCGAGAGGAAGCGGGACGCTGTATCGGATATCAATGTACCCGTAATTTAGAGCATCAGCCAACAGTGCCCCGATGTACTCCGCATGTGCATACGGGCACCCGAGTATCAGCACATTCGGAACAGCCTGGACCGCATTTGACGCCGGTGGCCTAGCCCTCTCATGCTGAGGAACGTTAAGAATCAGCCGGGGATGTGGCGGCTGCCAATCATGTGCCTCTTGTTCACGCCAACGCGCACCGAATACTCGCGCAGATTGACTGATTATGCTGGTTACTAGCCTGCGAAGCTCTTCGTCACCATATTCCTCGCGACCAATGCTTTCGACGCCAACGTAGGTGCTAAGATGGACAGGATATCGTCTGCCGCGATAAGCTCGCCGCAACGTGACCTGGAGAGGTGCACCGCCGTCCGCAAGAAGGATACCGGCAAGGCGCGCGCCAGCGTCGGAGAAGGCTAGTTCAGCCGCACGCGAAAGCACTTCCGTGAATTCGCCGATTGCACCGCGAAGTTGATCTGCAACCTGCATAGCATGCGCCTCAGCGCGCAATTCCGGCGGAAGCACGTTTCCCAGTTCGAGCTGAATGGCATGACTGACCCCGGTTAGTTCGGCGATTGACGCAAGGCGCGACAACTGGGGAGGAACTTCACCGGCTAGCCATCTCTTCAACGTCGTATTGCGTAGCCCGAGCCGACTTGACGCAGAATTTACCGTAATTCCTTGACGATCGAGCGCGCCATGGATTTCTGCGCCCCACATAGGCCAACCACGATCTTGCTCGGTGCCGTTCCCGACCTGCTGGCCGTGCTTCTCCACAGGCACATCTTGCCCCGATCGAGTTGGCGCAGCGTTGCTGACATCTGGCACTCTACTGCCGCCACTGAGCTTGTCAAGGATCGTTGCGGCTGTCGTCCGGGCAGGCTCAACCTTCGGCATACGGCCGGCAAGTCGTTCCGGCCATGCTACATGTCATGACGCGACACAGGTGGGTCCCGAGATGCGGCTAAGCGCAGCCAGGCAAGCCAGCTGTGGTGAAGCGTAACGGCATAGAAAGGACTGGAAAGTGATGGCAAAGAAGCGCACTGGCGGCGAGCAACAGCCTAGCCCACTTACCTCAGTACTGGCCGCAGCGTGCTGCAGTGTCCTAGTCATAATCGCGCTATGGGCACCGTTTGTGCGGGCACAGCTAATTTTGTCCACACTGCCAGGACTAAGCCTCCTTGCCGCTGCCTGGTTTAGGAAGGGGCGACGAAAATGAGCGCCGGGGTCGCCTCGTCAGTCGTATAGCGCTTCAGGCCGGCTACCATCGGTCGACCTAGCAGAACGTCTAAGTCTGCGCTTCGCCTCCCGTGGTTTGCACCGCGAGAAAACTACCGTACAGATTAGGCGGCAGGGCGCGGTTATCAAGCAGGCTTCGTGTCGTTGGCGGTGTGGTAGTCCCGATTACGGTCAAGGCGGGATCGAGAATTTGCATGTTTATGCATCGCCAGACTCAGGGTGAACGTCCTCATCTGCCGCCGAGTGGACGCAACGAGCTATCGCCGCGCGTCTCAGCTCGGCCTGCGAGCGGCTCGCTGGGCCAGGTGCTCGACTCGCTCGGAGTCTGAGCGTGGCTGACCATGTCGGCTGTATCTTGTCGGGCAGCACGCGGCTGACTTGCTCCAGACGCCCTCATCTGCCGCGTGGAGTGCGATCGACCCAGTCATAGGACTCCATCCCTTTGGTGCCGTTGTCCGCGTCAACCACCCCGGCCGCAAACGCGAGTCAGGCGATGGAAACCCTGTGAATCCGGGGTGCGTGCGCTTCTGGAGAGAGTTCCGCGTGTACCCGCCGATCTAACGGTGCGTCTTGGCCGACCGCCACGCCA
The DNA here is from genome assembly GCA_050010815.1 of Streptosporangiaceae bacterium. Lineage (GTDB taxonomy): Bacteria > Actinomycetota > Actinomycetes > Streptosporangiales > Streptosporangiaceae > Palsa-504. The sequence goes on along the minus strand of JBEKKH010000323.1, from coordinate 2,981 downwards.
ACGGGGCTGTACCCGAATGGCGTTTCTGCGCAATGATACCGCGTACGTAGCCCTCGTGGCGCAGTGTCGAAAGGGTGATCTAAGTACGTTGAGTGAGAGTCGTTTCACATCTTACTATCAGCTGGTGGAGGGAAACTGGCCTTCCAGCGGACGAGCGTGTCACGAAGGGCTCCCAGATCTTTTGCTGAGAACTCCGGCTTCAGGTGATCTAGCGATGTAGAAACAACATCGAGAAGATTCTCTTTTAGCGCACCAAGCGATGGCTGCAATGGGCTCTTGCGCGAAAGCTGCAATAGTTTCCGATCCGATAGGTTGAGCGCAATATCGGCGAGCATTCCGACAAACACGCTTCCGTCTTCGATTCCCCGCCTGTAGGCGCCCTCGAATCGCTGAGCCGCAAGGGGAGTCAACTCGGTTATCACCCTGTTGGCCAACTCGTCGAGGCTATCTACCCTCTCCAGTGCAGCGAATTCGCTGCGGTCCATCATGCTATCGAGGATGCTGACGGTGAAGCCCGGATCACACAAGCTGTAGGGCTCCTCAATAAGTGCCCTGCAGGCATATGAAAAAATGCGCAGAGCTCCGCGGAATTCGAACGCTTTGGTGTTAAGCTGATCCCAGATACTGCTCATTCTAAAGTAGGCGTCCGATGATAGGTTACTATCGGCGGCTGAAGAGTAGAACAGAGTATGGTTCTCGAATAGCTGGTGAATGAAATAACTTGAGTCAGCAGCAGGACCCAAGCGTTCTTTAAAGTCTCGGATCTGCTTCTGAATTATCGCCATTAGCCCAAGGTTAATCAGCCACAGAACTTGTACTTGTTGACCGTGGATGAATTGCAGATTATCCCTAATAGCATCCGCTCGATCTCGTCTACTCTGAAAGTAATAGACGGCGATAGTGGCCGCAATCGTCAAGAAAGCAGCTATTGTAGCTGCTCCGGTCGCGACGGAGCCGATCGCCGTCCAATCAACCGCCAAGCTCCGCATCTGAATCCCTCCTGTAGTCGCAAGCCCACGCCAAGGTCCATGCGATTGAGCGAAACCCGTGAGGTCCTATCTTCATGAGTTTAGGGCAAGTCGGATGCATCGCGATCCGATCCATACCGTATACCAGCTTAATCTCTTGGGTCCAGGGTAGAAGTACGCCAAGAACATACTCGCCAGTCTTCCGTCGACTTCTAACCAGAGTTCGGCTGGCTGCCTTGCAAGGAATCGCCATCGCCGGATAAACCATGAGGCCGTCGCTCCGATATCAATGATGCAGCGCAGAGCTGGTCAAATTACTTATTAGCTAGAGGCTCAGAGTAAGCCGGCCTGAACTCCTTGCGACTCCTCTTTACTCGCAAATACCGCGCGAATCGGCGATCTGTTGCGATCTGTCGAATCAGATAGCCACACAGGAATCGCTTTGTGCAGCGCGCTCTTCTGCCGCATCGGGTAGACGTCCCATCATCTTTGCGGCGATGGGGAGCGGGCGCAGTGTCAGGTCATGATGAACTACACCGAGCTGGCTTCCATCCCCTCCGAGCACCATCCTGGGCCGTTCACTGATTAGCTGCGGCTGGCAGTGGCTGCCTACCTGGCCCGTTTCAAGGGCTCCTCCCGCGAGCACACCGCATCAGATCTGCGCTGCTACCTCACCTGGTGCGACGAGCGCGGCCTGGACCCGCTGGCCGCAAGCCGCCCGCAGCTGGAGCTGTACATCCGGTGGATGCAAGAGATTCGCCGCTTCAAGCCCTCCACCGTGTCCCGGCGGTTCTCGGTCACCGCCGGGTTCTACCGGACCTGCGTCATCGACGGCCTCCTGGAACACTCACCCGCCGAGCACGTCCGCCGTCCCTCGGTCCCTGCTGAATCGCCGACCCTGGGATTCACCCACCTGCAGTTCGAGGCCCTGCTCACCGCCGGCCGCCAGTCAGCCAATCCCTGCGACCTCGCACTGGTAGCCATGCTCGGGCCTTCTAGGCCTGCGGATCTTCGAGGCGACTGCCGCGGACATCGCCGACCTCGGCGAGGAACACGGCCATCGGGTGCTGCGCGTGTGCGGCAAAGGCACCAAGATCGTCCTGATCCCGCTGCCGCCCGCCGTCGGGCGCGCCATCGACCAGGCAATAGGAACCCGCACCAGCGGCCCGATCCTGCTCAACAACCGCAACACCCGGATGGACCGCCACGCGGCAACCCGGCGCCTGCGGCGGCTCGCCGGAACCGCCGGCATCCGGACAACCAGGGCACACCCGCACATGTTGCGCCTTCGTCACCACCATGCTCGACGCCGGGGTGGACCTGCGCGACGTCCAGATCGCCGCCCGCCACGCCGACCCGCGCACCACCATGCGCTACGACAGAGCCCGGCAGAACCTCGACCGCCACCCGAACTACATCCTGGCCGCCTATATGGCCTCCGGCACCTGACCGAGCCCGCGTCTCCCGCGGCCAAGCCCGGGAGACGCCCGGCATTGCCGAATAGCGGGCGTTGCGGGTTCGTAAGCTTATGCGCGGCCCGTACGTCGATAGGGGTATCGATGGCTGCTCTTCCAGCCTCCTCGTGTTATGAAGGGCGTGCCAAATAGGTGTTGCGCGACCGTAAGTGGGCGACCGTCATGCGGATTGCGTCGCGGGGACAATACTGGTCCCCTTCTATCAGATCACTCCGTCACGGATCTCCCGCGTAAGGTGGTCGATGATTTTAAGAATAGAGTTTCTTGCGCTATCGCCGTTGCTCAGCGAAGAGCTAAAGGAGTACCCGTTAGGGCCGGTCACCTCGAAGACGCGCGCCTGGTTATTCTGGCCATTCCGGGAAGGAAGCGCTCTGCTACCTTCACAGAAATTAAAATCGAGGATGTCGCGATACGGAATCCGGCACATCTTATCGTAGCGGTATAGGTAGATGTTGTGATCTGTAAATGCGACGTAACCAGCGAGCGGATTAAGTTGACTAAACAGTGGATGCCAAAACCAGAAGGCTATGATCTTCTC
>JBEKKH010000322.1:0-8616 GCA_050010815.1 Streptosporangiaceae bacterium | reverse complement strand
TGGTGCCGCCACACCCGGCAGGGCCGCCAGGCGTCATCGACGGTGACGTAAAACAAGGCAGAGGCGTCCCGTGACCAGGCGCAGCCGGCGTAGGTGCCGGGGATCTCGTCGGGCAGCGTCTCGCCCGTGTCCAGGTCCTTGATCTTGATGGTGAACCGCTCGTTGCCTGAGAAATCCGTGGAGTAGGCCAGCCACCGCTGATCCGGGCTGGTCCGGAACGCGCCGAGGGAGAAGAAATCATGGTTGACGGCGAGCTCGTTGCCGTCGAGCAGGATGACCTCCCCGGCCAGCGGCTGGCCGTCCGCGGCCAGCGGCGGGATGACCTCCCCGGGGGCCACCGCGCGGCGGCAGTGCACCGCGTACTGCTTGCCCTCGACCATCCGGGAGTAATGCCACCAGCCGCCCTTGCGCACCGGCACGGACAGGTCGCTCTCCTGCGTACGCGCCTTGATCTCCTCGAAGACCTCGTCCCGGAGCGAGTCCAGGCCGGCCGTGGCCGCGTCGGTGTAGGCGTTCTCGGCGATCAGGTAGCCGATGGTGTCCGGGTCGGCCTTATCGGCCAGCCAGGCGTACTCGTCGGTAACGGTATCGCCGTGGAAGGTGCGCTGGCTGGGAACCTGCTTGACGGAAGGCGGCTCGATGCTCATGAATAGCCAGTCTAGTGACGCCGGGGCGGAGCGGCTTTGGCACGATAGGGGGCGTGCACGGACACCTGATTCTTTCGAACTGCCTGACCGATGAGGTCACTCGCCCGAACATCGAGCGGGCCCTGAAAGAGGGCGACCTGCTCTGGCTGGATCTGACCGACACCGAACCGGACACCATCGCCGTGCTGCGCGAGGTGTTCAAGATTCACCCGCTCGCGGTCGAGGATGCGCAGGAGTTCAACCAGCGGCCCAAGATCGAGGACTACGACAACTTCGTGTCCCTGGTGGCCTACGGTGCCCGCGGCCTGGACCAGCCGCTGGCCGAGGTGCACGCCTTCTATGCCGAGCATTTCCTGGTCACCGTGCACCGCGAGGCCATGCCGGCCATCGATAACGCGTGTCACGCCCTGACCCGGGTGCCGACGAGCCAGCGGCTTGTCGCGCTCTACCGGGTGCTGGACAGCCTGGTGGACAGCATGTTCCCGTACCTGGCCGCGCTCGATGACCGCATCGACGAGCTACAGGACGATATCTTCGTCAGTCCCCGGCCCGAGCAGCTCTCTGCGCTGTTCACCCTCAAGCGCCAATTGGTGGAGATGCGCAAGCTGGTCACGCCGCAGCGGGACATGGTGTCCTCGATGCTGACCGGGATGGTCCCGGTCATCGGCATGACCTCCGAAACCGAACGCTACGTTCGTGACCTGTACGACCACCTGATCCGGATCAGCGATCTGGTGGACAGCTACCGCGACCTGCTCAGCGGGTCGCTGGACGCGTACATGTCGATGGTGTCCAACCGGCTCAACGACCAGATGAAACAGCTGACGATCATCGCCACCGTGTTCCTGCCGCTGTCGTTCCTGACCGGGTTCTTCGGCCAGAACTTCGCCTGGCTGGTGAACCGGATCGGGTCGTCGGCCGCTTTCTTCGGGATCGGGATCGGCACCGAGATCCTGGCCGTCGCCGGCCTGCTCTTCCTGTTCAAGAAACGCGGGTGGATGTAGGCCCGGGTCGCCCGGGCTGAGGCCGGGCGGCCCGGCTGAGGCCCGGGCCCCAGCCGGGCTGGGGTGTGACCGTAGCGTTAATCTTTCGTGTGGCAAGCTTTGGCATTCGTGAAGGGAGGCCGGGTCGTGACGGAGTCGTCACAGGTGCCGGCGGTCGCGCGGCCCCTGCCTGAGCCGGAACCGCAGCCGGTGCTGTCCCCGCTGACCGACGCCGCGATCTTCATGGTGCTGACGATCCAGCCCGGCTGTGAGGCAGTCGTCAGGGACCTGCTCGGCGACTGGGCGGGCTTGCAGCGGGCGGTCGGCTTCCGGGCTCCTGGCGCCCCCCTGGCCTGCGTGGCCGGGGTGGCATCGCAGGCGTGGGACCGCCTGTTCAGCGGGCCGCGCCCGGCCGGGCTGCACCCGTTCCGCGAGCTCACCGGGGCCGTACATCACGCTCCCGCCACAGCCGGCGACCTGGTCTTCCACGTCCGGCACCAGCGGATGGACCTGTGCTTCGAGTTCGTCTCCCAGGTCATGACCCGGCTGGCCGGAGCGGTCACGGTGGTGGACGAGGTGCACGGATTCCGCTACTTCGACGAGCGTGACCTGCTCGGCTTCGTCGACGGCACCGAGAACCCGGTCGGGGCCGCGGCCGGGACCGCGGCGCTGGTCGGCGATTCCGACCCGGACTTCACCGGCGGCAGCTATCTCGTCGTGCAGAAGTACCTGCACGACATGGCGGCCTGGAACGCCCTGACCACCGAAGACCAGGAGAAAGCCATCGGGCGCTCGAAGCTGTCCGACATCGAGATGCCGGATGATGTCAAGCCGGCCAACTCGCACGTCGCCCTCAACACCATCGAGGACCCCGACGGCACGGAGCGGCAGATCCTGCGGGCTAACATGCCGTTCGGCGAGGTGGGGCGGGGAGAGTTCGGCACCTACTACGCCGGCTACGCGGCTACCCCGAGCGTGACCGAGCAGATGCTGGTCAACATGTTTATCGGCAACCCGCCAGGTAACTATGACCGCATCCTCGATTTCTCCACGGCAGTCACCGGCTGCCTGTTCTTCGTGCCGTCGGCGGACTTCCTCGACGACCTTCCCGATCCGCCCGGCAACACGCCTGCGCCGCCGGCGGCCGCTTCACCTCCGTCGCCCGGCTCGCCGCCGGGGCCCGGCTCGCCGCCGGACACAGGCTCACTGGGCATTGGCAGCTTGAAGAGGAGCACCTCACCATGAACAACCTGCACCGCGAACTCGCTCCCGTCTCCGATGCCGCCTGGGCGGATATCGAAGCCGAGGCACGCCGGACGTTCGAGCAGAACATCGCCGCGCGACGGGTGGTCGACCTGGCCGGACCCGATGGTCCGCGGCTGGCCTGCGTGAACACCGGCCACCTGAGCGACATCGAGGCTCCCTCGGACGGCGTCGCGGCGAAGCTGCGCACGTCGCAGCCGCTAGTCCAGCTTCGGGTCCCGTTCACCGTGAGCCGGCAGGACGTGGACGACGTGGAGCGCGGGGCGCAGGACCCGGACTGGCAGCCGGTCAAGGACGCGGCCAAGAAAATCGCATTCGCCGAGGACCGGGCGGTCCTGGAGGGATACGCGGCGGCCGGGATCACCGGGATCAGGGCGAGCTCGTCCAACCCGGCGCTCACGCTGCCCGGCGAGGTCCGCGACTACCCGGACGTGGTCAGCCAGGCGGTGACCGCGCTGCGGCTGGCGGGCGTGGCCGGCCCCTTCTCGCTGCTCCTGTCAGCCGACGCTTACACGCTGGTCAGCGAGACCTCCGACCACGGGTATCCGGTCCGCGAGCACCTGTCCCGGGTGATCGACGGAGAGATCATCTGGGCGCCGGCCATCGACGGGGCGTTCCTGCTGTCGACCCGGGGCGGGGACTTCGAGCTGCGGCTGGGCCAGGACCTGTCGATCGGCTACCTGTCGCACGACGCGGACACCGTGCAGCTGTACTTCCAGGAGTCGCTGACGTTCCTGGTCTACACGGCCGAAGCCAGCGTGCCGCTGACCATCGCTCCGGCCGCCATCGCGCCATAGCCGGCTGGCCGTACCTGGTCACTCGTACCGGGTGGGCGGGTACGGGCGGTCTTCGCCCTTGTGGATGATCTCGCCCTTCTCCTCCTCGCGGAGGATCTCCGCCCGCTCTTCCGCGTACTGCTCGGTCGCGGTAACGGGCGGCGGCGGCACCGGCACGTCCGTAGCGGACGGCACCTCGTCCGGATCGAAGGGTTCCAGGCCGGCCGCGACCCGCTCTTCCTCGGTCAGCCGGGCGAGCTGGTCGTCGTCCAGATGCTCGGGCATGCCCCCGTGCTCACGGCGGTCCCGGTGAAATCGCTCGGCGAACTCTTCGGAATCGTCCTGTGACATGGCGCCTCCTGCTGGGTTCGCGGTACCGGCCTGGCCGGCACCGGCGGTTGAAAGTTGTCTGCTGCGAGCCTACGGTTGAGGGACGGCAGACCAACCGGAGGGTGGCGGCTTCCATCATGTTTTCTTGCACTCTATGAGACGGCGATCCCGGCGTGGCCACGTGGTCATCATGAGTACCCGCCGTGTCCCGGTCCACCGTCAGCAGTTCGGACGGCCCGCCCGGCGACGGCGGTTCAGGCTGGCGCGTACGGGTGCCCTTCTCGGGTTCATCGCGGTGATCCGGCTGACCCGCATCACGCGGCCGCGCTGGCGTCTCATCGCCGGGGTGGCAGGTCTGCTGATCGAGGTCGTCGGGTTCAACGTCTTCAGCGGCGGGGCGCAGGGCGTCGCCTCCGTCGTGGGCATGACGCTTCTGCTGGCCGCCCTGATGAAAGACGCCAAGCAGTGCCGCGCCCGTCAGGTGGGGATCCCCGCGCCCGTGCGCCTGCCCCTTTCTTTATGGCGGGTCAGCGGGTCAGCGGTGATGAAGTGATAAGAGAAGCCGGGCATGTCGTCCTGCCGTCCACCGAGGCAGTCGGCTACTCCTCGCTGCTTCGCCGTCCGACACCGCGGGCCGAGCGGTACGTCCTGGGCCGGCGCCTGCGCGAGCAGGTCCCGCTGCGCATGCTGGGCGAGTGGCGCCCGCCAGCGGACCGGCCCGACGTCGTCAGCCAGATCAACAGGTCCCACGAAGGACGGCTGGACTGGCTGATCCCGGTGCGGGTGGGGCGCATGGCGGCATCGCCCTACGGGTTTTTGCGCGGTGCCGCCACGGTGATGGCCGAGGATCTGGCCCACCTGCCCGCCACCGGCATTGCCCCGGTCATCTGCGGTGACGCGCATGTCGGCAATTTTGGTTTCTACGCCTCGCCGGAACGCGACCTGGTCATCGACCTGAACGATTTCGATGAAGCGCATCCTGGTGGCTGGGAGTGGGATCTGCGGCGTCTCGCGGCGAGTATCTGGGTCGCCGGGCGGCAGAATTCGCATTCCGAGGCGCAATGCGAACAGGTGGTCGCCTCGTGTGTCGCGGCCTACCGGCGGCAGCTGCGCTGGCTGGCCGATCAGCCACTGCTGCTGCGCTCCTTCGAGCGCCTGGACGTCGACCAGCTGCGCGCGTCGGCGTCCGACGCCGCGTTGCGCAAGGAGATCAAGCGGGCGGCTAAGCAGGCCCGGACCAGGGTCAGCGATCGTGCCTTGCCCCGGTTCACCGAACCGGGGGAGCAGGGCCGGCGCATCGTCGAGGAGCCGCCGCTGATCACCCGGCTGGAGACGGCCGAGACGGCCGAGCTTGCCGGGGCGCTGGATGAGTACCTCGGCACCCTGCCTACCCATTGGCGGCGGGTGCTCGGCGGGTACACGCTGGTCGACGTGGCGCACAAGGTGGTCGGCGTCGGCAGCGTGGGCCTGCGCGCGTATGTGGCGTTGTGCGAGGGAAGCAGCGCGGACGATGTCGTTTTCTTGCAGCTGAAACAGGCCCGCCGTTCGGTGATCGCGCGGCACGTGCACGGCGGCAGCGCCTGGCACGCTCATCAGGGTCAGCGCGTGGTGGAATATCAGCAGGCCCTGCAGACGGTCAGCGACCCGCTACTCGGCTGGACGAGCGTGGCCGGCCGGCAGTTCTACGTGCGGCAGTTCCGCAACATGAAAGGCGCCATCTCTGTGGACTCCCTTGGCCCGGCGGCGCTGGCCGACTATGTCCGCGTGTGCGGCCAGCTGCTGGCCAAGGGACACGCGCGGACCAGCGGCGCGTCGATGATCGCCGGATACATCGGATCGGGGGACAGACTCGAGCGCGCCATGTGCCGGTTCGCGCGCGCCTACGCTGACCAGACCGAGCAGGACCACCAGCGCCTGGTCCAGGCCATCGAAGCCGGCCAGCTGCCCGCCGACTACGGGATCTGAGATCCGGCGCCGGCCGGCCTGGGCCGGCCACCGCCTGGGCCGGCCGCCGCCTGACACCGAGACCGCGGAGGTGGCGCTGCTAGCTCAGCTGCCAGCGGGCGTGCAGATCAGGCGGCTTGCGGAAGACCAGGCCGCGGGGGGCGCTGCGGTACCCCGGGGCCAGGTGCAAGCGAGGTAGCCGGCCCACGACGATGCCGATCGCCACCTGCGTCTCGAGCCGAGCCAGGTGAGCGCCGATACAGAAATGCGGCCCGTGGGCGAAGGCCAGGTGCCGGGTGGCGTTGGGGCGGCGGACGTCGAAGGTGCCTGGGCGGGCGAAGACGGCGGGGTCACGATTGGCTGCGGCGATGGACACCGTCACCTGGTCACCTGCCCTGATGGCGACGCCCGCCAGCTGAGCGTCGGTGGTCGCGTACCGGTCGACGACCGCCGCGGCGGGCTCGAGCCGCAGCGATTCCTCGACCGCCGCCGGTATGAGCGCACGGTCGGCGCGGACCCGCTCAAGTTCGGCCGGGTGACAGAGCAGGTGGAGGAGGGCGTTAACGATCATGCCCTCGGTCGTCTCGATGCCACCGAACATCAGGACGGCCGCGTTCGAGATCGCTTCGGCCTCGGTCAGCGGCCCGCCCGGCCCGGTCACCCCGGCCAGCAGGGACGATGCCTGCCGCGCGGCGATGACCTCGTGCAGCTGACCGGCCAGCTCGGCGAACGCGGCCCTTCCCTCGGCTCCGGCGGTGGTTCCGGGGGTGGCTCCGGTGCTGGCTCCGGCGGTGGCTTCGGCCTGCACGGTGGCCACGATTCCGTCATACCAGGTGAGGATCTTCGCTGGATCGGTCTGGCCAAGACCGAGGGTTTCGGCCATCACGGCGGCCGCCAGGGGCCCGGCGACAGCACGCCGGAGCTCGGCCTCACCGTGCGGCTCGATGGCCGACACCAGGCGCTCGGCCTCGGCCCGGACAAAGGAGGCGAGCCGCGCCTGAATCTCATCGGAGCGGAAAGGACGGGTGAATGGTGCCCGGTGGTGGCCGTGCTGCGCACCGTCCAGCGAGAGCATGCTGGGACCCACCACCTTGGCCGTGGAGAACCGGGGATCATCGACCGTGAATCTCCCGGCGTCCCGCAGCACCTGGACCGCTTCGTCGTACCCGGTCACCAGCCAGGCGCCGAGGACCGGGACCCAGCAGACGGGTGCGGCGGCTCGCAGCCGGGCGAGCACCGGATGCGGATCGGTCTCCAGAGCGGCCAGCGTGACCGCCTGCGCCACTGACCGAGGAGCCATGGCCGGGGCGCCGTCGTCCACGCGGCTCAGATCTCCTGGTTGACCGGCAGGATGACGAGGTCCCGGATGTTGACGTGGCTGGGCCGGGTCAGCATGTAGAGCACGGCGTCGGCCACGTCCTCGGACCGCAGCCCGGTTCCCGTCGCGACGCCGGCCGCCACCGCGGCCGCGTCCGTCACCTTCCACAGGTCGTTCAGGACGACACCGGGCGCGACGGATCCGATCCGCACTCCGGTCCCGGTCAACTGGCGCCGGACACCGTGAGTCAGCGCGTGAACGGCGTGCTTGGACGCCGAGTACACCGGCTCCCAGTCGATCACCTGGTGCCCGGAGACCGAACTGGTGATCACGATGTCTCCGCTCCTGGCGGGAATCATGTGCTTGAGCGCGGCGTGCACCGTCCGCACGACGCCGCCCACGTTGGTGTCGATCAGGCCGAGCAGTTCGGCCGGGTCGGCGGACGCGAAGTCGCCGCCGGCGTAGACCCCGGCATTGGCGATCAGGATGTCGATCCGGCCGTGGCGTTCGATCGCCGTTCCGATCAGGGCCTCGACGTCAGCGGTGTCGGTCACGTCGGCGCGCACGGCGGTGGCCGCCCCGCCGAGGGTGGCGGCCGCTTCGTCGAGCTTGGACTGCGAACGGGCCCCGAGTACGAGCTGCGCGCCGCGGGCGGCCAGGGCCTGAGCGATGGCCAAGCCGATCCCGCTGGAGGCGCCGGTAACCACCGCGACCTGGCCCTGCAGGGTCTCAGGCACGGGAGCCGCCCGCCTGGCGGCCGGTATGTGCCGCGGTGGCGGCCAGCACCTGGCGGCGGTAGATCTCATCCGGTCGCCCGTCGATCCGGGCCACGTCATGCTCGGACAGGGTGCGCACCCCGCCGATGGTGAGGGCGCCGCCGAGAATCCGGCTTACCTTCACCGCCATGGCCGTGATCTGCAGCACCTCCGCGGCGGACTCGCCCAGGGCGAAGATGCCGTGGTTACCGAGATATATCACCCTCGGCGGGACACCGTCGAGTTCGATGTGCCGCAGCATTTCCCGTTGCACCGCCCGGGCCAGGGTCAGGCCTGGATCCAGATAAGGCACGAAGACCGGCTTGCGGCCGAGAATCACGACCTGCTCAGGGAACAGGACGTCGGAGGACATCCGTTCGGCGTGCGGGGAGCACAGGACGATGTTCACCGGGACCGGGTGGGTGTGCCCGACCACGCGGGCACCGCCGACGCCCAGGCAGATCGCGTGCAACATGGCCTCGACCGAGGGCCGCTTGCCTGCGCGACTGAGTTCACCGAACACCCGCTCGACGTCGTCCGCGCCGGCGGCCTCGTCGTTGACCAGGTCAAGCATGGTACGCGTGTCCACTTCGACGAAGT
>JBEKKH010000321.1:0-8637 GCA_050010815.1 Streptosporangiaceae bacterium | reverse complement strand
GCGCGCCTGAGCCAGCCGCGGACCTTGTGCGGCCGCAGTTCCAGGTCAGCCAGGATCCGGCCGGCCTGGGACGCGGAGATCCCGGTGCCGGCGAGTTCGGCGGCGATCAGGGCGTGCGTCCATTCCGGGCGGTCTTCCGGAGGGACGGAAGTGGCGGCGGCCACCAGGGCCAGCCTGACGGACGGCCCGTAGACCTCGGGCCGGCCGCTGCGCGGCCGGTCAGCCAGGGCGGGGATGCCGCCGCGGATGAACCGGCGCCGCCAGGTCCGGACCGTGCCCTCCGCGCAGCTGAGTTCAGCGGCGATCCGCGCGTTCGGCCAGCTCGCGTGCGCCAGCAGCACGATCCGTGCCCGCCGCGCCAGCGACTGCGGCGCGGATGCCCGCCGCGTGATCGCCTCCAGCTTCGCCTTGCGCCGTGATCCCAGGATCACGATGTCCTTGCTGGCTGCCCGTGCCATGCCCGTCCCCTTTCAGGCGGTCTGCGGTGACCGCCCGGCAATGCCCGGAACGTGACCTGAACTGGCGGCGGCACGCCGGCAGCGGCCAGAATGAGGCCATGCCCGTGCCGTCCCGCCGCCTCAAGGAGCTGATCGAGGGAACCGTCGACCACCACGCCTCCCAGCGCTGGCCGGCGCTGGAAGAGGTCACCATCAGCTGGCGCGGCTCCTACGGCTACCTCACCGGCTACCTCAGCGAAGACGACGACGACACCATCAAGCTGTGCCGCATCCAGTACCTCGGCGACGACACCGCATGGGCATTCGCGATCTGGCAGGCCAGCACCGGCAGCTACGCCGACGCCGTCCTCCGCGACGGCCACCGCACCGGGCACCCCAGCCAGGCCCTCGATACCGCCTGCACCCTCTACCTCACCAGCCCCGGTGACCAGCCAGCCGAACCCCTCAAAGACTTACGCGGCGCTGCACTAGAAACTCCTATGCACTGGCCGCGGTGAGGGCCGCCTCAAGCGTGGCGGCATTCTGGCCAAGCCAGGCCTCGCGCCGCTTGATGACGTCGCCGACGCCCTCGTCCCACATCCGCAGCCAGCCACCGCCGTCGTGCTCGGCGTGCCACTTCATCACGTACCAGGAACGGCGGGTGCGCATGACGGCCACCTCGATCAGCCTGGCCCGGTCGGTGCCCGACATCCCGTACGCGTCGGCCAGCATCCGGCACCTGCGCGGTACGTCCAAGCCCCGCAGCCGCGGCTCAACGTCCCGCGGGTCGAAAAGCGGGCCCCACCAGAGCATCACGTTGAACATCTCGTCGGCGCGGGTGGCCGGCTTGGCTAGGTCGAAGTCGATCAGCGCGAACGCCTTTGCGGCGCGGAACACCACGTTCTCCGGTGTGATGTCAAGGTGGCCGATCAACTCGGGCGGATAAGGCGGCGCCGGCGGGATGCCCGCGATCTCCCCGTACGAATCAGGCGGCATGCTCCCCTCGGGAGGAACGAACGTCGCCGCGGCGTCGTCGTACGCCCGGACCAGCCGAGCGACCGAAACCATCCTGTCCTCGTCGCCGATCCACGGCGGGCGGGGGCGCCCGGCTACTTCGCCCTCGATGAAGCTGAGCACCTCACGTCCGGCCGCGTCCATGCCCAGGAACCTGGGGGCGCCGGTAAAGCCGACCGCCTCGAGGTGACTGAGCAGCGCGTGGATAAACGGCGAGTTCGCGTTCAGCGGGCGGCGGACGGTGTCTCCCGCCCGTACGACGCCCTCGGTCACATCACCGCCGAGCAACGGGATCTCGGGCCCTGAACTGTCATCCCGCCAGGTAACGACCTGGGTCATGGTGCCTCCATCCCGGGGTCATGGTGCCTCCATCCTGGGGCATCGCCAATATCCGTCAACTGACCGATGTCTCGCGCTGCAATTTGCAGCACCATTTTTGTTGCAAGCAACACCGGGCGTTCGCGGCCTTGGCCCGCGATCAGCCCATTCTGGCCTACCGAGGAATCTAATGAACGTGATGGCGCCGACATCGGTCCGGCCGGACCGTGGTTGTGCCGCGCCCGGCTGCCTGCGAATTCGCGAGCGTGGCGATGACCAGTAACCGCACGGACGAGGACCTGATGACCCGCAGGCAGGTGGCGGTACTGTTCCAGGCGACCTCGGCAGCGGTGGCGACGTGGGCGCGGCGCGGGCGGCTGCCCGAGGTTCGCGACGAGACCGGCCGACCCCGGTACCGCCGCGAGGATGTCGAGGCGCTGTTTCGGAACGATGTGCGCAGGAGGGCACGATGACCGGCCCTTGCGCTGGGAATCGCGCCGGAGGGACATCATCATGACCGGGCCGTCCGCCTCGTACCGGGTTCCTGATGCCGCGCCGTTCCGCGACGAGGCCCGGGTCGCGCCTGGCCGGACGCGTGAGTCGCGCGGGAAGCGGTGCGCACAATGCGGTGCAGTCGGCACGCACTACCTGACCTGCCCGAGCCTGCGGCTTCCGTCGGACTACCGGCTCAGCGCAGACCTCAGCGCAGACCTCAGCGCAGACCTCAGCGCAGACCTCAGCGCAGACCTCAGCGCAGACCTCGGCTCTGAATGTCTCTGCGACCTCCCCGCGGGGAGCTTGGCCGCACCTGCCGGACCTGCCGAGGTGCACGGCCAGCCACCGAGAAGGCCGGGCGGCGGCCCTGATCACCCAGACTGGCCTCGCCCGCCGCAGCGTTGAGTAAAGTGCGGTCACGCGTCGGTCACGCGCGTCGGTCACCCGTTCGTCATGCGCGTCGGTCACCCGTTCGTCATGCGCGTCGGTCACCCGTCGGTCATGACGGCAGGCCCGTCGCGGCCCTGACCCGGCGCCAGGTCACGGTTGGTGGCACGATAGGTTCGTGGCGGCCCAGCCGGTGGGCGGACGTGCCGAAGGACGGACATGAGCACTGACCAAGTCGATGCCCTGGTGATCTTCGGTGCGACCGGGGACCTGGCGAAGCTGGAGACCTTCCCCGCGCTGGTGGGACTGGTCGAGCGGGGCGTGCTCGACGTGCCCGTGATCGGGGTGGCGAAGAGCGGCTGGGGCCTGGACCAGTTCCGGGACTACGCGGCCGCCTCGCTGAGACTGAACAAGATCGATCCGGCCAGTCCAGCCGCGGTCAAGATGCTGGGGCTGCTGCAGTATATCGACGGAGACCTGGACGACCCTGCGACCTACGCGGCCATGTCGGACAAGATCGGCTCGGGGAAGCAGGCTCTGTTCTACCTCGAGGTGCCGCCGTCGCTGTTCGGCCGCATCGCAGAGGGCATCGCCAAGGCCGGCCGCGCGCAGGGCAACCGGGTCATGGTGGAAAAGCCGTTCGGCACCGATCTGGCCAGTGCCCAGCAGCTGAACGAGATCATGCACCAGTACTTCCCCGAGGACGCCATCTACCGGGTCGATCACTGGCTGGGCCTGGATCCGGTGGAGAGCCTGATGTTCGTCCGGTTCGCGAACTCGATCATCGAGCCGTTGCTGAACCGCACCTACGTGCAAAGCATCCAGATCACGATGGCCGAGGCGTTCGACGTCGCCGACCGGGGCAGCTTCTACGACAAGACCGGCGCGATCAAGGACGTGGTGCAGAACCACATGCTCCAGGTCCTGGCCACCGTGCTGGCCGAACCGCCGGACGGCACCGGCCTGGACTCCTGGCGCGCGGCCAAGTCCCAGCTGATCGGCGCGCTGCGGCCGCTGACCCCGCAGAACACCGTCAAGGGCCAGTACGAGGGGTACCTCCAGGTCGCCGGGGTGGACCCGAAGTCCGTGACCGAGACCTACGTCGCGGTCCGGCTGGCCGCCGACTCCTGGCGTTGGGCCGACGTGCCGATCCTGATCCGGGCGGGCAAGTGCCTGCCGGTGACCGCGACCGAGGTCAGCATCAAGTTCCGGCGCCCCCCGTACGACGCGTTCGGCCTCGCGGCCCAGGCCCAGGCCCAGGCCCAGGCCCAGGCCCAGGGCGCCGCCAACGTATTGCGGTTCCGGATCAACCCGGAGAACCTGGTCGCCCTGACGCTGATCGGCAAGAAGCCCGGCGCGGGCTGGATACCCGAGGCAGAGGAGCTTACGTTCGCCGAGCACCCAGGCGAGGACATGCGTCCCTACGACCGGCTCATCGGCGCCGCGCTCAACGGCGAACGCTGGCTGTTCGCCCAGCAGGACACCGTCGAGGCGTCCTGGAGGGTGGTCGACCCGGTGATCGGGAACGTGGTCCCGGTGCACTCCTACGCCCGGGCCAGCTGGGGCCCAGACCAGGCCGCCAGCCTGCTGCCCGCCGGCGAGACCTGGCACAACCCCCAGGCCTGACCCCTCACCCACCCGGCGTCGGCGACGGCTGCGCCGGGCCGGACGGCGACGCTGGCCCGTTCGGTGACGCCGGGCCGCTGGCTGACGCCGGGCCGGTCGGCGCGCTGCACAGGGTCGCCGCAGCCGAGCCGGGATCGCCGGAGGAGACGGCGACGTCCACAGGCGTCGTCAGCTGCAGCGGCGTCCCGGTCGCGGGGACGGTGCAGATGATCGTTCCCTCCGGCGCTGAGGATCCCTCCACGACGGAGGACCCGAGGGTGATACCGTCCAGCGCGAGCGTGGTCGTGGCTTGCGCGACCGTCTGTCCGATGACGTCAGGCACCGTGGCAGGCGCACCGCCGGTGGGGGTGGCGGCGCAGGTCGCAAGCCCGGGCTCGCATCCGGGATATCCGTCCGAGACCAGCAGTTCCACCACGGATCCGGAGGGAACCTCGTCTCCGGCGTAGGGAGACGTGGTGATCACCAGGCCGGGTTTGAATCTGGTATTGGACTCCGGCAGCATCTGCCCGGCCCGCAGGCCGACCTGCCGGAGGTACAACTCGGCCACGTTCACCTGGTCCCCCGTCAGAGCCGGGATGGGAGCTTTCCCGCCCGGTGAGACCGGGGACGTAGGCGAACCGCCCGACGAAGCGGGGCTGCTGCTGGCCGCCGACGCTGACGTGGGCGGTGCTGTGCCTGTCGTCGAACCGGACCCGCCGCAGGCGCTCGAGACGCCGACGGCCAGCATCATCACCAGCAGGATCGTTACCGTGCTCGAACTGGGCCTGGACATGGTGTCACCTACGAAGTCGGGTCGGAATGCGGTCCGGCGGCAGGGGGAGGGGCGATAGCAGGAGCCGGCGCCGGGGCCTGGTCGCGGTCACCGGCCGCGGCCTCCTTCCGGCTCTTGCGCCGGTCGACGGCATCGAGCAGGGCCGGGATGAGCGACACCCCGGCACCGCCGGCTATTCCGAAGAGAATTCCCGAAAGGAACGCGTCCTGATTGTCGTGCTGGAGGCCGGGCAGGCTGGACGCGATAACCGGGATCTCGTACCTGGCCTGATCCTGGATCGCCCCGCTCAGGCTGCTGCTCCAGAGCCATCGCTGCACGTTTTCCCCGGTCGGCGGGATGCCTCCGGCGATCGTGTAGCTGGACAAGGACGAACCGCTGAGCACCAGGCTCCGGGTCAGCGTCCCCGAAGACACCCCCGCGGCCTGGACCGAGGACAGCGCGGCACTGACGTAGGCGCCACTCATGGCCACCGGGGCGCCGCTGTTCCAGCAGAGCTGGACGGTGAGGAAGGTCGAGCCGCTGACCGGGACGACGGGCGAAGTGGCCTGCACGTAGTAAGAATCCGCGCCTTGCTGGGCCAGCGGGACCAGCCGCAGCGGGCCCTGGCCGGGGCACAGGTATCCGGTGAACGGCGTGACGTCGAGGGTCCAGCTGACGGACGACTGGTGCCTGGCAAAGTCCCCCGAGGCGGTCACGACCAGCCTGACCGGAGCGGCCGCAGCCAGCAAGGAGGTGTAGACGTCCAGGCTGGCCGGCGGCGCCGATCCGGGCGCGAAGCTGATGTAGAGGCCGGGGGTACCCGGTATCGGCGCGGGTGAGCTCGCCGAGCCGTTGATGACCAGGCCCAGCCACGTCGTGGCGACGGCCAGGGCACCGAGGACGACCATGGCGATGTAGCCGTAGTTGGCCGGAACCCAGATCCGCCGGACCGCCCGCCAGGGTCGTGCGAGCGTTCCCGCCATGGAATGGTTCACCACCATGCCCTCTTTGATGGATGTCCTCACCAGGGACAGAGGCGGTCAGGCGTCGCTGTGATACAGCCGGGCGCCCGTCAATTCTGCTAACCCCGCGCCCGCGCGGGGTTCATGTCCCAGTGCCATACTCGGGTGCGCAGCAGCCAACGGACCGGGAACAGGCAGCAACAAGCAGGAGAGTACCGATGAGTGCGGAACGCGAGCGGGTTAACGGCTTCGGACGGCTCGAGGACGGCCTGCGGCAGGCCGGCGACTGGTACCTGTGGGGACCGTACCTCAGCGAGCGGCAGTGGGGGACAGTCCGCGAGGACTACAGCGCCGACGGCGAGGCGTGGGATTACCTGCCGCACGACCAGGCCAGATCCCGGACCTACCGGTGGGGCGAGGACGGCCTGGCCGGCTTCTGTGACGTGGAGCAGCGGCTGTGCCTGGGGCTGGCGCTGTGGAACGGCCGTGACCCGATCCTGAAGGAGCGGGCGTTCGGGCTGACCGGCGCCGAGGCCAACCACGGCGAGGACGTCAAGGAGTACTGGTGGTACCTGGACGCGCTGCCGAGCCACGCGTGGAACCGGTGGCGGTACCATTACCCGCAGCGCGCGTTTCCGTATGAGGACCTCCGCGAGGTCAACGGCCGCCGCGGCAAGCACGACCCGGAGTATGAACTGCTCGACACCGGGGTGTTCGATGACGACCGGTACTGGATCACGGAGGTCTGGTACACCAAGGCCGATCCCACCGACATCTTGATGACCATCCGGGTGACCAACGCCGGCCCGGACGCCGACACGGTGCACGTGCTGCCGACCGCGTGGTTCCGCAACACCTGGTCCTGGGACGAAGGCGCGTCCAAGCCGGCGCTGGCCGGGGCGGGCGGCTCGGCGATCACGGCCGAGCACCCTTTCCTCGGCTCCCTGGAGCTGCTGGCCGGCCCAGCCCCGGACGGGACCAGCCCGCTGCCGCTGTTCTGCGAGAACGAGACCAACGTGGCCCGCCTGTTCGGCGCGACCGCGACCACGCCGTACCCGAAGGACGGCATCAACGACCATGTGATCGGCGGCGCGCCCACCGTCAACCCCGACCAGCGCGGCACCAAGTGCGCGTTCTGGTACCGGCTCACGATCGCCCCCGGCCAGACTGCCGAGCTGCGCCTGCGCCTGCGCCCGGCGCAAGCTCCGGCCGCCGCCGCCCCCGGCGGCAACCAGCCCGCTCTCGGCGGCCACCGGGCGGCCGCGCTCGGCTCCGGCTTCGACCAGATCATCCAGCAGCGCCGGGCCGAGGCCGACGAGTTCTACGCCGAACTCACCCCGGCCCCGGCCAGCCCGGACGAGGCGATGGTGATGCGTCAGGCCTTTGCCGGCCTGCTGTGGAGCAAGCAGCTGTACAACTACGACGTCAGCCGCTGGCTCAACGGCGACCCGACCCAGCCGGCGCCCCCCGCCGGACGCAAGAACGGGCGCAACACCCGGTGGCGTCACTTCGATTCCTTCGACCTGATGTCGATGCCGGACAAGTGGGAGTACCCGTGGTTCGCGGCCTGGGACCTGGCCTTTCACTGCGTGGCCCTGGCCCATGTCGACCCGGCGTTCGCCAAGTACCAGCTGATCCTGCTCTGCCGTGAGTGGTTCCAGCACCCGAACGGGGCGCTGCCCGCCTACGAGTGGGATTTCGGGGACGTGAACCCGCCGGTCCAGGCCTGGGCCGCGCTCGAGGTGTTCGCCATCGACGGCGGCCGCGACCTGGATTTCCTGAGCCGTGTTTTCGACAAGCTTCTGCTCAACTTCGCCTGGTGGGTCAACCTGGAGGACGCGGGCGGCAACAACGTATTCGAGGGCGGGTTCCTCGGGCTGGACAACATCGGCCCGATCGACCGCTCGCACCTGCCGGTCGGCGGTGTCCTTGAGCAGTCCGACGCCACCGGCTGGATGGCCTTCTACGCGATCGCCATGGCCGCCATCGCCGGCGTCCTGCAGCGCAGCGGGCAGCGGCCCGCCACCGACCTCGTCATCAAGTTCCTCGAGCACTTCGCGGCCATCACCGAGGCCATGGACGATCAGGGCCTGTGGGACGACGCCGACGGGCTCTACCACGACCGCCTGCTCACCCCGGACGGGACCACGGTGCCGCTGAGGTACCGGTCGATGGTAGGGATCATTCCCATCCTGTCGGCGGCCGTCATCGACGAGGGGTGGATCAGCGAGTCACTGACGGTCGGCAAGCAATTCGCCGGCCTGCTCCGCCGGCACGGCCTGACCGACCCGGACGCTCTCGGCGATCAGGGCCTGGTGCGCGGTGCACCCGGCGACCGGCACCTGCTGCTGAGTATCGCCGGCGTCGACCGCCTGGAGAAGCTGTTCGCCAAGCTCTTCGATGAGGGCGAGTTCCTGTCTCCGTACGGGCTGCGGGCCCTGTCCGCCTACCACCGTGACCATCCGTACGAGCTCGACGTCGAAGGCCTGTCCGCCACGGTCGACTATGAGCCGGCCGAGTCGACCACCGGCATGTTCGGCGGGAACTCCAACTGGCGCGGACCGCTGTGGTTCCCGCTCAACTACCTGGTCGTCAGCGTGCTCGAGCGCTACTACCAGTTCTTCGGCGACGAGCTCACCATCGAGTA
>JBEKKH010000320.1:0-10963 GCA_050010815.1 Streptosporangiaceae bacterium | reverse complement strand
CCACCCGGCCCGCGTACATCACGTTGACCCGGTCGGCGTGCCCCGCGATCACGCCCATGTCGTGCGTGATCAGCAGCATCGCCATGCCCAGCCGGTCCTTCAGGTCCTTGAGCAGGGCCAGGATCTGGGCCTGAATGGTGACATCGAGCGCCGTCGTCGGCTCGTCCGCGATGAGCAGCTTGGGCTCGCACGCCAGCGCCATGGCGATCATCACGCGTTGCCGCAGGCCACCGGACAGCTGGTGCGGATAGTCCGAGAGCCGCTCCTTGGGGCGCGGCAGGCCGACCAGGCTCAGCACCTCCACCGCCCGGTCGAGCGCTTCGGCCTTCGAGGCGTTCCTGTGCAGCCGCACCGGCTCGCCGACCTGGTAACCGATGGTCTTGGTCGGGTCGAGCGAGGTCAGCGGATCCTGGAAGATCATCGCGATGTCGTTGCCCCGGATCCGCCGCAGTTCCTCGTCCTTGAGACCGACCAGTTCGCGGTCGTTGAGCTTGATCGACCCGTTGACGATCGATCCGCCCGGGGGCAGCAACCCCATGATGGACAGGCCGGTCATCGACTTGCCGCAGCCGGACTCCCCGACGACGCCGAGAGTCTCCCCGGCGTCGATGTACAGGTCGATGTTGCCCACGGCCTGCACCACGGAGCTGGTGAGCTTGATGTGCGTGGACAGGTTCTGGATCTCAAGGACTGGGGCCATCTGGCCGCTACCTCTCGTTCAATGGTGGCTTCGGTGATCGGGTGCGCGCGGCCGCCGCTAGCGGCGTCTGAGCCGTACGTCCAGCGAGTCGCGCAGCGCGTCGCCGATGAAGTTCAAGGCCATCACGGTCAGGACAATACAGCCCCCGACCGGGAAGATCAGCCACCAGTAGCCGTCCTCGAGGAACCCGATGCCGTTGGAGAGCTGATCGCCCCAGTCCACATTCGGGTAGTGCAGGCCGAAGCCGAGAAAGCCGACGTACGCGACGGTCAGGATCGCGTCCGCGACCTGGAATGTCACGTTGACGATGACGACGCCGAGCGCGTTCGGGATCAGGTGCCTGGTGATCAGCCGCCAGGGAGTCGCGCCCGCCGTCCGTGCGGCCAGGACGAAGTCACGTTCTCTCAAGGTGAGCACTTCACCGCGGACCAGCCGGGCCGGTACCTGCCAGGCGAAGAACCCGATGACCAGGCTCAGCGACAGCACAGACGCGCCGAACTTCACCGCCAGGATCAGCACCACGAACAGGAACGGGACGGACAGGAACACGTCGACGACACGCATCATGGCCGAATCGACGATGCCGCCGGCCAGTCCCGAGACGGCACCCCACAAGGTGCCGATCACGATCGCCACGAACGCCGCGAAGAAGCCGATCTCCAGCGCGGCCTGACCGCCCTTCATGATGCGGCCGAGCTCGTCGAAGCCCTGGTTGTCGGTGCCGAGCAGGTGCCCTCCGGACGGTGCCAGGTTGGCCAGGATGTCGTTGGTGTCGGTCTGGTCGGTGTGGTAGATGAGCGGGCCGACGAAACAGAAGAGCACGAAGAAGATGAGGATGCCGAAGCCGATGACGGCGAGCCGGTTGCTGACGAACTCGCGCAGCGCGAGCCGCCAACCGCTCTGGATCGCTCCGATATCACCGCCCTCGGGGCTGCCCGGCAGGGCCCGCTGGACATCCATCGACGGCTGGGATGGCATCGCCACAGCTGTCTCCTTTCTCGACCTGGCCGGTCAGGCCAGTCGGATGCGCGGGTCGGCGATGGTCAGCGCAAGGTCGGCGATCAGGTTGCCGACGACGACAAGGATGGCGCCCGCCAACGTATACGCGAGCATGACCGGATAGTCGACCTTCTCCAGGCTGATGAAGAAGAGCAGCCCCAGTCCCTGGAAGTTGAACAAGGTCTCGGTAATCAGGTTGCCGGCCAGCAGGATCGGCAGTGACAGGCCGATCAGCGTCACCATCGGCAGGCTGGCGTTGCGGAACAGGTGCCGCGTCAGCACGAGCCGCTCCGGCAGGCCCTTGGCCCGCGCCACCTTGATGTAGTCCTGCGCCAGGACGTCCATCGAGGAGGACCGCATGTACCGGGAGAAGCTGGCCACCGTGATCAGGGCCAGGGTGAAGATCGGCAGCGTCATGGCGTTCCAGTCGCCCATGACCACCCAGACGGAATTGGACTGGCTCGCCTCGAAGCTGAAGATCGGGAACGAGAGGGCGAAGACCTGGATCAGGATGAGGCCGAGGAAGAACGACGGCATCGAGTACAAGATGAAGGCCGTGCTGGTGGCCACGTTGTCCGTGATGCTGTTCCGCTTGACCGCCTGGAACACTCCCAGCGGCAGGGCGATGAGCACGGCGATCACCAGCGATATACCGGACAGGTAGACGCTGCGGGCCGTGCGCTCCTTGAAGAGCGCGAGCACGGGCTGGTTCTCGACGTAGGAGTAGCCCAGGTTGCCGTGCAGGAGTTGGTTGACGTAGTGGAAATACTGCACGATGACCGGGTCGTCGTAGCCGTTTTCCTTGTTCCACGCCGCGACCTGAAGTGGCTTCGCCTGCAGGCCGAGGACGGCCCGCGCCGGTGACGGGTAGGCCGCGTGCAGCAGGACGAAAATGAAGATAGAGACGCCGATGACCACAATGACCGACGTGATGAGACGGCGTGCGAGGTAGGAGATCATCTGTCCCTGCCTTTCTCCACGGGGGTCAACCGCGGACCAGGCGGCTAACGGCATCCGGTATGACCGCGTTTCGCCGGACCGCGCCCTGGTCCCCGGTGTATCACCGGGGACCAGGGCAGGTCCAGCGCCCGAAGGCGTTTTACTTCGTGAAGTACCAGAGTTCTGGCGTGGCGTAGTACTGGGTCAGGTTCTCGAACGAGTTCTGCGGACCGGAGATCGTGTTCTTCCAGGCCCAGATGTAGTCAGGGACGGGCTGGAATTGCACGGGCTGGTTCGAAGTCAGGAACGAGGCCTCGTCCTTGACCGCCGACGGGTTACCGCCGGAGATGGACGCGTTGATGAGCGAGTCGGCGGTCGGGTTGCTGTAGTCGCCGACTTGCTCCGGCCCGGTGGTGTTGAACAGGCCGAATGTGGTCGCGTACGGGTCCTCGGTCTCGCCGCCGAAGTCCTCCATCGCCCACTTGCTCTCGTTGGCCGGGGCCGACGGGTCAAGGTAGTTGGCGATCATGTAGTTGAAGTTACTGCTGGACAGGGCGATGTTGATGCCCGCCTGCTTGGCCTTCGACACGAAGTCCTCGGCCTGGTTGCCGATCAGCGTGGGCTGGCTGCTGTAGATGTAGTTGAACGCCAGCTTGGTGCCGGCCGGGATGCCGGCCCCGCAGTCGCCGGCGGCCGTGCCGGCCTTGGCGCAGACGTCGGTGCCGCCGGGGTTCACCGTCCAGCCGTTGTTCTTCAGGAGGGTCTCCGCGGCCGAGACGCTGAACGGGTACGGATCGGTGGCCGCGTCGGCCGGCAGGTACGGGCTACGGGGGTAGGCCGGAATCGGGCCGTAGGCCGGGGCGCCCGCGCCGTGCATGAACGCGGTGATCCAGCCCTGGTCGTCGACCAGGTGCGCCAGTGCCTGACGGACGTACAGCTGGGCGATGATGTTGTTGAAGTCGCCGGTCTTGTCCTTGAAGTTGTAGTTCCCGAAGTTCATGCCGTAGTCGGGTTCGCCGACGTAGCTGTAACCGAGCCGCACGACCTGCGGCAGCTGCGGCACGTCGTCATAGTCGACATTGGCGACGTCGATGCTGCCCGCCTTGATGGCGTTGAACTCCGCCTGGTCAGAGGTGAACGGAACACCCACGAAGGTGGATTCCTTGGTCGCGTGCGGGCCGCCGTAGGTCGGGTTCGGCACCATCGTGAACCCGCCGCTCGTGGTGTTGTAAGCCGACAGCTTGTACGGCCCGTCGACAACCTGCCACAGCGGGTTGGAGGCGAACGTGCTGAGCGACTTCGCCTGCGTGGTCAGGTAGTTGAAGATCTTCGTCATGGTGGCGGGGGTCCAGCCCGACGCGGGCACGACCGCGCCGGTCGCCGACGTCTTCGCCCACACGGTGCTCGGCAGCGGGATAATGGGTCCCTGGCCGAGGTAGTTGTCGGTGAACCAGGTCGGGTTGACCGCCGCGCTGAGGTTCATGACCAGCGTGCTCGAGTTCGGCGCCGAGGTGCTGACCAGGTTGTCCGGGAAGTGGCCCTGCACGTAGCCCGCCCAGTTCGTCGGGGACACCTTGATCCCGGCCTTGACCAGGTCAATGAAGAAAAGTATGTCGTTGGCCGTGATGGGCTGGCCGTTCGACCACTTGTAGCTGCTCTTCAGCGAGACCGTGACGGTCTTGTCGCCGTTGGAGTAGACCGGCGTGTTGGCGATGCTCTCCGACGGATCCACGACCGGCTGGACGCCGTTCACGGTCCAGATCAGCGGCCGCCACATCTCCCAGATGAAGGTGAAGTTGTTGTCGACCGTGTTGGAGGCCGACGGCACGACCGGGAAGATCCAGTTCGGGGACGCGCCGGGCTGCTCGGCCCAGGTGATCGTGCCGGCATGCTCCGTGCCAGTCGCCTGGGCGGGCACCGACCCGATCGCGCCGGGAGGAGTTACGGCTCCGCCGGCCGTGTTGGTCGATCCACCGTGCGTGCTGCTGCTGCTACTACTACAGGCGGCAAGCGCGGTGATGCTCGCCACCGCGAGGACTAGCCCCCCGATACTCTTACTCCGGATCTTCATCATCGGCCCTCCCTCCTCGCGCCGTTCGCGCTTTTGGTCCGTCCTGGGGTCATCAGGTTGTCGCCCTTCTCTTCTTTCGTTTCGCCGGTGATCCGCTCCGCACCGTCGCGGGGCGCTGGGTCGCAGGGCCCCCTACCGCATACGGCCCGTTTCCCCGGCACATCCGTGCCGCCTCATGCCGAGCCGGCCGGTGACCTACCGGTGTTATGAGTTAGCCAAAGCGTAGGTTCCCTATTGCATCGATCTCTCGCCAAAAATGTCACAACTTGCCATCAATCCCCTGGCAGCAACGTCCCGCCACGTCACGTGTACCATCCGGATATTTCCGGATCCTAACCCATCTGTTAACTTTTGCCTCATGAGGCTCACACGACCCAGAAGCACGAAGGCTTGCCGTGCGGGGCCGGTCTTGCCGCAGAATCTCCGTCCAGAGCCGCCGAAGCCGCCAAGAACCTCCGCAAGCCGCTTCGCCAGGATCCCTCGGCTGGCGCGCGGGGTTCACGTCCTCCCTACGACTACTAAGGGTAACTTTTCTAGCAGTCTGTACATACGACGTTACCTTGCGGTGATATTTTTCTGATCACGCCGCGCCACCACGGGGCTCCCGTGTTGTCCTGAGCACGATGAGGCGCTTGGGTCAATACGATAAGCCCCGCGTAACATCATCCTTGAGCGCCCCCTGGGGAAACCCGCGGATTGCACCTGAAATGGCGATCCTGCCGCCCGGGACAGGCCTAGCCGGGCGAGCCGAACATTGGCACGCCGGGTGCCCCGGCCGTCGGCACTCCGGATAAAATAACAAATTGACCATCAATTCATAACGCATCGAAAACAATGGCTGCCGGCCCGCTTCGGTCCGGCCCATGGCACGGTCGGCGCGACCGGCCACGATCCCGACCCGGTCCGGGCAAGAGAGGTGAGAACGTACTCGGTCATCAGGCGCCTATCGCGTGCACGCCGCCGTCCACGTGAATGATCTCTCCCGTGGTGGCGGGAAACCAGTCGGACATCAGGGCCACGCAGGCACGCGCGGTCGGCTCCGGGTCGCCCAGGTCCCAGCCGAGCGGCGCCCGGAGCTTCCACACATCCTCGAACCGCTCGAAGCCCGGTATGGCCTTGGCGGCCATCGTGCGCAGCGGCCCGGCCGCCACCAGGTTGACCCGCACGTTCTGCGGGCCCAGATCGCGGGCCAGGTACCGGGCACAGGACTCCAGACCGGCCTTCGCCACGCCCATCCAGTCGTAGCCGGGCCAGGCCACACTCGCGTCGAAGTCCAGCCCCACGACCGATCCGCCGCCGCCCATCAGCGGCATCGCCGCCATCGTGATCGCCTTCAGCGAATACGCGGAGACCTGCAATGCGGTCGCGACGTCGGGCCACTTGGTGTGCAGGAAGTTGCCGCCAAGCGCCGCTTCCGGATTCGCGTACGCGATCGCGTGCAGGACGCCGTCCAGGCCGTCCACATGCTGACAGACCCGCTCGGCCAGGGAGGCGAGATGGTCATCGCTGGTCACGTCAAGCTCGAGGACGGGCGGCGGCGAAGGCAGCCGTTTGGCGATCCGTTCCACCAGGCTCAGCCGGCCGAAGCCGGTCAGCACCACGGTCGCGCCCTCCTGCTGGGCCACCCGCGCCACGTGAAACGCGATCGAGGCGTCCGTGATGACCCCGGTGACCAGGATCCGCTTGCCCGCCAGGATTCCCATAAAGCTAGTGTCCCATCCCTAGTCCGCCGTCGACCGGGATGACGGCGCCGGTGATGTAGGCGGCGTCCTGGCCGGCCAGGAACGCCACCGTACCGGCTACCTCCTCCGCCGAGGCGTACCGGCCGAGCGGGACCGCGGCCATGATCGCGGTCCTCCTGGCTTCCGGCAGTCCTGCCGTCATGTCGCTGTCCACGAACCCGGGCGCGACCACGTTCGAGGTGATCCCGCGCGAGCCGAGCTCACGGGCCAGCGACCTGGCCAGGCCGACCAGCCCGGCCTTGGACGCGGCGTAGTTGGCCTGCCCGGCCGAACCGTACAGGCCGACGACGGAGGAAATGAAGATCAGCCGGCCGCGGCGCATCTTCATCATGCCGCGAACCGCCCGCTTGGCCACCCGGTAAGCGCCGGTGAGGTTGGTGTCGAGCACCGCGCCGAAATCGTCCTCGCTCATCAGCGCAAGCAGCTGATCGCGGGTCATGCCCGCGTTGGCGACCAGCACCTCGACCGGCCCCTGGTCCGCTTCCACTGCACCGAACGCCGCGTCGACCGACGCCGCGTCCCGGACGTCACAGCGGACCACCGCCAGGTCCTCCATCGGCTCACCGGAGCGCGACGTCACCGTGACGCTGTCGCCATCCGCGGTGAGCCGTCGCGCGATGGCCAGGCCGATACCGCGGTTCCCGCCGGTCACAAGCACCGAGCGCCCCATGCTCACCTCTTTCTTGGCCACCCGAGGATACCGCAGGCGCCGCCAGCACGTGGGATAGAATCACGCCGCGTGGATGACCATCAGCATGCAATCGACCCGGAATTTGCGGCCTTGCCCCTGCGGGAACTGGCCGACGCCGCCCTCGCCCAGGCCAAAAGCCTCGGCGCGCAGCACGCGGACTTCCGCGCGGAACGCATCAGGGGGCAACATATCGGCCTGTCCGATGGCAGCCCTGAGACCATGTTCGACTCCGATGACACCGGTCTCGCCGTCCGGGTGATCGTGGACGGGACCTGGGGCTTTGCCTCGGCCGTCGACCTGGACGCCGACGCGGCCGCGCAAGCCGCCCGGCAGGCCGTCGAGGTCGCCAGGGTCACCGCCGCCATGAACACCGAGCCCATCGACCTCGCCCCCGAGCCCGCCTACGGCGACGTGAGCTGGCTGTCCGCCTACGAGATCGACCCGTTCACGATCAGCGTGGCCGACAAGGTGGCCCTGCTGGCGCAGTGGAGCCACACCCTGCTCGCGCACGCCGCCGTCAGCCACGTGGACGCCTCGCTGCAGCAGGTCAGGGAGTGCAAGTTCTACTCCGATGGCGCCACCACGGCCACCCAGCAGCGGATCCGCCTGCAGCCCGAGATCACCGCCGTCGCGGTCACCGATGACGGCAGGTTCGACACCATGCGGACGCTGGCCCCGCCGGCCGGACGAGGGTATGAGTTCCTCACGGGAACGGGCTGGGACTTCGCCGCTGAGCTGGCCGAGCTGCCCGACCTGCTGGCAGCCAAGCTCGCCGCCCCCACGGTCGAGCCGGGACGTTACGACCTGGTGATCGACCCGTCGAACCTCTGGCTTACCATCCACGAGTCGATCGGGCACGCCACCGAGCTCGACCGGGCCCTCGGGTACGAGGCCGCGTACGCTGGCACCTCGTTTGCCACCGTGGACAAGCTCGGCACCCTGAAGTACGGGTCGGGCGTCATGCACGTCACCGGCGACCGCACCGCCGAGCATGGCCTGGCCACCATCGGATACGACGACGAAGGCGTGGCCGGCCAGTCCTGGGACCTGATCAAAGGCGGCATCCTCACCGGTTACCAGCTTGACCGCCGGATGGCCTCGCTCAGGGGCTTCGGGCGCTCGAACGGGTGCGCGTTCTCGGACGGTCCCGGCCACATGCCGCTGCAGCGGATGGCTAACGTGTCACTGCAGCCCGAGGCCGGCGGCCCGTCCACGGAGGACCTCATCGCCGGGGTGGAGAACGGGATCTACATCCTGGGCGACAAGAGCTGGTCGATCGACATGCAGCGGTACAACTTCCAGTTCACCGGCCAGCGGTTCGTCCAGATCAAGAACGGGAAGCTGGCCGGCCAGCTGCGCGACGTCGCCTACCAGGCCACCACCGACGTCGCCTACCAGGCCACCACCACCGATTTCTGGGGCTCGATGGAGGCCGTCGGCGGCCCGCAGACCTACGTGCTCGGCGGCGCGTTCAACTGCGGCAAGGGCCAGCCCGGCCAGGTCGCCCCGGTCAGCCACGGCTGCCCGGCCGCCCTGATGCGCGGCGTGCGGATCCTCAACACGGCAGAAGAAGGGGCGACATGACCACCGGCAGCGGATATTCTCCCCAGGAAACCGTCGAGCGGGCCCTGGTCGCCGCCCGCAGCGACGACTGCGTCGTGATCGCGGAAGAGACCTCGGGCGCCAACCTGCGCTGGGCCGGCAACACGCTCACCACCAACGGCGTGTCTGCCTCCCGCCGGCTCACCGTGATCGCCATCAACCGGCACGGTCACGGGCCCAGCCAGGCCTCGGCTGGCGTCGTATCGCGGGCCGGCGTCCGCCCCGACCAGATCGAGGACGTGGTCCGTCAGGCCGAACGCGCCGCCGCCGAGGCAACGCCCGCCGAGGACGCGGATGAGCTGGCCGGACCGGAGCAGGCAGGATCGTTCGGTCTGAATAACACAGCCGAGCCGGGGTGGGAGTCCCATCCTGGCCGAACCGAAATCGGTGTGCTGCGCGATTTCGCGGCCACGCTCGGTGAGACCCTGCGCGCCGCCCAGGCCGCGGGAAGGAAGCTGTACGGGTTCGCCGAGCACGAGCTGACCAGCACGTTCCTCGGCACCTCGACCGGGGTGCGGCGGCGGCACGATCAGCCCACCGGGCGGGTCGAGCTGAACGCGAAATCCGCCGACCTGGAGCGGTCGGCATGGACGGGCGTGGCGACCCGCGAGTTTACCGACGTGGACGTCGCCGGCCTCGCCGCCGGGCTCGCCGTGCGCCTCGACTGGGCCAAGCGCACCATCTCGCTGCCCGCCGGACGGTATGAGACGCTGCTACCGCCCACGGCCGTCTCCGACCTGCTCACCTACCTGTACTGGTCGGCCGGGGCCAAGGAGGCGGCGGAAGGGCGGACGGTGTTCAGCAAGCCTGGCGGCGGGACTCGGATCGGCGAGCGATTGTCCGCACAGCCCGTGACGCTGTCCAGCGACCCGCGGGCATCGGGACTGGCCTGCGCGCCGTTCGTGATCGCGCACGCGTCCGGACCGGACTCCTCGGTGTTCGACAACGGCCTCCCGCTGAGCGCGACCTCGTGGATCAGCGAGGGCTCGCTGGCGGCCCTGATCTCCTCGCGGCACTCGGCCGAGGTCGCCGGGCTGCCGGTCATGCCCGCCATCGACAACCTGACCTTCGCCACCTCCGCCACTGCCCCACCGGCGCTTGAGGACATGATCGCCTCCACCGGGCGCGCCCTGCTGCTGACCTGCCTGTGGGACATCCGCGAGGTTGACCCGCAGACCCTGTTGCTCACCGGGCTCACCCGGGATGGCGTCTACCTGGTGGAAGACGGCGAGGTTGTCGGCGCGGTCAACAACTTCAGGTTCAATGAGTCACCGGTCGGCATGCTCGGGCGGCTGCTCGAAGTCGGCGCCACAGTGCCGACGTTGCCGCGCGAATGGGGCGACTACTTCAACCGCAGCGCGATGCCTCCGGTACGGGTCGACGGCTTCAACATGTCCTCGGTGAGCCAGGCGAGCTGACCGCGGAGCTCACCCGGACGCGGCTCGCGCCGGTTTGGCGGGTAGGCATACCGTGGAGGGGTGAGGATAAGCCATTCCCGTCGGCAAGAGTCAGTGCACCTGGTAACGCAGGCGCGACGGTCGATGTCCGACGACATCGCCTACCGGCAGCGCAGGTACCTGCTGATGATGGGCATCCGCGCACTCTGCTTCGTAATAGCCGTGGTTCTGTTCACCAATCACTTCGGCTGGCTGGCCGCGATACCCGCTCTCGGCGCCATCTTCATTCCCTATTTCGCGGTGGTGTTCGCCAACGGCGGCCGTGAGCCAGACAACACCCGGGGCTTCATGGAGTACCAGCCGAACGTGCCCGCGACCCGCGACCCGGCGGGGCCGCCGCAAGCAAACGGGGGAAACGGCCGCCCGGCGCCGCCGCGTTCAGATGATAACTAATCTGCTTCGTGATTGGCCTGCTCAGCGGTGTCCGGAGATCTCGTCGTAATTAGGTCTTGACACAACAGGGGGCGTTTCCGTGTAACATTCATATCGGTGCTCTGGTCCCCCGTCGGGGCACCACTGCCGGTGTTCCGGGCCCCCGTCGGAACGCCGATGCACGCGACGCCGGGTGGCTTGCCCCCGTAGCCACCCGGCGTCGCCCTACGCTCGCCGCCCTTTAGGGGCGGCTTCGGCGGGGGCTCGCAGTGCTTTCCCGGGGGGACGACCCCCCGGACCCCCCGCGTGGCTCACTCTTGGTGAGGCGTCTCTTCGTTGGCCTGGCGCGGGTCTTGGTTGGCCTGGGGCGGGTCTTCGCTGGCCTGGGGG
>JBEKKH010000319.1:0-8689 GCA_050010815.1 Streptosporangiaceae bacterium | reverse complement strand
GCTCGGACGCACGGCCGGACGCGGCTCGGACGCACGGCCGGACGCGGCTCGGACGCACGGCCGGACGCGGCTCGGACGCACGGCCGGGAAGACCCGGCCGCGGGTACCTAGGGTGCCTGGGGTGATTGGGTCGCCTGGGTCGCCGGGTCGCCGGGGTCGCCTGGGGTCGCGTGATCCCTGGGGTCCCGCTCGCCGCACTCGTCCCGCCTGTCTCTGCTGCGCCGCCTTACCAGGGTTTTTCGTGGTGGATCCGGGCTTGGCGGTGGATCGAGTGTACGGGGATGCACCAGATCCGCCACGAAGCCCGGATCCGCCACAATCATTGGGCCGGGGCGACTTACTGCAGGCACCGTACGTACTGTCCCGCCACCCACGCACCAGGAACCCGGCGCCAGCGGTACCATTTCGACGAACGTGCGGACGCTGTCGCCCTTATAAGGGCGAAAAAGTCACACGATCTCGCTGTTCTTCCCGGCTCGGGCCCGGAAGCCTAGGGCCAGGCCGCCTGCGACCACGGCTATGCCCACCCAGACCAGCGGCCGTGGGGCCGGGCCGCCGAGCAAGACCCCGGTCGCCGCTGCGGCCACCGGGGCCACGCCGGTAAGCAGCCCGGCTCGGCTGGCGCCGAGTCGGCGGACGGCGGAATACCACATGATGAAGGCTGCCGCCGTGACCGCGACGGCGAGGTAACCGACGGCGAGCCATTCCGGGCCGGTCAGCCGCAAGGCGGCGGCCGGACCGTCGTGGGCTAGCCCGAGCATGGCGAAGATGATCGCGGCGAGCCAGGTGGCGTGTACAGAAACGCCCCACGGGCCGTGCCGTCCCAGCACCGGCAAGGCGAGCAGGGTGAATGCGGCCTCACAGCCGAAGACCACCACGGCCCAGGCCAGGCCGATGGCGTCGGACCGGCCCAGGCCCTGCACCAGGGCCGCCCCCGCGGTGACTACGAGCGCCGCCGCCACCAGGTAGGGGCGCGGGCGGGAACCTTCGAGCAGGGGCCCGATCACGGCCAGCAGTGAGGGAACGCAGGCTACCGCCACGCCGAGCACGGCGGGTTCGGCGTGGCGGGACCCGTAGACCAGCGCCACGTTGAACACGACCAGGCCGGTCACGGCGATACCGGACAGCCAAAGCCATTCCAGGCCGCGTGGCAGGAACAATCGCCGTCCGGTCAGCCGGGCCAGCACGACGAGCAGCAGGCACGCCGCCGCGTACCGGATCGCCTCGGCGGTGAACATCGGCGCCCGCACCAGCACCGAGGACACCGCGACGCTGCCACCCACGCAGACCATGGCCATGGACCCAGTGGTAACCCCGGCCGTCGTGGACCGCCGCGACGCGGGCGCCCGAGCGGTCAGGTCCGCGGGAACGGGACCGGCGGCGGCGGGAACGGGACCGACCGCAGCGGGTAGGCGCACAGGCTCGGCGGGCACGCATCCCGGCTCGGCGGGGGCGCGGTTGGAGGCTACGGAAGGACGGAGACCAGGCACGACGCTACGGTACGGGCCTAATGGTCTAGCGAAAAGGGCCAATGGACCGACTTTATGATGGACCAATGATTGGAACGGCCCGAGACAACGGGGGCGCCGGGGCGCGCGGCGCGGATTTCCTGCAGCTGAGTCCGGCGTCGGCGCCTGCGCGCGGGCTGACAAGCTGGCTGGCCGATGCCGTCCGGGCCGCCGTCATCGACGGGCGACTGCAGGCCGGGGCGCCCTTGCCGGCCACCCGGGTGCTGGCGGAGGACCTCGGGATCTCGCGGGGCGTGGTCGTCGAGGCCTACCAGCGGCTCGCCGACGAGGGCCTGGTCAGCGCACGTCCCGGGGCAGGCACCAGGGTTCTCGGCCTGCGGTCGGCGACGCCCCGGCGAGCAGTTAGCGCGCGGGCGGGTCTACCGGAGACGGCCACGGCGGGGACGGGACGGGCGGGGACGGGCCCACGGGAGACGGCCACGGCGGGGACGGGCGGGCGGGAGGCGGGGCGGCTGCCGCAGCGGTGGCAGGCGGGGGCGGAGATCGACCTCTCCCCCGGCGTGCCCGACCTTTCCGGGTTTCCTCGCGCGGCCTGGCTGCGCGCCGAGCGGACGGTGCTGCAGCGGGCGAGCGTGGCCGACCTGGGCTACGGCGACCCGCGCGGCAGCCGGTGGTTGCGGGCCGAGCTGGTGAGCTGGCTGGCGCGCACCCGGGGGCTGCGGGCCGAGCCCGACGACATCATCATCGTCACCGGGGTCGCCCAGGCGTTCGCGCTGCTCGCCCAGGCACTCGCCCGCGTGCTGACCCAGGGCTCTGCCGCCGGGGAAATCGGGGTCGAGGACCCGGGCTCCCGCGGGTCCAGGGACGAGCTGGCCTACTGGGGCCTGCGCCCGGTGCCGATCGGCGTGGACGATCACGGGCTGATGGTCGACGAGCTGGTGCGCACCGGGTTGGGGGCGGCGCTGCTCACCCCCGCGCACCAGTTCCCTACCGGGGTGGTGCTGGCGCCGCGACGCCGCCGGGACCTGCTGGACTGGGCGGCCCAGGCGCGGGCCTTGATCATCGAGGACGACTACGACGCGGAGTACCGCTACGACCGCGCGCCGGTGCCCGCGCTGCAGGCCTCGGCGCCTGAGCAGGTCGCCTACACGGGCAGCACCTCCAAGACGCTGGCCCCGGGCCTGCGGCTGGGCTGGCTGATCCCGCCGGACCGGATGCGGGCCGGCCTGATCGAGGCCAAGCACGCCAGCGACCTCGGCAGTCCGGCACTGCCGCAGCTGGTACTCGCGCAGCTGATTGCGAGCGGCGAACTCGAACAGCACATCCGCGGGGTGCGCAAACGGCAGCGCCACCGGCGAGACGTCCTGCTGCACGCGCTGGGCGAGCACCTGCCGCAGGCCCGGGTGCAGGGCGTCGCCGCGGGCCTGCACCTGCTCATCACGTTTCCCGAGGGAACCGGCCGGGCCGACGACGCCGAGCTCGCGCAGCGCATGTCCTGCGCCGGAGTCCTCGTCCACCCGTTGTCCTGGCACCGTCAGCGGCCAGGACCGCCCGGGTTCGTGCTCGGCTACGCCGCGCACACGCCCGATCAGCTGCGAGAGGCCGTGAGACGGATCGCGCGCGTGCTCGCGTCCGCACGCCAGCGGAGCTAACTCGCCGCCCTCGGAGCTAGCTTGCTGCCTCGGAGCCGCCCCACTGCCTCGCTGCCTCTCTGCCTGGCTAGCTTGCTAGCTTGCTACTTTGCTGGCTGCCTTGGCCCGGGAGTCGGCCCGGCGGTGGCGCCGGGCCACCGTACGCAGCTGGCTGATGCGCGCCGCACCGGCCAGGACGACCAGGAGCACTCCGCAGACGGCGGACAGCAGCAGGGCCACCCCGAGCGGAAGATGACCGTGCGCGCCCATGTACGACACGTCTACCGTCTTGCCGTTCTGCAGGATGAAGATCAGCAGGAGCAGCAGGACGACCGCGAAGAAGCCGACAGCGACCCAGAGCCCGCTGGTCCGGGTGCGCTTGATCCTGAGCGGAGGCGCCGCGTCACGCGGGGGGGCGGTCGGCGCGGGAGCAGGCGGGGCGGCATCGGCGGGCGGCTCGGTGACCGCGGCAGGCGGACCGGCTTCCGCGACCGGTCCCTGGGAGTTCGGGAGCTGGGAGTTCGGGAGCTGGGAGTTCGGGAGCTGGGAGTTCGGGAGCTGGGAGTTCGGGACCTGGGAGTTCGGGAGCTGGGAGTTCGGGACCTGGGCGCCGGATACCTGGCCGCCCGGTGCGGGGGCCTCGTTGCCGATCACCGGGCGCGGCAAGGGGGCGGCGGAGTTCGGGTTCGGAGTTGGTATCGGCTGCGGTTCCGTGCTCATGTGTGACACCCCCGGTTAGACGGCTGCTGCATGCCCGTCCATACTGCCCAGCCTGGGGGACGTTATACATTACGCACGTTACGGTCAACGACCACATGGTGCATCGTGCGTGTCGGCCGGGGCGGCTGGCGCGTCAACCGTCCAGATAGGCCAGAACAGCCAGCACACGACGGTTGTCGTCGTCGGAAGGCTGCAGGCGCAGCCGGGTGAAGATGGACGCGGTGTGTTTGGCCACCGCCCGTTCGGTGATCACGAGCCGCTGAGCGATGGCGGCGTTGGAACGGCCTTCGGCCATCAGCGCGAGCACCTCACGTTCGCGCGGGCTCAGCGCGGATAGGCTGCCGTCGCCGGTGTTACGGGCGAGCAAGCGGGAGATCACCTCCGGGTCCATCGCGGTGCCGCCGGCCGCCACCCGGCGGACCGCGTCGACGAACTGGGCGCTGTCGAAGACCCGGTCCTTAAGCAGGTAACCGATGCCGCCGGTCCCGCTGGCCAGCAGCTCGCGGGCGTACAGCTGCTCGACGTACTGGGACAGCACGAGCACCGGCAGGCCGGGCACCTCACGCCGGGCGGCCAGCGCGGCCCGGATCCCCTCGTCGGTGAACGTCGGCGGCAGCCGGACGTCCACGATGGCGACGTCCGGCCGGTCACCGGCCACCGCGGCCAGCAGGTCGGCCCCGTTGTCGACGGCCGAGGTGATCTGCAGGCCATGGGCCTGAAGCATCCGCGTCAGGCCGTCTCTCAGCAGGAAGAGGTCTTCGGCAATGACAACGCGCACGGTATCTCCATGGTGACCGCGGTCGGGCCGCCCGGCGGGCTGCTGATCGCCAGCACGCCGTCGAAGGCCGCCAACCGTCGCTCGATCCCGCCCAGGCCGCTGCCGCGGGCCGGGTCGGCTCCGCCGTGGCCATTATCGGTGACCCCGATCCGCAGCATCTCGTCGCTGTACCGGATGTCGATCCAGGTCTGCCGGGCTTCGGCGTGCTTGGACACATTCGCCAGCAGCTCGCTGACCGCGAAGTAGGCGGCCGACTCGACCGGGGCCGGCGGCCGGCCGTCCAGCTCACCGACCAGCTCGATCCGCAGCGGGCTGTCCAGCGCCAGCGCCCGGATCGCGTCGGCCAGGCCACGGTCGGCCAGCACCGGCGGGTGGATGCCGCGGACCAGGTCACGCAGCTCGGCCATGGCCTTGATCGAGGCGTCGCGCGCCTCGTACAGCAGCGCCCGCGCCGCGACCGGGTTGGTGTCGATGATCTGCCCGGCGGCATCCAGGGTCATGCCCATGGCCACCAGCCGGGCCTGCGCCCCGTCGTGCAGGTCACGCTCGATCCGGCGGATTTCGGCGGCCCCCGTGTCGAGGACCTCGGCCCGGGTCTGCGACAGCTGGCGGACCCGCAGCGTCAGCTCGGCCTTCCCGGCCGGCGCCAGCATCGAGCTGGCCAGCAGCGCGTAGCCGCGGAGCAGCCAGGGGGCGGCCACCACCCCGACGGAGGTGATCCCCAGGCCGAGCAGGATCAGCGTGCCCGCCGCGTTCCCGGGAAACGCCGGCGGCGGGATCGTCCGCACCAGCTCGGGGCCGATGAACTCGACGAGGCCGGTCAGGACGATCGCGGCGGGCAGCGCGGCCAGCAGCCAGCCGACCAGGTTCACCAGCACCCACCCCAGGTCCCGCCAGGTGGCCCGGTCCCGCAGCAGCCAGCCCAGCCGCCCGGCCAATGTAAGCGGCTCATCCCCGCGGACGGGCGCCGGCCGGTACGGATCGGCGATCGGCACCCCGCACCACTGACCGGCCATCCGGCGGGTCTGCCGGGCCAGGCTCCGCAGGGCGGTCAGCGCGCCCGGCGCCGCGAACCAGCCCAGGCCAAGTCCCGCCCCGGTCAGCAGCAAGCCGAGCAGCGCCCGCTGGGTGCCGCTGGCCCCGTTCCCGACCACCAGGATGCCGCAGCCCAGCGCGGTCAGGCCCGCCGCCGCGAGCAAGACCGCCAGCAGGCCAAGTTCGGCGAGCATCAGCCCGGCGAACGCCAGCCCCCGCGCGGCGGCGACCAGACCCGCAACGAGACCCTGCCTTGGCCTGCCGCGCCGCACCGGGATCGCGGTAACCACCGGCATCACCTCCTCGCCGTTCCTGCCGGGTCGTTTCCTTTAGTCTGGCGGGCGGGCGGGACGAGCGGAAGTGAGGCTACGCCCCCGAAAACGGGGTGTACCTAGGTCCACCGGTCCAGGCCGGGCGCGGGCCGTCGCGACGGTCGCCCCGAACCGCGGTGAGGGAGACGATGGGGACGCACCAGAGTCCGTTCGGAAAATTACTGGGGTTACTCTCGGTCGCGAACGTGCATGACGAAGGGATGGACCTGCCTCGGGGGCGGGCGCGGCCGCGGCGGGTCCCGCCCGGCACCGCGGGGGCCCGCATCGTGCGGGTCATCACCGGCGCGGATAGGGTCGGTTTCATGACGCTCTCATCACGTAAGGTGCTCCTGCTGGCCGCGGACGATTTCGAGGACATGGAGCTGCTTTACCCGCTGCACCGGCTCATCGAGGAAGAGGTGGCGGTGACCGTCGCCGGGCTGGATGATCACCCGTTGCGGGGCAAGAAGGGCTACGGGCCGGTATCGGTTGACACCACCGTGGATCACGTCAGCGCGGATGACTTCGACGCGCTGGTCATCCCGGGCGGTTACGCGCCGGACAAACTGCGGCGCTCGGAAGCCGTGCTGAACCTGGTCCGGAGGTTCGACGAGACCAAGAAGCCGATCGCGTTCATCTGCCACGCGGGCTGGGTGCCGATCTCGGCCAAGATCCTCAAGGGGCGCCGGGCCACCAGCGTGGGCGCGATCCGCGACGACATGGTCAACGCGGGGACTGACTGGGTAGACGAGGCCACCGTGGTCGACGGTAACCTCATCTCCGCCAGGACCCCGGCCGACCTCGGGCCCTGGATGAAGGCGCTGCTGACAGCGCTTGTTACGGCGCCCGAGGCCTAGGCCGGGATGAGCGAGCAGGATCGCGCGGCCCGGCTGCTGGACGCGCAGGCCAAGGCGGCCGACCTGTTCGCCGTCATCGAGACGCGCGGGATCATCGCGCCGGGCGTGCGCGAGGTCCAGGCCAGCAACGAGATCAGGGACGTGGCGGCCGCGATGTTCGGCGTGGAGCGGCACTGGCACAAACGAATCGTCCGGGCTGGCCCGAACACCCTGCAGCCGTACCGGGAGAACCCGCCGGACCGGGTGATCGCTGACGACGACATCGTGTTCTGTGACTTCGGCCCGATCTTCGCGGCGTGGGAGGCCGACTTCGGCCGGACGTTCGTCCTCGGCGACGACCCGGTCAAGCTTCGGCTGCGGGACGCGCTGCCGGTCGTCTTCGACGCCGGGCGGCGGTTTTTCGAGTCGCATCCGGACGTCACCGGCGAGCAGTTGTACGCACACATGGTGGAGCTGGCGGGCGAGGAAGGATGGGAGTTCGGCGGGTCGATCGCGGGGCACCTGGTGGGCGAGTTCCCGCACGAGAAGATCGAGGGCGCCGACATCGAGTCCTACATCGCGCCGGGCAGCGACCGGCCGATGCGCAGGCACGACCGCCGCGGCCAGCGCTGTCACTGGATCCTCGAGGTCCACCTGACCGACCCTGGCCGGCAGATCGGCGGCTTCTTCGAGGAACTGCTCGACCTAGGTCACGAGGGCGGCGTGACGCCCGCGGCCTGGCCTTCCTGAGAAAGCGCCGCCGTCAGCGCCGTCACCGCCGCGTCGACGGCCACCCGGGCGGTCAGCGCGTGCGTGTGGGCCCGGTCGACCTCGCCCAGGGCGATGCAGTCGAAGGCGACCTGCGCGTCGTGCTGGGCGGCCTGCAGTTCGCGCGCGGCTTCCTGCAGCGCCGGAGTGCTTCCCTCGGTTTCCTGCTCAAGCATGTCTGCTCGTCCCTCCCTCATCTAGCTGGGAAAATGACACCCTACCCAGGCGGTCGCAGGTCATGTCGGTCGTTGTCCTTTCCCTTCCTGGCCGGTGCGGTAGGTTCGGCGCGAGGGGCGCGCCGCGGCCCGATCGCGCTTGGTGGGGTGAGGTTATGTGCAGACTGTTCGGGCTGACTGCGGGCGCCGCACGGGTCCGGGCGACGTTCTGGCTGATCGACGCGCCCGATTCGCTGCGGGTGCAGAGCCATCGCAACGTCGACGGGGCGGGCATCGGGTTCTTCGACCCCGCGGGCGAACCGGTACTCGACAAGCAGCCGGAAGCGGCGTTCCGTGACCGCCACTTCACGCACGAGGCCCGGCACGCCGAGTCCTCGGCCTTCGTCGCGCATGTCCGGTTCGCGACGGCGGGCGGCCGGACCGTGCAGAACACGCACCCGTTTTCGATGGCTGGCCGGATCATGGCGCACAACGGCGGGTTCGGTGAGCTGGCGCAGCTCGATGCGCAGCTCGGCTCCTACCGTGACCTGGTGCTCGGGGACACCGACTCCGAACGGTACTTCGCGCTGATCACCCAGCAGACCGACACCCACGGCGGCGACGTCGGGGCCGGGATCGCGGCGGCGGCCAGCTGGATCGCGGCGCGGCTGCCGGTCTCGTCACTGAACACCATCGTGACGGCGCCCGGTGAACTGTGGGCGCTCCGCTACCCGGACCAGCACGCCCTGCACGTCCTGGAGCGTCCGGCCGGGTCGAGCCAGGGCGGCCCGGAGGGCCTGCACGTTCGCAGCTCGATATCGTCGGTGCACGCACCCGGGCTCATCGACGAGGCCTCCGTGGTCATGGCGTCCGAACGGCTGGACGGCGAGAACGGCTGGCAGATGCTCGCCCCGGGGGAACTCGTGCACGTACGGCCCGACCTCAGCGTCCACTCCGAGGTCGTGATCTCGCAGCCGCCCGCGCAC
>JBEKKH010000318.1:0-8703 GCA_050010815.1 Streptosporangiaceae bacterium | reverse complement strand
CATCTCCACGAGGCCTACTACCCCGAGGCCTCCGTGTTCGGGTTCGCCCGGTTCGCTTCCCCCCGGCCGCTCGGTGCGGCGGGCTCGGACGCCGCCACCGAGGACGACGTGCTGGCCGCGCTGGCACACGGACCTTATCCGGGGGCGTCGGTGCTGCATTTCGGCTGCCACGGGAGGGCCGAGGTGCCCGTGCTCGGTTCCCGCCTGAACCTCGGCGAGGGCCACGCGGTGGCGGTCGGACGCATCCTGGAGCGGGCCAGGAGAAGATCCGGACAGGTTCCGGGCGGGCTCGTCGTGCTGGCGTCCTGTCTCACCGACGTGGCCGAGACCGACTACGACGAAGCGGTCACCCTGGCCACGGCGTTCCTGTCGGCGGGGGCGTCCGGGGTGGTCGCCGCCCGCTGGGCCGTGCCCGAGTCCGCCACCGCCCTGTTCATGGCGGCCTTCCACCACTACTTGAACGAGGGCGGCCAGCATCCGGCTCAGGCGCTGCGCTCGGCGCAGGTGTGGATGCTCGACCCGGGCCGGGAGCCGCTGCGCCCGCTGCCAGGAATACTTCGCGACGAGGTGGCCAAGCCCGGCCTGGCCGACCCCGTGGCCTGGGCGGGCTTCGCCTACCAGGGCTGGTGACCAGCATGTCCCAGTCATTCTCCGACGCCCGTGAGGTGCCATGACTTTCGGAATCGATCTCGGAACCACGCATTCCTATATCGCGTACATCGACGACACGGCCAAGCCGGTCATCATCAAGAGCGCGCTCGGCGATGATGACACGCCGTCGGTGGCTTACTTCGAGTCGCCGCAGAACGTGATCGTGGGCCGCGCCGCCAAGAACGCGGCCCTGCTCGCGCCGGATCTTGTCGTGCAGCTGGTCAAGCGGGACATGGGCCGGGACAGGGAGTACCTGTTCCACGGCGTGCGGCACACCCCCGAGACTGTCTCCGCGCTGATCCTGCGCGAACTGGCCCGCACCGCCGCGGATCACACCGGCCAGCCCGTCCGCGACGTAGTCATCACGGTCCCGGCGTACTTCGCGGTGGCCGAGCGCGAGGCCACCCGGCGGGCCGGGCAGATCGCCGGCCTCAACGTACTCGACGTGCTGGCCGAGCCGGTCGCGGCTGCGCTGAACTACCAGTCCGCCGGCGCAGACCCCCAGACCGGGGTCAGGCACATCCTGGTCTGCGACCTCGGCGGCGGCACCTTCGACACCACCGTGATCCGGCTGGACGGCGACGACACCATCGTGGTGTGCACCGACGGCAGCGACCGCCTCGGCGGGGCGGACTGGGACACGGCGATCTCCGACTACCTGATCAGTCAGTTCGAGGCGCAGCACCCCGGACGCAAGCCCCGGGATGACGCGCAGTTCATGCAGGACGTGCTGATCTCCGCCGAGCAGCTCAAAAAGGACCTGAGCCGGGCTAAGTCCCGGTCGCACGTGATGCGGTTCGGCGGGGCGGTCGCACGGGTGGAAGTCACCAGGGAACAGATGGATGACCTGACCACGAACCTGCTCGAGCGCATCGCCGAGGTGACCAAGCGCACGATCGCGACCGCGCGCGCACGGGGGGTGGCGCAGCTCGACAACGTGCTCCTGGTGGGCGGCATGACCCGGACCCCGGCCGTGTCGAGGATCCTGAAGGACCGGCTCGGCCTCGCGGCCAGGCTGCACGAGCCCGACTTGGCCGTGGCCAAGGGAGCCGCCCTGTTCGCCCTGATGCGCTCGGCGCGCCGGGAGGACGGGCGGCCCGGCGATCTCGCGGGCGTGGCGGCGCAGACCGGGCTAACCGTCTCCGAGGTGGCGAAGATAGCCAGCAGGCGGGTGGCCACCGTGGTCCCGCGCGGGTTCGGGGTCAAGGGCATCGATGGGCGCGATCCGCTGGCCGTGACGGATCCGGCGGCGGCCCGGCAGATGGTTGTGCACCTGCTGCGCGCCAACACGCAGCTACCGACCGACACCGGGCCCTACACCTTCCACACCGCCGTCGACAACCAGCGGATGGTGAGCATCGAGGTCTGGGAGCAAACGGGCCCGCTGGAATCGGAAGACCTCGGCGAGAACCGGAAGATCGGCGAGGGCCTGCTGAAGAATATCCCGGCCCGGTTGCCCGCCAGGACACCGATCGAGGTCACCTTCCTCATGTCCGAAACGGGCCTGCTCTCGGTGCACGCGACGGAACCCCGATCAGGCACTGAACTCCGGTTCGACCTGCAGATCGGCGACCTTGACCAGGCCGGGATGGAAAAAGCGCGGGAGTCGGTCGCGCGTTACCAGGTGAGCGGGTGAGGGCGGATGGCTATCGAAGACGTTCTCGCGGTACTGCCCGAACACTGGGCGGAGGTGGTCGGCCGCCTGGGGCAGGGCAAGAGCGAGGAACTGCGACATTACCTTGGTCTCCTCGGTGGCCCGGAGCACAAGCAGGCGGTGGCGCGGATCACCGCCATCATGGTCGAGGGACTGCCGTCGGAACACCCCGTCCGGCGTGCGCTGGTCGGGGGCGACCTCCTCGCATCGGCCGCGACAGACCTGCCCGCCAGCACCGAGACCTGGCGCGACCTGGCCGCGGAGATCCTCACGGGCGAGTCACCCGCGGAGCAGATCGTGCGCGACGTGACCGGCCGGCTGCTCCGCGCCCCGGCCCTCGGCGCGGATGAGGTCAGGCGACGAGGCGGCGATCCCGCGGATCCTGGCCTGATCCGCCTCGACCGGCCGGACGGCGGTCAGCAGTGGCCAGCGTTCCAGTTCGCGCCCGGCGGAGGGCCGCTGGCTATCGTGCGGCGAGTCAATCAGCTGCTCGACGCGGCGGGGTATCCGCTGGGCGCGGCCGACTGGTGGCTGAGCCGCAACGGCTGGCTGGGTGAACAACCCAGCCTGCTGATCGGCACGGTGCCCGACGACCAGCTGTTCCGCGCCGCACAGGCGATCCGGTCGGAGGTGTGACGTGACGAACGTTCCTCCGCCGCGCTATTACGACGGGACTCCGCACCGCTACCTGCTCGGCCGGGGCAGCTGCCTGTGGCGCGTCCATGATCGCAAGTACTGCGCCAGGTCCTTCAAGGCGGTCCTGGCCGACCCGGGGTTCGGCGGCGCGCGATTCGACGCCACCGAAGCGGACAAGTACCCGTTTTACTACGCCGCCCTGGACCAGGAGACCGCTCTCGCCGAGACCCTCTTCCGTGACCTGCACCCCGATGATCGCGGCAGGCGGTTGCTGACCGGCGCGGCGCTGGCGGGACGCCAGATTTCCGGGCTCACCATGACCCAGGACCTCGAGCTGGTCAGCCTGATCACGGGGGAGGCGTTGGGGGCGATCGGGCAGGACGCCTGGCTCGTCAACGCGGCCGGCTCGGAGTACGCCCAGACCAGAACCTGGGGACACTGGATACGAGGCCACGCGAAGTGGGCGCACGGCTTTATCTGGAATTCGCTGCGTGACCCCGGCCGACTGGCGGTCGTCCTGTTCGGAGACCGGCTGGCCGCGGCCTTCGGACGGGACTACGAGCGGCGGTTGCTGCACGAGGTGCCCGAACTGGCCGTGCTCCTGGACGATGCGGCCGGGGGTGAATGGATGAACGGGATGCTGGCAAGGTACCGGGTGGCGATCGAGCCGCCGCCGCCCGACCGAGATCGCTAGGCCGAGTGCTGTTACACCGGATCGATTTACCAGACTTTTTCCGCATTTCACCCGGCTCCGCCCGTTCAGCTGCGCATCTCCGTAGTATGGGATTCGTGGATTTGCGCGAGTTTTCCGGATATCGCGCTGCTCAACCTGTGCATGACCGGGGAATGCGGTAGAACGGACATCGCGGCGAGGATGAGGGGTTAAGTCATGCGTGTCAGCCGCCACTCGCTGTATACCGACAACAATTCAAAGCCTCCCGTTGCCGGGTAAACGGCTCGGCGAGTTGATGCGTCTACTTCCGTGAGCTCGCCCTGGTGGTGACGGCCAGGTCGTCCTAATTTTGGTGGGGGTTCGGTGTGATACTCGATCTGTTGCTGATCCTTGTGTTCGTCGTGGTGCCAATCGCGGCACTATGCATGCAAACTATTCCGCTTCGGCTGGGGAATGTCATCTTCCATGACACCGACCTGGAGCATGCCTGGCTGATCGTCGCCCAGTACGCGCGCGGTACGTTCGAGCAGCGGTTTGGCTATCCGACCGGGTATTTCTACATAGAAGACAAGCGCTCACAGTCGCCACACAGAATCCTGATGCGGGAAGCCCAGCCGGTTGGCGCCGTTACCGATGGGTGCTCCATGCAACTCGGCCAGCTCGGCCTGGCCGGCTTTGACGAGGGCTGCGGGGCCGGCTGCCTGTGGTTCGTCGCGGTCGCTTTCATCGGTGCGCCGTTCTGGCTGGTGTCGATATTCGACCGCTTCTTCCGGTTCATGCTCCGGTCCCGGGTGGACGTGCAGCTCGCAGCGGCGGGTTCGGATTCGGTCGTCTCCTTCGCCTTCTACGGTCCCGGCGGCTACTC
Organism: Streptosporangiaceae bacterium; assembly: GCA_050010815.1. Classification (GTDB taxonomy): domain Bacteria; phylum Actinomycetota; class Actinomycetes; order Streptosporangiales; family Streptosporangiaceae; genus Palsa-504. The sequence continues at coordinate 4,224 of JBEKKH010000318.1, read as the reverse complement.
GCTGCGCCGCCGGTACGCGCAGGTCTTCGAGAAGCCCATGCTGCCGGCCGCACTGACCGCGGACCCGGCGGCGCCGGCCGGGCCGGCGGCCGAGCCGCGGGCGGGGCACCGGCAGGACCCGGCGCACCGGCAGGGGTCAAAGGCGTGAGCGAGCCCGAAGAGCCAGAAGACATCGACCCGTACTTCGACCCGGTCGCGTTCCTGGTACAGGTGAGCGAGGTTCAGCATCAGCTTCGCGCGGATTTCGAGCGGCTGGCGGCCAGTGTCGCGCCGCTGCTGACTAAGCAGTACCGGGAGACCGACACGCGGATGCGGGTGCTGGAAACGCGCCTGCGTAATCGCCAGGAACGTCCGCTGATCATCCGGCTGGCGAACCTGCTCTCCGATGTCCGCAGGATCTCCTCGGGCGAGGACGTCAAGATACACGCCGAGGAGACGCTGCTCGACATCTTGACCAGCGCGGGCTACCAGGAATTTGGCAGTGCAGGGGACCAGTTCGATCCTGGCTTCCATGAGCCGATGTCGGGATCGGCCGGGCGGGAAAGCGTCGTCACCCGGGTTTACCGTCGCGGGCTGGCTTGCTACGGCGACGTGATCATCAAGGCCAGGGTCGACATCGAGGCCGTCCTGGAGCCGAAAGCCGACCCCGTCCTGGTGCCAGGAACGAGTAAGGAGAATTCCAGTAATGAATAGCACGGTACGCGTGGTGGGCATCGACCTCGGCACGACCAATTCAGTCGTAGCGTTTGTGGATGAATCGGGCGAGGCTCATGCCATTGCCGGGCGCGGCGGTGAACGAATCGTTCCGTCCGTGGTCTGGTTCCCGCAGGACGATGAGAGCCGCGTCGAAGTCGGCGAGCTGAGCAAGAGCCAGGCCCTGATCGATCCGGATCACGTCGCGATGCTCTTCAAGCGGGGAATGGGGAAAACCACCTTCCTCGACTCGAAGAAGCCGTTCGTAGCCCGGGGGAAGGAATGGCGGCCAGAAGAGCTCTCCAGCCTAGTGCTGAAGAAGATGGTGCAGATAGCCTCGGACCATCTCGGTCACGAGGTGACCGACGTGGTGATCACGGTGCCCGCCTACTTCGGCGAAGCGGAGCGATCGGCCACCCGGCAGGCCGGCGAGATGATCGGCCTGACCGTGCACGCGCTCCCGGCCGAGCCCATGGCGGCCGCGGTCGCACACGGCCTAGACGGAAACACGCAAGCGCGGCTGTTTCTGGTCTTCGACCTCGGCGGCGGTACCTTCGATGTCACTATTCTCCGGCGGCACGAGGACGGGCAGCTCGAGGCGATCTCTCACCACGGTGATCGTCGCCTGGGCGGCGCTGACTTCGACCGCCTGATCGTGGCCCGCATGGCCGACCTGGCCATGCGCTCCCACGGGATCGTGCTAGACGCGGATCCCGTGGACCTGGCCGAGGCGTACGCCAAGGCCGAGCAGATCAAGAAGGACCTGAGCAACAGGGAACGAGCACAGGCCGCGCTCATCGTCGGTGGCAAGCGGATGACTTTCGAGCTCACCCGGGTGGAGTTCACCGGCATGCTGTCCGAACATCTGGAGAGCGTCGAGCTGGCCGTAGAGACATGCCTAGACAACGCGGATTTGCGGCCAGCCGACATGGACGCGGTGCTGATGGTCGGCGGCAGCTCCCGGATACCCGCCTTCCAGGAGCTGCTGCGCCGCTACTTCGGCCGGGACCCGCAGTTCTCGCGCAATCTCGACGAGGACGTTGCCCGGGGCGCGGCGCTTGTCGGAGCACTCAAGACCGGCACGGCCGCTCCACTCAGCGCGCTGGCCGCACTGCCACCCCCGGTCGATCGTTCCTCCCATGCCATCGGCGTGAACGCGCTCAACGACGCCGGCGTCGAAGGTAACTTCGTCGTCCTGCCGGCCAACGCGGCGATCCCCACCGTGCCGCCGGCGGAAAAGACCTTCGGCATCCATGACGACGGCCAGGAAGAGATCGACGTCGTGGTCAACGAGGGTGAAGAGTTCGACCTCAGGTTTGTCGCCCGGCTGGCCAGCGCCACGGGAAAGCTCGGTAGCCCGAAGCCGCAGGGCTACCCGATCACGGTGAAGATGGCTCTGGATGGCGACGGCATTCTGCACGTCGCGGTCTACGACGGTGAAAACGGTGCCCTGATCACCCAGCTCAACGTGCAGCGCGAGGGCGCGATGACCGATCAGCAGATCACCGCGGCCGCCGCGGCGCTCGATGACGTGATGGTGCTCTGACATGCCGACGACGACCGCCATCCAATGGATGGATACGACCGAGTACGCGGAGGTGCCGACTCCCCGCGACTTGCTGGAATTCTTCGGAATCCCGCCATCGCCGCCCGAGGATCTGGGCGCTAACATCCGGGCGAAGCGCAAATACTGGAAGAGGAAGGAGCAGAAGGCACGCTCGGAGGAGTTCCTGGCCCTCACCGGGGCCGTGCTCCAGGCTATCGCCGAGGCCGAGGACGCGCTCACGCGCGGCGCCACGGCCACGGGCGGCGGAGACCGCGGGACCCAGCCTAAGGCGTCCGACCGGCCCCCGATGTCCGCCGACGACGTGGTGCGGGAACTTGAACGGCTCCTGTTCCGCGGCCGCTATCGCGACGCGCTGGACCGCGTCCAGCGGTACCAGGAACGCTGGCACGAGTACCCTCGCTTCACCGACATCCGTTCCGTCGTCATACTCGAAGCCGCCCAGAACGTGCCGGGCATCGCCCTTGATCCGCGGATGCTGCAATCCGCCATCGGCGGCGCCTATCAGGTCCTGCATCAGATCGGCCCCACCGAGGCCGGCTACCTGACCCTGGTCGAGCTGCTGGAGATCGCCGGACGGACCGACGAAATCCAGGGCGTCTTCGCTGAGGCGGGCAAACGGCTGCCGCGGATCTCCGCGTCCTTCCGGGTACGCGAGCTCGCGATCCGGTTCAAGCGCGAACCATGGGACCCGTTGCTCCGCTACTGCGTCCAGCTGGTCAGGCAATCGGACGACGACCGGGCCATGCGCAGCGAGCTCGTCCAGATGATCATCGGACGGGCAGTCGCCGACCTGCTGCCGCTCGATTCGGCCGCGGCGGTCCATGAGTACCAGAAGGTGGTCGCCACTGCCGCCTGGATCGCCGATGGTGTCCCAGAGGCCGAAGACTTCGTCCGTGTGCACCGCATGTGGGCGTCCAACGCGGATCAGCCCGTATTCGGCGGTAACTGGCAATGGCGGGCCTTTTTCGGGCTCATCACGCTGTTCGTCGCCCTGCCGCTGCTTAACTCGTCGATGGCGAAGCCGGCCTGGCAGGTGCTTATGACAGGACCGGCGCTCGCGGAAACTGGCAAGCGGAAGGGCGTCATCTACGCGCAAAATCGTGCCTGGCACCTTGTCACCCTCAACGCTTACATCGAGCCGGTACACAATAAATGCAAACTGCCCTGGCAGGACCGGCCGGGGCATTGGCCGGAAGTCGACGCGTCGAAACTATTCAACTTCTGACCTGGAGGCAGGATTCGCCACCGGCTATGAAACAAGCTGTGCTGCGGCTGATAGAAGTCTGGCAAGATAATCCGGACCGCAAACGCGGGCTTTGCCTGCAGCGTCCGACCTGCTCTGTCTACGGCCACCGCGCTATCAGCCGCTACGGACTCATCCGTGGCGGGGCCATGACCGCCTGGCGTGTCTTCACCTGTAACGGCTTCATGAAACGCCGGGCCGCGCGGGCGAGGCGATCGTGAAGAATGCGGCCAGGCGCGTGCTGACGGAGATCCGAAACGGGCAGCAAGCTCCTGCCCGACAGCAGCGGCGCAGGCGGAGGCCCCATCGCCTGGTGATGCCCGAGAATTCACATGCAACGCCAGGGCGCGCAACCGGCGAGGTGCGGTGGCCTTTGCGCGCTGCGAGCGTGAGGGTGTGGCCGGCGGCCGGCGAGTGCCTGAGCGCCTACCCAAGGGAGTTGCGGCAATGACGGACACCTCGGTGGCGCACGACCAGGACTCGACGCGGTACCCGCTGTCTTTCACGCAGGAATGGTTCCTCACCATGGACAATGGTGACGACGGCGGGCCGTTCGGCCGCCGGTTCGTGATAGTTTCCGCGCTCCGCGTCACCGGCCCGGTGGACCTCGCGGTGCTGCGGGGCGCGCTCGACGACGTGGTCGCGCGCCATGAGCTGCTGCGCACCCTGGTGGTCAGGGACGCCGATCCGCCCTACCAGCTGGTGTGCCCGCCGTGCCCGG
>JBEKKH010000317.1:0-8728 GCA_050010815.1 Streptosporangiaceae bacterium | reverse complement strand
GCGGGCTGCCCGGTAACCACGGTCCCGGCGAAACCGGGTTAGCCCGCGCCCGCTGGGTAGTCAGGAGGTCATGTTCGACAACTTCGCCCTGGAGCGGATCGACACCGGTGCGGCCGTGCTGCTGGGGGCCGAGGCCTACCAGGATTACCGCCCCTGAATCCGGTCGTAAGCCGACCGGGAAACTGCTCAGGACCGGGGGCGGCCCGGTGCGAAACTGGGAGGGTGGACGATGCGTCGCTGGCCCGGCTCGCCGCGGTGACCGAGGCGGCCGGCGGTAGCAGCGCCGCGCTGGTCGCCGCGGCGGCGCACGCGCGGGCCGCCGAGCCGGGGTCGGGCGCGGGCCCCGGCGCGGTCGTGCTCGTGGAGGGCATGAGCGACCAGGCCGCGCTGGCCGCGTTGGCCGTGCGTCGCGGCCGGGACCTGGTCGGCGAGGGCGTTTTCATCGTGCCGATGGGCGGTGCCACCAACATCGGCCATTTCCTGGCGGCGTTCGGCCCGCAGGGGTTCGGCGTCAGGCTGGCGGGCCTGTGCGACCAGGGGGAGGAGCAGGAGGTCCGGCGTGCCCTGGGCCGGGCTGGCCTGCGTCCCGGGCCGGACCGGGCGGACCTGGAACGGCTCGGCTTTTTCGTGTGCGTGGCGGACCTGGAAGACGAGCTGATCCGCGCGCTCGGCGTCGCCGTGACCGAGCAGCTGATCGAGGTTCAGGGCGAGCGCGGGCCGTTCCGCACCTTCGTCCACCAGCCCGCGCAGCGGACCAGGCCCCGCGACCAGCAGCTACGCCGCTTCATGGGCACCCGGTCCGGCCGCAAGATCCACTATGGCCACGTCCTCGCCGAAGCGCTCGACCCAGCCCGCGTACCCCGCCCCCTCGACGGCGTCCTGGCCCACGTGTGACCCGCCCCACTCTCGCGTCGGGGAGATGCCCCTGCGCTCCGTGAGGCTCAAGCGCTCAGTGGTGCGCAGCTTCGTGGTGGATCCAGGTTTCGCGAAGACTTTTACCCCTAATAAGGGGTAAAAGTCTTCTTTAAACCCTAATCCTCCATGAAAAATTCTGCCGTATCGAACTTGTGAGCCAATGTGGTGCGAGTGGGGCCCCTGAGGCGCCCGGGACGCTGGAGCCCGGCCGGTGCCGGGAGGGGGCCCGGAGCGGGAGCTGGGGGCGGGCCTGCTCAGGGCTCGAGGGCGAGGAGCTTGGCGGCCACCTCGGTCAGGTCCTCGCCGACCACGTCGGGCGGCGCGAAGGGCGCGCCGAAGCTACCGGATGTGCGGTTCACCCAGCCGGTGGTCAGCCCGGCCCGCTTGGCGCCGTGGCAGTCCCAGTCGTGGGAGGCGACCAGCGCCAGTCGCTCCGGCGGCACGTGGAGCACCTCCGCGGCGTACAGGTACACCACCACGGCCGGCTTCCACCGGTAGACCTCGCCGACCGAGATCACCCGGTCCACCAGCGCGCCGAGCCCGGAGCGGTTGACGAACGACGAGGCCAGGAACGGGGACCCGTTGGTCAGGCAGGCCACCCGGATCCCGGCCTCGGTGAGGCTGGTGATCGCGGGCACGGCGTCGGGGAAGGCCGGCAGGTCGGCCAGGCCCGCCATGATGTGCGCCACCTGCTCATCGCTGAGGCCATTGCGGGTGAGCCCGCGCAGCGCGGACTCCGCGACGTCGGTAAACGCCACGTAGTCCCCGGTCGCGGACAGCGCCATGCCGTCCCGCAGGGTGCGCGTGTACCAGGCTTCGAGCAGGTGCGCCGGCTGCCCGGCCTCGGTGAACCGCTCGCGCAGCGGTTCGATGGACATCAGCGTCTCGATCATGTCGAAGGCGACCACGGCCGGGCGGAGGGTCATGACGAGCCGAGCTTCGCGAGCGCGTCGGAGATGGCGCGGTAGAACGTCGGGAAGGCGTAGGGCATGTCGCGCAGCGTGGCCACGGGCACCTCGGCCCGGACCGCGACCTGCAGGGCGGACAGGACCTCGCCGCCGTACGGGCCGGCCGACGTGGCGCCGACCAGGACGGAGCGTTCGGCGTCCTCGATCACCTTGATGAAGCCGTCGTTGCCCGCCTTGTGGATCCAGCCCCGGGACGAGGCCGGGACCGGGCTGGTGCCGGTGCGCACCCGCAGCCCGGCCGCCCGCGCCTGTTCCTCGGTCTGGCCCACGCTGCCGATCTCCGGGTCGGTGAACGTGACCCTCGGCACCGCCCGGTAGTCGGCGGGCGCCCCGCCCTGGCCCAGGATGTCGCGCACCACGATGTCCGCCTGGTACATGGACATGTGGGTGAACGCGCCCTTGCCGGTCACGTCACCGAGCGCCCACACGCCGTCCGCGGCGCGCATCCACCCGTCGGTGGGGATCGCGCGCGCCGTCTCGTCCAGCCCGACCGAGGCCACGCCGAGCGCGGCCAGCCCCACCCGGCGGCCGGTGGCCACCAGCAGGCGCTCGGCGGTCGCGGTGGTGCGGCCGTCCAGGTGCACGGTGAAGCGGGCGCCGTCGTGGCTGACGCGCTCGGCCGGGGCGTTGGTGCGGACGGTGATCCCCTCGGCGGTGAAGATCCGCTCGATCAGCGCGCTGGAGGACGGCTCCTCGAACGACAGCAGCCGGGGGAGCGCCTCGACCACGGTGACCGCGGTGCCGAAGCGGGCGAAGACCTGCGCGAACTCGCAGCCGATGGCCCCGCCGCCCAAGATGATGAGCGACGGCGGCACCTGCTCGGCTTGCACGATATCCCGGTTCGTCCAGTACGGGGTGCCGGCCAGGCCCTCGATGGGCGGGATGGCGGGCTCGGTCCCGCTCGCCACGACGACGCCCGTGCGGGCGCCGAAGACCCGGCGGCCATCGGCGGTGCTGACGGTTACCTCCCCCGGCCCGGTGAGTCGGCCGGAACCGCGGACCAGCTGCCCGCCCTGACCGGTGAACCGGTCGGCCGCCTTCTTGTCATTCCAGAAGTCGGTGGCCTCTTCCCTGATCCGCAGCGCGACCGGTGACCAGTCAGGGGTGACGGTAGACATTCCCGCCAGGCCGGGAACGCGCCTGGTTTCCGCGATCAGATTGGCGGCCCGAATCATCATCTTGGAAGGGATGCAGCCGTAATACGGGCATTCGCCGCCGACCAATCGGGATTCGACGCCGGTGACCTGCAGCCCGGCTTCGGCCAGTGTGCCGGCCGCGTACTCGCCGCCTGGCCCCATGCCGATCACGACCACATCGGTGTGCTCTGGTTCGCCCATGCCGTGCTCCTGCCCTGTGCGGCTTCCCATCATGCAGCCCCGGTCTGGCCAGACAGGCGTCTTTCACCGGAATTCAGCGGCACGGCAAATCGCGGGGTTGGGCAGATCGCGTCAAAGGGCGATATTCACCCGTCGCCTTCCTCGTCGTTCTCCAGGTCCGAGATATCCAGCTCGGGCTGACCGTGCACGAAGCTGTCGGGGTTCTCCAGGTCATCGGAGGCGGGGAGCAGGTCCGGGTGAGCCCACAGGGCATCCCGGCCGTCGGCGCCCCTGGCCTCGGTCAGGCCCTGCCAGATCGTGGTCGCCTCCCGCAGCCTGCGCGGCCGCAACTCCAGCCCGACCAGGGTCGCGAACGTGCGCTCGGCCGGACCGCCGGTGGCCCGGCGGCGCCTGATCGCTTCGGCCAGGGCGTCGGCGTGCGACAGGCGCTCGCGCGCCGCGGCGCTGACCACCGTCGCCACCCAGCCCTCGACCAGCGCCAGCGCCGTCTCCAGCCGGGTCAGCGCGGCCTTCTGGGCGGGAGTGTCCTCGGGCCGGAACAGGCCCTCGCCGGACAGCGCCTCACGGAGCGCCTCGGGGTTGGTGATGTCGACCTCGGGCATCGCCTCCTGTAGCCGCGCGATGTCGACGGTGATGCCGCTGGCGTACTGCTCGACCGCACCGAGCAGGTGCGCGCGCAGCCACGGGACGTGCGCGAACAGCCGCTGGTGAGCGGCTTCCCGCAGCGCGAGGAAGAGCCTGACCTCACCGGCGTCGACCGATAGCCCCTGGCCGAACTCCGCCACCCCGGCGGGCAGCAGCGCGGCCGTGCCCGCCGCGCCGAGCGGCAGTCCGATGTCGGAGGAGCCGACCACCTCACGGGCCAGCTCGCCGACCGCCGTCCCGGTCTGGCTGCCGATCATGGCCCCGCCGATCTGGCGCATCATGGCGGCCAGGCCGCCCAGGCCACCCAGGCCGCCCGCGCCGCCGCCGAGGGCCCCGAGGGCCTGCCGCAGTTCCTCCGGCACATCCTCGCCGAGCTGGCCCGGGTCCGCGCTGAACATGCCGCTCATGGCCTCGACGCCCTTGGCCGCGATCGGGTCACAGAATTTCGCCCAGACGGGGAAGGTCGCCTCAAGCCATTCCGAACGGCTCCAGGCTTCGATCTTGCGGACCCCGGAGGGGAACGAGGTGGCTTCGTCCAGCCACAGGTCGGCCAGCCGGACCGCGTCGGTGATATCCCGGCGCTGCGCGTCCAGGACGCTCGGGTCGCCGGCCGCCACGATCGCGTGCCGGGCCACGTTCTTGGCGAGATCCCAGTTGACCGGGCCGCCGCGCCAGGACAGCATGTCGGCGAACTGCCGCAGGGCATCGGCGAACTGCTGCGGGTCGCCCATCGCCCCGAACGGCCCCATGGGTCCGCCGGGACCGCCCGCACCGGGACCGCCGGGAACCCCTGGGCCCCCCGGGCCGCCCGCGCCGGGTCCCTGACCGCCTTGGTCTTCTGGCTTGTCGGGCAGACCGAAGCCGAACGGCCGGTCAGCCATCGTTGGCTCTGGGGCAGGATAGAAGGGTCATGACCGTCACGTTATCTCGGGAGAAGCACACTGTGACAAACGCCCGGCGGCCGGTTCGCTCCGAGCGCAGCGCCGCGCGTCACCAGCCTATGCCCGTGGTGGCCGTCACGGGGGCGGCCAGCGGCATCGGACCCGCGATAACCGCCAGGCTCGCGTCCTCGCGGCACGTCAAGAAGGTTGTCGCGATCGACCGCCAGCGGGGCGACATCGGGGGCGTGACCTGGCGGGTGGCCGATATCCGCGACCCGGCGCTGGCCGGCCGCCTGAACGGCGTCGACGTGGTCGTGCACGCGGACTTTGACCTGACGCCCGACTCCGACGCCCGGACCCGCCGGGCCTTCAACGTCCGGGGGGCCGCCACGGTGCTCACCGCCGCGGCGGCGGGCCGGGTCGGGCGCGTCATCCTGGTGACCAGCGCCATGGTCTACGGTGCCCGCCCGGACAACCAGGTCCCGCTGTCCGAGCAGGCCCCGCTGGCCGCGGACGCCGACAGCAGCGTGGCCGGGGACCTGCTCGAGGTCGAGCAGCTGGCCCGCCGCTCGCCGCGGGCCAACCCCGGCATGACCGTGACGGTGGTCCGGCCGGCCGCCCTGGTCGGTGCGCCTCCGTACCCGGTGGACTCGCTGGTGACCAGGCACTTCGAGGCACCCCGGCTGCTGACCGTGAAGGGCTGCGCGCCGCGCTGGCAGTTCTGCCACGTCGACGACCTGTGCTCCGCGCTCGACTTCGCGGTGGGAATCGGGGTCGACGCCGTCGATGGCGGCTTCGCCGTGGGCTGTGACGGCTGGCTGGAGCTCCACGACGTAGAGCGGATCAGCGGCCTGAAGGGCATCGAGCTGCCGGCCCGGCTGACCCTCGGGACGGTGCAGCGGCTGCACCGGGTGGGAGTGACGCCGGCGCCGGCCGTGGACCTGCGCTACGTGCTGTACCCATGGGTGGTGGACGCCGCCGCGCTGCGCGAGGCCGGCTGGCGCCCGGCGTACGGCAACGAGGAGGTGCTGCGCGTCCTGCTCGACCAGCGCCAGGGCCGGCACGCCGTGGCCGGCCGGCGCATCGCCCGCAAGGAGGCGACGATCACCGCCGCCGGGGCGGCCGGGGCCACCGTCGCCGTGATCGGCACGGCCGCCATCGTCCGCCGCGCCCGGCGACGTCACCAGGGCTGATGGGTAAGTGATCGGTCATGGCTGCGGCCGGGGTTCCCTGCGGATTTTGGGACTGCCCCGGCGGGCGGAGTATTGTGGCCCGATGAGCGTCGTGCGCCTGGTGGCGCTGCGTGAGTCCGAGCTGTCCCTGGACGAGGTCAGGGCCGCCGTGGCGGATCCCGCCGCGGGCGGCATCGCGTTCTTCGCGGGCGCGGTCAGGAACGAAGACCAGGACCGTGCGGTCATCGGCCTGAGCTACTCGGCGCATCCGTCCGCGGAGGCCGAGCTCAGGCGCGTCGCCGAGGAGATCGCGGAGAAGTTCCGCCTGCACGCCGTGGCCGCGGTGCACCGCACGGGCGACCTGGCCGTCGGGGACCTGGCGGTCATCGTCGCGGCGGCGTGCTCGCACCGCGGGGAGGCCTTCGACGCCTGCCGGGCCCTGATCGACGAGCTCAAGGCCACGGTGCCGATCTGGAAGCACCAGCTCTTCGCCGACGGCCGCAGCGAATGGGTGGGCACGCCGTGATCCTCAGGTTCCGCGCGTAGTGTTCGCACCATGTCTCGACGTTCCCTGACGCTGCTCATCGCGGCGGTCGGCACCGCCGCGGCCATCGCGGTCAGCGTGCTCGTGTCCGTGCCCTACGTCATCCTCGGCCCGGGGCCCACGCTGAACACGCTGGGCAAAGACTCGTCGGGCAAGCCCCTGATCACCATCTCCGGGCACGCCACCTATCCCACCAGCGGGCACCTGAACATGGTGACGGTGAGCTATTCGGGCGGCCCGGGCACCCGGCTGAACATCTTCACCGCGCTGACCGCCTGGCTGAACCCGGACGAGGCGGTCGTGCCGGAATCGGAGCTTTTCGCCCCCGGCCAGTCCCAGCAGCAGTCCCAGCAGCAGGACACGCTGGAGATGACCAGCTCGCAGCAGACCGCGACCGCGGCGGCCCTGACCGAGCTGGGCATCGGCTACCGCACCCAGGTCGTGGTGGCGCAGGCGGAGTCCGGTTACCCCGCCTACGGCGTGCTCAAGGCGGGGGACGTGATCACCGCGGTGGACGGCCAGGCGGTCACCGGGCCGACCAGCCTGACCGGGCTGATCGCCGCGCATCCGGCGGGCAGCACGCTGACCGTGACGATCACCAGGAGCGGCCAGAGCAGGCAGGTCAAGGTCGGGACGAAGGAATCAGGCGGCCGTCCGGTGATGGGCGTTCAGATCGAGGAGCAGTTCAAGTTCCCGTTCAATGTGAACATCAGCGTGGGCGACATCGGCGGCCCGAGCGCGGGCATGATGTTCGCGCTTGGCATCATCGACAAGCTGACCAATGACGACCTGACCGGCGGGAAGTTCATCGCCGGCACCGGCGAGATCACCGCCGCCGGCCAGGTGGAGGCGATCGGCGGCATTCAGCAGAAAATGGTGGGCGCGCGGCAGGCGGGCGCGATCATTTTCCTCACCCCGGCGTCGAACTGCTCGGACACCAAAGGGGCCGTGCCCGCGGGCCTGCGCCTGGTCAAGGTGAGCACGTTGTCCCAGGCTGTCGGCTATCTCCAGGCCCTGGCAGCGGGCAAGTCCGTTCCCTCGTGCTGACCCGCGCCGCCCGGTTGTATCCGGCCCCGGAGCGGGATACAAGGGGCCGAACGGCCACCATGGTCCGTTCGGCTAATAGATTTTCTGTTATGAAGGTTGCTGACGCGGTGGCCGTGGCCGGGCATGAGGTGCACGTCTGCCGTTACCGCGAGGCCCGGACGCTGCTGCGCTGGCTGGGCGAGGACCTGCGGGGGCTGCGGGTGCTCGACGTGGCCGCCGGGGACGGGTACTGGGCGGCCCAGGCGCGCCGCCGCGGGGCCTGGGCGGTCGCGCTCGACCTGGCCGAGCCCAAGCTGCGCCGCGGTCGCCAGCTCGCCGCGTCGCCCGCGCTGATCCGCGGCGACGCGCTCGAGCTGCCGTTCGCCGACGCGAGTTTCGACCGGGTGATGTCGGTCTGCGCGATCGAGCACTTCGACGACGGCGCCCGGGCCCTGGACGAGATGGCCAGGGTGCTCGCCCCCGGCGGGGAGCTGGTCATGTCCGCCGACGCACTGACGCTGGCGGAGCGATGGCCGCGGCTGTACCGGGCGCACTGCGAGCGGTACGCCGTGAAGCGCACCTATTCAGGTGATGAGCTGATGACGCTGCTTTGCGCCCGGGGGCTGACCGTGGTCGCGCACGAGTACCAGTTCAGGTCCCGCTGGGCGCAGCAGCTGTACCTGGGCCTTTCCGCCTACGGGGGCAAGATCGGGTTCAACGCGGCGGCGCCGTTGACGCCGCTGGTCGCGGCGGCCGACCGCGGGGCGCACGGTGACGGCGGCGCCATCGTGCTCGTCCGGGCCCGCCGCGCCGCGGGTCCGGGGACGGGGCCGGGGCGAAGTGCTCAACTGTGACTTGGCGCAGGGCGTAGGCTTCCTAATTGACGGGACATCCACGAAGGCGTGCCGGGGCCGCGCGGTTGGCGCGAGCTCTGCTTTGTCAGTCTGCCCGGGTGACCCAGGAGAGGAGCAAAGGCGGTCGTGGCACCTCGCGTACTAGTTGATGCGACCGACGTGCCAGCCGACCGAGGCGCGCTCGGCCGGTACGTTGACGGTCTGATCGGCGCCCTCGACGCCGCGGGCGCGGATATGGCCGTGGTCTGCCAGCGGGCCGATGAGGAGCGCTACGGGCGGCTCGCCCCGGGGGCCCGCGTGGTCACCGGCCCGACGGCGCTCTCGCACCGGTCCGCCCGGCTGGCCTGGGAGCAGAGCGGGCTGCCGGTGGTGGCCCAGCAGGTCAA
>JBEKKH010000316.1:0-8731 GCA_050010815.1 Streptosporangiaceae bacterium | reverse complement strand
GGGTGCTGCGCGTGTGCGGCAAAGGCACCAAGATCGTCCTGATGCCGCTGCCGCCGCCGTCGGGCGCGCCATCGACAGGGCCGTAGGCACTCGCACGCACAGCCCGATCCTGGTCAACAGCCGCGGCACCCGGATGGACCGCCACGCAGCCACCCGGCGCCTGCGCCGGCTCGCCGGGACCGCTGGCATCCGGACAACCAGGGCACACCTGCACATGCTGCGTCACACATCGCGACCATGCTCGACGCCGGCGTCGACCTCCGGGACGTCCAGATCGCCGCCCGGCATGCCGACCCGCGCACCACGATGCGGTACGACCGGGCCCGCCAGAACCTGGATCGCCATCCCAACTACATCCTCGCCGCCTACATGGCCTCCGGTACCTGATCCACCCCGCGTCTCCCGGAACACAGGCTCCGGGAGACGATCTGCCGGATTCGCGGGGACGCCTGGTAGCCCACGGGAGTGCGCCCCCGAGGGATGAATGCGAGCAAGCCACCGTCCGGCTGACCGGTATCAGCCGCTGCCGGTCACGACGATGTCGTATTTGATCCGGGCCCAAGTCGCTCCCAGGGTGTGTTCCCTGACTGGCCTGGCCGGCCTGATGCAAACCCAAAGCTCGACCGACGGCTGGCCATCGCCGTCCGTGGTCTGGACCGCTAGGATGTCCCCGGGACTTCCCTTCTCTGGCAGCGCGGGCAGCTGACCGGCCGGGGTATAGGCCTGTTCCGCGAGTTTTTCCAGCTTGAGCGGCCGGGGGCTTAGCTGGACGTTTGCGAACGTTTCCGCCGCAGGGTCCGCCGTGGTCTGGAAGACTCCGCCGCGCACCTCGCCAACGCCGAACACCCCTGTGGCGTCGCCGACACCGAGGACCCCTGTCGCAAAGTATTCCGGGCGCGTCGGGTAGGGGAGGACGGGGTTGGCTTGGCTTAGGCCGTGCACTCCGATATAAGGCGGAATGGCCTCAGACGGGGCCGCGCCGCCGGTGCCCTGTCCTAGGACACCAATGCCCTGGATGCTCTTTCCGACTACTCCGGTGCCCACGTCGGCACCGTTCGGGACGTCTATGAGGTCGCTGTCTCCTTCGATCCCCGCCGTGTCGCCGACTCCGTATACGGCTACCTTGCCCGGCGACGGAAGCCGCGTGGCGGTCTGGCCCGCGGAGACTCGGTTCTGCCCGTAGATGCCGAAATCATCGCCGACTCCGAAGACCCCGACATTGGACGGGTAGGGCGCGAAGTCGGCCGAGTTACCGTGGTTAAGGACGTCGACAGCGTTCGCGCTAGCGGCTCCGGCCACACCCCAGCCGGCGGCGGTGCCGCCGACGCCGATGCTTCCCGCGCAGCCATCGCTTTGCCCGAATAGCCCGACGACTCCCTGCCCATTGTGGTGGTTGTGGCCGGTGAAGGCAGCATTGTTCTCGGCATAATTCTCCACGGACGTGGTATTGGAGCAGTCACTGAGGGAGCTTGAATTCTGATTAATGACATAATGCAGAAGATAGTTCTCTTTTCCGAGCTCAACGCTGTCCCCGACGTCATCGCCGCCGTCGCCGTTACCGCTCGTCGTGTCGTTATGAAGCCACCCGTCAAAATTAAAGGGGCTGGCCGAACTCCGCTCGATGACCTCGACCGGAACCGAAGCTGACGGGATCCCGTTCGCGATCACGACGAGCTGCCACCGCCCGGCCGCCAGATCGCACGGGACATCGACGTCAGCGCTCACGTCGCCGGTCACCGCGACCCCCATGCTTGAGAAGTTGAAGGTCCGCAGGTACCTGACCGTCGGGGGATTCGTCGCGTTGCTGGTGAGCTGCACGAGCGGGTAGTTCGTCGCCATCTGGCCATCATCACCATAGCTCACGGTCTGTGAAAGGCCGTTCAGTTGCTTGCCGGTAATGGTGAACGTCCCGCCGGTCATGATCGTGGCGGGCACGCTCGTGATCGTTGGCCGCCAGCCCGGCTGGGGACCGCCGTCGGGTGCATAGAAGTAGAGGTTGCCCTGGCCTGCGCTGCACAGCAGCTTCCCGTTGGGCAGTAGCAGGAACCAGCACTGGTATGTGAAGGTGTTGATACCTGGCCACGGTCCCTGCAGCGGCGGCCCCTGCTGCGGCTGGCTGTCAAGCAGCGGAATGGTGGTGGCGTTGCTCGATGGGTTGAACTCAAAGAACTGCAGATTGTTCGACCAGCAAGTCGCGGCCTGTCCCGGGGCAGCGGGCGGGAGCACTATGGTCTGCCCGGCCATGCACACGACCTGCCCGTTCGGCAAAAGGCAGGCCGGCGCGTCGATAGCAGTCAGGGTCGGGTTGAGGACAGTGCTTGCGGCCGCCGGGAACGATGGGCCTACCGACCAGGGCGGGACGGCAGCCGGGTTGTAGAGTGCGGTCTGTCCGGTGGCGCCGATCGCGAATACTGTGCCGTTCGGCAGCAGGAGCGCCGGGCCAATCTCGTTCGACGTGACGGCGCCGAACTGAGGGCTGTTGACCTGCTGCAGGACCAGAGCGTCGAGAGGGGAGCCGGCGGGCATCCAGGTGTCGGTGGCGGGTATGTAGCGTTCGGCTGCACCCACGGGCTGTGAGAACACGTCGACCGTGAGCACGCTCCCATCTGGGAGCAGCGTCCAGGTCTCTTCGTTGGGTCTGGCTGCCTTCGCCTTGCCGACGCCGGCTACGGACCAGGTGTTGTAGGCAGGATCCCAAATAGCGGTCTGCGTGCTGTTTATGGCACCGAAAAGCACGCGCCCGTCGGCTAGCACGCATGCGGGCACGTCACCCTGGATGTAGCTGAATGTCGATGGCTTGGTCAGCGGGGTCCACTGATTCGTGACCGGGTCGAAGATCTCACCCAGTGGCGAGTCCTGACCGGGATTCTGAATCGGGGTGTTGACCGTGTCGCTGGAGTCTTCGCCCCCGACCACGAACACCCGGCCATCCCGCAGCATGCCCGATCCGAAGTACTGGCGCGCGGTGCTCATCGTCAGGACAGACGACCATTTTACCCCGGCGGTATCGTACTCTCCCTGATCATCGGGTGTAAGTCGCAGCCATTGCGCCGCGCTAGCCGAGGCGAGGTTGGCCGCCCCCCTGTTCTGGTTGTGAATCAGCACCGACCCGTCCGTTAGGAGGATCATTTCATCGGCCAGCAGCGGTTGACCGGGTGAAACGTTGCCTGTTTGGATTGATGTCCAAGTACCCATGAGTGTCAGCCTTCCCGCTTTTCGGCCGTGACGAAGCCTCCACCATTATTGCCGCGACTTCACCGGTTCGTACGGGATTGTGTGGGTTTGTGAGTCCTGGCAATCCTGATCGAGCTGTTACGGAGCCGACCAGGACTGCAGCCGCACTCTGCAGGGGCCGCGTGCGCTGCCTGCGACGATGCTGATGATCTTGGGGTGGTGTTGTATCCGCTAGTCCCGTGACCAGCATGTTCTGTTTAGGCTGTGTGAACCGGCTGTAGTCTTGGGCCTTAGCGTTGACCGAACTGACGGTGGTGTCAAGCCCAGCGCATCGCAGGCAAGCGGTGATAGTGCCTCGGCGGCCAAGTGGTTTGCGGCGGGTCGGCTGATCTAGGTCAGCCACTTGGGCATTCTCGGATATACTCGACTAGCGTGATGGAACCCAGCAGATCTGCCGCGGCTGGCCAAAGTGCATCGCCAGTGCATGTCGCCGTGCTCCTGGCGGGTGATGGGGTGGCTTCCCGGCTTCGGGGGGAAGGTACACCATACGTTTCACCGTCAGGCCGTATTCGTCCACGTCGATGAATTCGTGCACATGCCGTGCTTGCCGACCGTGCCAGCCATGCGCGTGGTCGCGTACAGATCACCCCGTTTTATTCGCGGCCACAGCAAACGGGGCCCTTTCACTCAGGCGCACCGAACGGCGGGCGGCGCGCGGTTGTCAACAGCTCTCCGCATCGTTGGCAATCCCGACTACAGCCGGGCAGACAGGTGGCCAGTCCGTATGTTTATGCATCGACCGCGCTCGAGGTGAACGCCCGCACATGCCGCTGAGTGTGCTAGTTGGGGCCCCGTGGGTGGTAGTCGCCTTCGAGCCATTTCAGGAACCGGCTAGTCCGGTCGACGTATGTTGTGACCGAGGTTTCCTTCAGCCCAGCCGCACGCAGTTGATGCTCGAAGCTGCGGAGCTCCGCGCGAAGCTCTGCAGGAGAGTAGCGCTGGCCGCCCGCCGCGCTTACTGGTCGTCTTGGCGCGACTGTGCTGACGGCCACGGCGTGAGTGCGCGGCGGATCTGCCGTCGGCGGTGGGATCCGGCTTCCGGCGCCCGGGACCTGCGGAGACGGGCGGGATGCGTCGACTGGGAGGGCAAGTAGCCGGAACTCGCCCTTGGAACCGGGAAGAGCCGAGAACGGCGACCAGCGGCACCTGTAGTCGCCGCGCAGTTCGATTACTGCCTCGTGGTCTTTCATGGTTCCCGCTCCGGTACCGGGCCCCCAGGCCCTGGTACCGGTAATTACCTGGTCTTCATAGATCCGGAAGGCATTGGCATTGGTGGCGCGGCCGTGCCCTGGCCGTGACCAGTAGCTGGGGTCATTAGACAAGACCAGGACCATGCCGCTCCAGCCAGGATGGCCGTCCACGAACTGCTCAACGCGCTGCACGTCCTTCAGGACGTCGTAGGCCCGGATGTCCTGCGCTCCCTGGCTGACCAACCCGAACTGCTCCCCGTCCACCTCGCCCGACCATGCGGCTGTGAGGTACTTCAGTTCCAGCGCCAGGTACCTGTTCAGGTCCGGCCGCCAGATCAGAAGGTCCAGCCGCATTCCGGGCGTCGGCCTGGTTTCAAGGCGGACGCGAGCCGACTGGTCTGATGTATGGATAGCCCAGGCCAGCGCCTGCTGGAAATCCGCCTCCGAATGAAACACCGGCCTGGACTGGCGCAAGGTCCCCAGCCACGTCCCAATGTCGGGCCACATTTCCATGGCGGCCAACTTACCTCTGCACAGGCGGCCAACGACATACTCACATGCCGCGATCAGGGAGTAGCTGCTGTGGCGTACGTCAGATGAGCGTCTGGGTTAGCCGATGTTCAAGCGTTCGAGGGGCTGGCCGGTGATACCGGCGATGAGCTCGAAGTCCTTCTCTAGATGCAGGACGGTCAAGCCGGCGAGCTCGGCTGTCGCGGCGATGATCAGGTCAGGGATCGATGGGGCCCGGTGCTGGCCGCGGTCGGCGAGCAACGTGAGGATTTCAACGGCCCGGTTCTCAATGGCGGGCGTCTGGTGCTCAACGGGCATCGCGGCGAGCGGCGGCCGGCGCAGCTCCGCGCGCAGGTCCGGGCCGGATCTGGCCGAGTAACCGGCCTCTAGGAGCGTGACGGTCGCGATCCGGATGAGTCCCCGCTCGATCCGCGCCGCCCACTGCGCGGCGTCGGCGCTCATCTCTAGGCGGACGAGCGCGGACTTGTCGATCAGCCAGTCGGTCACCGCCATGCCTGTGACATGACCTCAGGATCGGCGAGGTCGCTGAAGACCTCGGCGAACCGGGTCAGGTCGCCGGTGTTCACCGCAGCGCCGCCTGCGGCCGCATCGGCGGCCAGCCGGCGGCGGACGTACTCGCTGCGGGACAAGCCCAGGCGCCCCGCCCGGGCATCGACGGCGGCAATTACATCATCGGGGACATCACGGATCAGCATGTCGGTCATGTGCGCCTCCTAGTGATATCCCATGATAGCGCGGCGCTGCGTATACCCGCCCTAATGCCAGGCGAACGTCCTCACATGCCGCGAACCGAGCTGGCCGCACTGTCGCGTAGTACGCGGGAACGTGCTCATCTGCCGCATTCAGGGCCAGGATTTGGCGGATCACATGCGATCGCGGGGTCTGTAGGCTTGGCACCATGCCGGCCGATGATCTGCCAGTCGCGGAGTTCGCCTTCCCCGGACCGTTGCGCGACCAGCTCGTCGCCGCGATCCTGGCGGGTGAGAAGACCACGACAAGCGGGCTGGTCGCAGACTATGAGCACGAGAACGAGCCGCTGCCGGCTCCCGGGCTGCGCCCAGGTTGTGGTCGACTCTTCCGGCCATCCGGTCGCGGTTATCGAGACGACCGCGGTGCGGGTAATGCGCCTGGCCGATGTGGACATCGACCACGCGCTGGGCGAGGGCGAAGGATTTACCTCTGTCGCGGAGTGGCGGGCCGGTCATGAGCAGTTCTGGCACTCGGCCGAGATGCGCCAGGCTCTTGGTGATCCTGCTTTCACGGTCGGCGATGACACTCTTGTCGTAGCGACAGAATTCCGGCTCGTACAAGGCTGAAACCCAGACTCAGCCGTGAGCCGGCCCCATGATCTGCGTTGTGGTTTACCAGGCGCCGTGTGACATCTGGATGAGATGATGGGCCGGTAAGCGGGCCCTCGGTTCCGGGTACCCGGTGCAGCGGACGGCCCGCCTGCAACTGGCTGTACGGGCGCGGACACGGCGGGCAGGGCATGATCAGGGGCATCCACCACTTCGGGCTGACGGTCCGTGACGTTGACGCGAGCGCAGCCTGGTACCAGGACGTGCTCGGCTTCCGGCAGGCAGGCGAGTTCAAGGCGCCGGACGGGGCACGCCGCAAAGTGTTTCTCCGGCACGACGGCCTGCAAGCTCGCCTAGGGCTCACTCAGCACCGGGGCGGGAGCCAGGACGCGTTCGACGAGACGCGGGCCGGACTGGATCATCTGGCGTTCACTGTCGCGGACCGCGGGGAACTCGAAGCTTGGTCGGCTCGGCTGGCGGCGGCCGGCGTCGTCCATTCCCCGGTCACGGCGGCGAACTCCGCACCAGGGGCTGTCGTGCTCGTCTTCCGCGACCCCGACAACATCCACTCGAGTTGTTCGCCGAGCCGCCACCATAGACGCTAGCCACCTGGCAGGCCCCCGCCACGCACCCGGTCATGGTGTACGTGCTATTTGAGGCGCCACGCCAGAATCCGGCTTTCCCACGCCGTTCACGGCATACTCTCCTGCCGCATTCCGCGCGTCTGCCTGGTCGGTCGGGCTGGCGGGCGGTCATGGCGGCGAGCGGATCTGCCTGCGCGAGGGTGCCGGCGCGGGGCAGGCATCGGGCGGCCGGTACCGGCCGGCCATGTGCCAGACCAGGTCCGCCGCGTCGGCTGCGGGCATCGCCGCGGCAGTGACGAACAACGACCTGCCGAGGATCCGTGCACGACCGGCACGGCGTGGGTGGCCGTATGGAATCGGGACCTGGCCGTGCCGGTCACCGGGATGCCGGACTCGGCGTCTGGCCAGGCCTGCTCGCCCGCGCCTTGACCGGCGTGCCGGCGATCTGGCCGGCAGCAGGCGGCGTCAGCCCGGCACCATCGCCGTCGCGTGCGCCACAGGCCGGTTCCGGCGCAAGCGCGAGGAGCAGCGAGGCCCGGAGCATCGCGGGCGGTCTTCGTGCAGCCGGCGTCATGCCAATGCCTGACTCAAGACAGCCGGATAACGGAGCAGAAAATAACCCGGAAATGCCTATGTGTGAAAATAGTACGACCAGGCATGCTTTCCCGGCCTGCTTAACGCTAGGAGACGGGGCATCTTCCCTATTCGGCGGGCAAGGCGGCACAATTCCCGGGATTATTACCGGTGTATTCATTTCGGTGCCGGCGAGGATACGGTCATGACCGCCGGAGGGTCAGTGCCGGGACGGCTGCGGTTCGTGTTCTACGGGCGGGTCTCGACCGAGGACTGGCAGGATCCGGTGACATCGCGGGCGCGGCAGCGGGAACAGGCCGGGGCACTGGTACGCGGCCACGGGGTGATCGCGGCGGAACTGTTCGATGTCGGAGAATCCCGGACGGTGGCGTGGGCCCGGCGCCCGCTGGCCGCCGCGATGGCCGCCCAGCTCGTCGGCCCGGGCCGGGGGTGGGACGCGATCGTGACCGGGGAGTACGAGCGGGCGTTCTGCGGCAGCCAGTACGCGGCGATGGCCCCGTTGCTCGAGCATTACGGT
This sequence comes from Streptosporangiaceae bacterium, assembly GCA_050010815.1. GTDB lineage: Bacteria > Actinomycetota > Actinomycetes > Streptosporangiales > Streptosporangiaceae > Palsa-504. Next base: position 783 of record JBEKKH010000316.1, on the reverse strand, counting down.
GTCCAGCTGTGGATGCCGGAGACCGGCGGCCAGGCCGGCTACCAGTGCGAGGCATGATGAGAAGACGATGACGGTGCTGGGGCTGTCGTCCAAGCGGGAGATCACCCGGACCAGCGTCCGGGTCCGCACCGCGATGGCCGCCCCGAGCACGAGATCACCCTCACCTGGAACCCGGCCGCCGCCGCCCTGCAGGCACGCGCCCCCGAGACTGCCAAGACCGCCACCATAAAAGCAAGCTAACCCGGCTGCAAAGCCCTGACCAGGAAGGAAGAGGAGGCCCGGAACGCCGGCCGCCTGGCGCTGGCGGAAGCCCGCAGGTGACAATCCAGCGTACCCGGAAACAGGCGGATATAGGGAATTATTGTGTCCGAGACCGAGTTGAACCCGCACACGGCAGTCTCCGGCGGCTAGCCGCGTCAAGACAGATCAAGCGGCTTACCGCGCTCAGGCCAGCCCCCGCCGGCACGGCAGCTGGCAAGGGCGGAGCGATCCCCTGTGCACATGTCGCTCCGCTATCGCCACTGGCGGAGCTCGCGCACAAGCATCCGCCGTTCGGCGTCGCCGGGAAGCATGCTGATTCCCTCCGTGCTTTCATATAAAGAATTGTCCTGCGTAAGTGCCTAAGGCACGGTGGATCGAGGCTGGCGCCCGGAGGACCGGCCGTCGTCGATGTGCGGGATTTCGCCGGTGTCTTGGCATTCACCCGGACTCCTCGGCGGGCGTGCTCGAGGGCCAGTGGGCGGGCGACCAGTCACCCGCTGGGTCCGTGGTCTGCCCCACTTC
>JBEKKH010000315.1:0-11106 GCA_050010815.1 Streptosporangiaceae bacterium | reverse complement strand
ATGCCCGCCCCGCCGAAAAGCAGCGCGTAAAGCGACCAGCCGAACGACGCCGTTACCCCGACGCTGACCAGGGTGTCCATCGTGGCCGCGCCATAGCCGAGGCCGTGCCACGCGGCCCGGTACAGCGGCCACGCTCCCCACACCGCGACCGGCGCGGCCAGCAGCAGGCTCACCCACTGCCAGCCGGTGAACTGCGCGGCCGGGACCATGGCCAGCACCACGACGGCCGCGGTCAGCGGGACGCAGACAGCGAGCCGCCCGCCCAGTGCGCGGGCCGCCGGGTCGGAGGCCGGCGTGCCGTCGGCTGTGGGAGGCGCGGGCAGCTCGGCGGTGTAGCCGGTCGAGGTGATGACGCCGATCAGCTCGGCGGGGTCACGGCCGCCCAGGCGGGTGACGTAGGCCCGTCCGGTGGCGTAGTTGACGGTCGCCGCCACGCCGTCCAGCCGGTTCAGCCTGCGCTCGATCCGCGCGGCACAAGATCCGCAGGTCATCCCGCCGACGACCAGTTCGACCCCGGCGGCGATTTGGGTGTCGGTCACCGGCCCGAGCCCATGTTCATGGTCATGCCGCCGCCACCCGGGTGGCCGACCTGGGTATGGCTGGTGGTCAGCGGGCCCAGGTGAGCCCCGGTCATCTGGGCCACGGCGAAGATCGCCGCGAGCAGCAGGACGAACCCCACCAGCTTGGCCTCACGAGCCACCGGACCACCTCGCGGATTGGTCGCGAGCATTGCCGCGATAACGAATTTTACTGACCAGCATCAGGCCTGCGATGCCCGGACCGGGAAGATGAAGTAAATGTCATCTCACACCCGCGCGGGCCGGGACCGAGAAGCGCCGCAGGCGCAGGCTGTTCCACACCACGAAGACCGAGGACAGCGTCATCGTGGCCGCCGCGAGGATCGGGTTGAGGAAGCCGAGCGCGGCCAGCGGGATGGCCAGCACGTTGTAGCAGAAGGCCCAGGCCAGGTTCCGCCGGATCGTGGTGAACGTGGCGCGGGCCAGCTTGATGGCGTCGGGCACGACCGCCAGGTCGTCGCGGAGCAAGATCATGTCCGCGGCGCAGATGGCGACGTCGGTGCCTGAGCCCAGGGCCAGCCCGAGCTGCGCCGCGGCCAGGGCGGGCCCGTCGTTGACCCCGTCGCCCACCATCGCGACCGAACGGCCCGCCGCCTCCAGCTCCGTGATCACCTGAGCCTTGACCGCGGGCATCGCCTCGCTGATCACCTCGCCGATCCCGGCGGCGGCGGCGACCGCGTCCGCGGTGGCCGCATTGTCACCGGTCAGCAGCACCGGCCGGAGCCCGAGCCGGCGGAGCTCGGCGACGGCCGCGGCGGCCGAGGGCTTGACCGTGTCGGTCACCGCCAGCGCGCCCCGGATCACGTCGTCCCAGCTGACCAGGACGGTCGTGCCGCCTGCCTGCTCCCGGGCGCGGCACCAGCCGGCCAGGTCCGGGGGCACGCTGAGGCCGCGGTCGGCGAACAGCCGTTCCCGGCCGACGACCACCTGGTGACCGGCCACGGTCCCGCGCGCACCCAGGCCAGGCAGCGCCGCGAAGCCGTCGGCCGAGGCCAGCGGCGCCGTCTCGGCGACGGCCAGGGCGGTCACCGCGGCCGCTACCGCGTGTTCCGAGGCGTGCTCTACCGCTCCCGCGTACCGGAGCAGGTCAGCGCGGCTGGTCCCGGGCTCCGTCGTCAGCCCGGTCACGGTCATCTGCCCGGTGGTGACTGTCCCGGTCTTGTCCAGCACCACGGTGTCGATCGCTCCGGAGGATTCCAGCGCCTGGTAGCCCTTGATGAAGACGCCCAGCTGCGCCCCGCGCCCTGAGGCCACCACCAGCGCCGCCGGGGTGGCCAGCCCGAGCGCGCAGGGGCAGGCGATGATCAGCACGGCCAGCGCGGCGCTGACCGCGTGCCCGGCCGTGCTTCCGGCCAGCAGCCACCCGGTCAGGGTCAGCGCCGCGCAGGCCAGCACGCACGGGACGAACACCGCGCAGATCCGGTCGGCCAGCCGCTGGATGCCGGCCTTCCCGGCCTGCGCCTGCTCCACCATCGTGATCAGGTGCGCGAGCTGGGTGTCCCGGCCCACCTTGACCGCGCGTACCACCAGGCGGCCGGTGAGCACGATCGTGCCGCCGGTCACCGTGTCGCCCGCGGCCGCGTCGACGGGGACCGACTCCCCGGTCATCATGCTGCGGTCCACTGCGGACTGTCCGGACAGCACCTCGCCGTCGGCGGCGACCCGCTCCCCGGGGCGCACCACGAAGCGCTGGCCCGCCCGGAGCCGTTCGGCCGGGATGTGCTGCTCGGTGCCGTCGTCGGCGAGCAGGCAGACGTCCTTGGCTCCGGCCGCGGCCAGGTCTCGCATCGCCTCGCCCGCGCTGCGCCGAGCCCGGGCCTCGTACAGCCGTCCGGCCAGCAGGAACGTGGTGACCGAGGCGGCCACCTCCAGGTAGATCCCGCCCCCGGAGGCGTGGATGAGGGCGGCGAGGCCGCTGAGCCCGGCCCGGCTGCGGTCCAGGAAGAACATCGCGTAGACCGACCAACCGCAGGCGGCGATGATGCCCAGCGAGACCAGCGTGTCCATCGAGGACGACAGGTGCCGCGCGTTCTTCAGCGCCGCGGCGTGGAACGGCCACGCCGCCCAGGTCGCCACCGGCGCGGCCAGCACGACCAGGAGCCACTGCCAGCCGGGGAACCGGGACCAGGGAAACACCGACAGCACGATCGACAGGTCGGTCAGCGGCACGAAGAACACCAGCGCCAGGATCAGCCTGCGGCGCAGCCGCCGGACGGCGGCGTCGTCGAGCGCCTCGGCGGCCGCGCCGTCGTCGAGTACGGCGACGTCGGCGGAGTAGCCCGCCGCCTCGACCACACTGACGAGTTCCCCGGCGGACATCCCGGCCGGGGCGGTGACGTGCGCCCGGCCGGTGGCGTAATTCACCGTCGCGGCGACCCCGCCGGCCTTGGTCAGCTTGGCCTGCACCCTGGCCGCGCACGCGGCGCAGGTCATCCCGCCGATGACGAGCTCGAACTCGGTCGTGCCCGGCGCCGCGTCGGTCAGCGGACTCGCCACCGCCACATCCACCACCTCCCGCGAAATCTACGGTCAAGGTACTCCTGCCGCCCGCGGGTGGTACCCAGCCGAGGTACCGGTTCTGGCGGCGAAGATACGATCCAGGCATGAGCCTGAGCGTGATCACCGTCACCGGTATGAGCTGCGAGCACTGCGAGAAAGCGGTGCGCGCCGAGATATCGGCCATCCCCGGCGTCAGCCAGGTCGACGTCGACGTCGCCTCCGGCGAGGTGAAGATCCTGGCCGAGCCCGTCCCCGATACCGCGGTCCTGCGGGCAGCGGTCGAGGAGGCCGGCTACCAGCTCGCCGAGCCGAGCTAGCCCCGGTTGCCCAAATGCACATCAGACGCTATTGCAACTGAGTTGCAATAGCTTCTAGGCTGACGTGGTTTGGATGTCGTGCAGGAGGGTGATCGGATGGCTGACCGCCGCGCTCGGCGGTCACTACCACATTGGCAAGACCACGGTATTCGGCGTGGGCACGTCAACCCGTAGCGAGGCTGGACTCCAGCGGCAGGCCGACGTCACGCCAGGCCACGATGCCGCCCGCCAGGCTCGCGGCGTCGTGGCCGGCCTGGGTCAGCCGGGCCGCGAGCCGCCGGGAGTACTCCCCGGCCGGGCAGATCAGCACGATCTTGCTCGAGACCGGAAACGGCTACCCCTGCCGCAGCATCTCCTCCAGGTGGTCGTCCCGGATGTTGACCGAGCTGGGCACATGCCCGATCCTGTACGCCATGCCGCCACGAGTGTCGACGCACAGGACCGCCGCCCGGCCGCCAAGCGACGCCAGCTCGGTGACGGAGACCTCCGCAGCGGATACTTCGGCGGCTGGGGCTTCGGCCCGGGCCTGCGTCTGGGCAGGCCCGAACAGCTCGGGGCGGCGCTGCCGGATATAGGACAGGTAAGGCTCGAGCCGGTCACAGGCGATCAGGACCGCCCGGCGCGGGGCGCCGTCCGGGGGCGGCTGACGTTGCAGGTAAGGCCAGCTCGGCCAGCAACCGCGAAGCAGCGAGCCGGTCGTAGCCTTCGGTTGGGCCCTCCTGCGCGAAGAACGGCATCGCTAGCTGGCTTATTTCATGACGAGCGCGAGGAAGTCGGCGAACCGGTCCAGGTCCTGCTCGGAGTTGTACACGTGCACGCTGACCCGGACCGAGTCATCGTAGCCGCTCGCCCGGCGATCCCGGCGACGTCCGGCGTGCCGCCCTCGAGTCCCTCGGGCATGGCCAGGTCCCGTAGTGCGCCATCGGCCAGCCGGACGCCGCCGCCGCCGGGCAGGGACGGCCCCAGCTCACCGTGGACTCGCCGGCTGGCGTACAGCACGCCGGTGCCCGGCACGCCGAACATCTTGTGCCCGGAAAAGGCCGCGAAGTCGGCGCCCAGACTGGTCACGTCCACGGGCACGTGCCCCACGCTCTGGCTGCAGTCGAAGCACAGCCGGATCGACGGATCGAGCCGGCCGCTCAGCTCAGCCAACGTCGTCATCGAGCCGCACAGGTTGTGGATGTGCGTGGCCACGATAAGCCGGGTCCTGGACGACACCTTGACCGCGATGTCGGCCGGGTCGGCGGCGCCGGTCGCGGTGACCGCGTAAGGCACCAGCGCGATGTTCGTACCGAAGCGGGCGAGCAGCTGCCGCAGGTGCACCCACGGGTACACGTTCGACGCGTGACCCACCGGGCTGAACAGGATCTCGTCTCCGTCGCGCAGGTTTGCCAGGCCCCACGACATCGCTACCGCGTTCAGCCCGGCGGTTGTGCCCGATACGAAGGCAATCTTGTCCGGGCCGTCCGCGCCGACGAAGCCGGCCGTGCGCTCACGTGTCTCCGCGATCATCCGCGCGGTGCGGGTCGACCACGGGTATATGCCCCGGCCGGGGTTGCCGGCCTGGCCGGCCAACTGCGCGGTCACGGCGTCCACCACCCGCTGGGGCCTGGCGGCGGTGGCCGCGCTGTCCAGGTAGATAATGCGGGGATTAGCCACGAGCGCGGGAAACTGCTCTTTCGCCAGCGGGGCCGTCATCTCGACGGCCCCAGCCGGCCAGCCAAGTCCCGATGAAATTTGCGTCGCATTTTTTCCCAGTGCCTCTTATTCCCAGTGCCTCGCGGCGGCGGGCCGGCTGAGCCGCAGATGTCCCGGCCGGATATAGGCGACGTCACTCACACTTCCACAAGGACTTATCGCGAGCACATTTCCAAGAGGCCAGCGTGTACCATTACGCGAACTGGCCCCGCACCTGCCGTGCCGGGCCAGTTTGTTAAGTAACGCGCGAAGTTCAGAGCATCAGAATCAACATGTAGCCCATAGTGACGCCCATGGCTATCTCACAGCACGCCGCCAGGCGAGGGGACAGCGGCACCCGCCGGGCCGCGCGCGCCGGTGCCAGGCCGCCATCCCGCGAGGCGCGGCCCGCGCCTTCGGCGGACGCGAGGCTGGCACTACCCCCGCCCAGGCCCGCTCCGGCCAGGACAGGAACCGGCGCGGCGCGGGCCGCCAGGGCGGCTACCGGCGCCAGCGACGAGAGCCGGTCCGCCGTCCAGACCACATACCCGAACAGCGCGAAGGCCAGCACGAGGGCCAGCGTGGGAAAGTGCGCGGCACCGGCCGCCATCCCGCTCATCCCCGGTCCGCCGGCCGCGGCCTTGGCCACGGTGGCCGCGGCCAGGAACATGTACAGCATCGCCCCGCAGGCCAGCACATGCTGGAGATGATGCCCCGGCCGTCCGCCCACGGTGCGCTGGCCGCGGAACTCGCGGATGGCCAGCCAGGCGAACCAGGCGGCGCCGATCCCGAAGACGACCTCCCAGCCGCCGGCCCAGAACACCCGCAGCCGCGGCACGAGCATGCCGGCCATCGCCACGCCCATCAGCACGTGGATGCCGTCCACCCGGTGATCAGACGGGCGATGCTGCCGCCAGGAGACCGCCAGCCTGGTCAGGCAGTAGGCGGATACGGCGATCATGGCGCCCGCGAAAATCCACGCGAGCCAGGATGGTCCGCCCATGTCAGGCTCCTTCAGGGGATTCGAGCGTGGTGGCCGCGACCACGTCAGGCCGGCCGGTTACGGACAAAGCCGCGCTGGCCAGCGGCCAGTACGCCAACGCGAGCAGCGCGAGCAGCAGGCCGGAATTCGGATCGGTGCCACCCCCGGTCAAGATGCCGCCGAGCCCCTCGGCGAGCCAGATGAACGCGGCCGTCACGACGGCCAGCACGACGCCGGCCCGGGCCGCGGGCCGGGGCAGGTAGACGCTCACCGCCACCAGGGCCAGCACGACCGCCAAGACCACGGCCACGGCCGGACCGTGGCTGTTGCCGAACGCACCCAGGTGGTTGTCCAGGCTGGCGAGCCAGCCGGGCTGTCCGGACGCCATGCCGGAGACCATACCGCCGAGCGCCTTCGGCGCCCGGGTGGCCGGCTGCAGAGCCAGATAGGCCAGGCTCCCCCAGAGCACCAGCCAGAGCGCCCGGGCCGCGTTCACCCCGGTGAACCGGCCAGCGACGAAGTGAGCGGCCCGGTCATGAGCACCGGGCCACAGCAGGACGGCGAGCAGCGCGTAGATGATCACGGCACCCGGCGCGCCGTTGGCCGGGCCGCCGGCGCCGTTCAGGACCCCGCCGAGGCCCTCACCGAACCACCACACACCCAGGGCCCACCCGATCGAGGCACCGAGCGCGAGCTTGAGGGTCGGCCGCCAGGCGATCCCGAGCCCGATCGCGAGCTGGATAAACGCGAAGACCGCGTTCGTCGCGGTGGGGTGATCGGCGATGATCTTGGCGGACCAGTTGATCGGATCCGCGATGACCGCCGGATTGCCCACCGCCGTCCCGCCGAGCATTTGCGAGAAACCCCTGCCGAACATGAAGGCCTGGAACTGCAGCACCGCGTCGAGCAGCCAGATGCCGGCCAGCACCAGTTGCAGCCGCCGCCTGACATCGGGAGCGGTCCAGCCTTCCTCGTGCACCGCGCCGATGCCGCGCAGCCATCCGGCCCGCGCCCCGGCGTCCGCCGCCTGGGTTGCCATGGGTGTCCTTCCTGCGCCGAGCCACCGCTCAGCTGTCCTGGCGCGAGCCCAGGCCATCATGGCGTGTTACCCGGACCGGGGGCACGCCCCCGGCCGTCGAATTCGCTGCTGGGCTGGCAATGTCATGAGATTAATAGCACCCGGCTAGGTCACGCAAGCGTGTCATAGATAAAAAGCGACAAGAGAATGATGGCACTAATACCCCACGCAGGTATCAGCAATACCGTGCGGAGGTATCTCCAGGAGTAAGTAGTGGTTTTCTCGTGCGCCCAGCCCGGTTGAGATATCGAGGTATTGGCCCTCCTCGGGCCCGGCGCAGCTCAGCGTGGGCATCACCCAGCCCGCCCTCTATAAATCCGGGGAACGAGGCCGAAATTGGCACCCATCGGACAAGGATGCTGTCATTTCGGATGTCATCTGCGCAGCAGCTACTGCCCGCTCCGCGCTCGCCGCGCCGCCTGGGAAGTACACAGGCGCTAAGATCGTGCCGACAGGCCACCGCGCCCAGCAGCCCAGGCGGGCATCGCCTCTGCCAGCATCCAGTGCTTGCTTAAGGAGCGAGATGGCCGGCAGCACCCCTCATCGGCACGGCGTCGCCTTCGGGCGCATCGCCGGCGCGATCCCCGTGAACGACATCTCCCAGGCACTCAGCTTCTACCAGGACATTCTGGGGATGTCGGTGACCTTCGCCAACGGCGAACCCACCGGGTTGGTGATCCTCGAACGGGACGCGGCCGAACTGCACCTGACCCTCGTGAAGGGCCACAAGGGCGGCAGCCACAACGCCGCGCACCTCATGGTGGCCGACGCAGCCGGCCTGCATGATCATCTGGTCTCGAACGGAGTCCGGATCATCAAGGGTCTGCGTGACGCCGACTACGGGCTACACGGCTTCGTCTTCGCCGACCCGACGGCAACCGCATCGACGTCGGCCAACAGCTACCGCCCCGTCATGAGCGGGCAGAGAACCAGGCTGACTCTGGCCACCGCACCGGTCCCTCGCGCCGTACCGCCTCACCCTGCCGTCTTCCCGGCCCTGGCCGTGACGGCCGCCGACCCGGCGCCACCGAGCCGCGATCGGCGGCGTGGCGCAGGTCGCCCTTCGCGAAGCGGGTGGGCCCGCGGTTAATGGCTGGTCAGGGCGCCGACGACGGCGGGAAACGTGATGTCGATGAGCAGGCCGCCGTCGGCGCAGGCCGTGCCGTCCAGCTGGGCGCGGTGGGCGGAGACGATCGCGGCCACGATCGCCAGGCCGAGTCCGAGGCCTTCTCCGGATCCGGCGCTGGATCGGGTGCGGTGGCCGTCGAGCCGCTGGAACGGCTGGAACAGCCGGCCGACCTGGTCCGGTGGCACGACCGGACCGGTGTTGCGGATCTTGAGGAAGGCGCGGCCGTCGCGCATTCCGGTCGCCACCTCTACCCGGCCGTCTGGCACGTTGTACCGGATGGCGTTGTCCACCAGGTTGGCGATCAGCCGCTCGGTCAGCGCAGGCGAGCCCGACGCGGCCACCAGCCGGACGTCCCCGCCCACCACCCCTTCCCCCTTCACGCGGGCGGCGAGCGCGTCGGCGGCCAGCAGGCCGAGGTCTAGCGCCTCGAACCGGTCGAGCCCGCGTTCGCTGCTGGCCAGCGTGAGCAGCGCGGCGATCAGCCGCTCGGATTCTTCGCCGGCCGCGAGCGCGCGCTCGCATGCCGTGCGCAGGGTCTGCGCCGAGGCGTCGGGCTGTCGTAGCGCGACCTCGAGCAGGGTGTGCTGCCGGGCAAGCGGCGTCCGCAGCTCGTGCGAGGCGTTCGCGACGAACTGCCGCTGCGCGCCGAACGACGCCTCGAGCCGGCCAAGCAACTGGTCGAAGGTCTCGCCGAGTTCCTTGAGCTCATCGTCCGGCCCGGTCATCCCGATCCGCTGATCCAGGTTGCTGGCCGAGATGCGCCGGGCGGCGCTGGTAATGACCCGCAGCGGGCTGAGCACGCGACCGGCCATTAGCCAGCCCAGTCCGACCGAGGCCATCGCCATGATCCCGAGTGCGACACCTGACTCGATGAGCAGCTGATCCAGCGCGGCGTCCCTGGCCTGTTGCTGCAGGCTCACCAGACACGTCGTTAGAGCCGCGGGGGGCGGCGGCGTGCTGCTGCTGGTGATCTGGCCGCACGCTGCGCCCCCAACGCCAGAGATGCTGATGCTTCCGTTGGTTGCGCTCACGCTGAGCCACGGCACCGAGTCCCCGCTTAGCTGGTGCGCCACCAGCACGTAGGTGATGACCAGCAGGCAGGCGGCCGAGACGACGAAGAGCCCGAGATATACAAGCGTCAGGCGCAGCCGGACGGTACGCCGGGGAAAGGCGAGCGCGCTCATGAGGTGATCCGGTAGCCGGCCTGCGGCAGCGTCTCGATGACCGGCGGGTCACCGAGTTTGCGGCGCAGCCTGCTCACCGTCACCTTCACCGAGGTGCTGAACGGGTCGGCCATCTCGTCCCACACCCGTTCCAGCAGTTCCTCGGCCGAAACGGCGCGGCCCCGCGAACTCAGCAGCAGTTCGAGCACGCTGAACTCCTTCGGCCCGAGTTCCAGCACTCGCCCCGCGCGGGTGGCCAGCCGCTTGGCCGGGTCGAGCCGCAGGTCACCGGCCTCGAGCACCGGCGCGAGAGCCGGCTGCGCCCGCCGCAGCAGCGCCCGCAGCCTCGCTACCAGCTCGGCGAACGCGAACGGCTTGGGCAGGTAGTCGTCGGCGCCGAGGCCGAACCCGTCGACCCGGTCCTCGATCGTCGCAGCGGCGGTAAGCATCAGGACCCGCGCACGCCGGCCCGCTCTGACCAGGGCGATGCAGACCTCGTCGCCGTGCAGGCCTGGCAGGTCGCGGTCGAGCACGATCACGTCGTAGTCGGTGACCAGCGCGCGCTCCAGCGCCGCGTTCCCGTCGGTGGCCACGTCGACGGCCATCCGCTCCAGTTCCAGGCCCGCCGCGATGGCCCCGCCGAGCTCGATGTCGTCCTCAACCACGAGCACTCGCATGTACCAAGTGTGCCTGGGTGAGGGGTTGCGCGCTGGTTACGCCGCGGTGACGCCAAGCGTCACCGCGCGGCAACCGGCCGCGCTTTAGACCACTGTGCATGTTCTATTTCACCTACCTGAGACGTGAATTGCGCCGGAGAATGCGGCAATCCATCTTCATCGGCCTCGGCTTGGCCATCGGGGTCGGGCTTGTCATCACCGTCATGGGCGCCTCCGCGGGGGTCAAGGCGGCCCAGAACAAGGTGCTGGTCTCGCTGTATGGCATCGGCACCAATCTCACCGTCACCACGCTGCCCCGGGCCGGCAACAACACCTTCCAGCGGATCCAGGCCGGTCCCGACGGCACCAAGGTCTGCACCAACAGCGGCTGCCATACGGTGAAGGGCGACGCCATCGACCAGCTCAACGCCGCCACCTACGGGACGCTGAGCGCCGCCACGGTCGCCGAGGTCGCCAGGCTGCACGACGTGGCGGCCGCCGTTGGCGGCCTCAACCTGCTCGGCACCCACACGCCGTTGCCCAGCGCCGGCTCATCCAGCCTGCCCTATCCCTCGATATTCACGGTCTACGGAACGGACCTCTCCGATCTCCGGCTGGGACCGGTCAGCCAGACACGGGTGATCAGCGGCAAGGACTTCACCAGCGCGGACGCGAACTCCGGCGTCGCGCTGGTGGACTCGGACTACGCCACTGCGAACAAGCTCAAGACCGGTGACACCATCGACGTCGGGGGCACGACGTTCAAGATCATCGGCATCGTCGCCCAGCCAGAGAGCAGCATCCCGCCTGATGTCTACATCCCGCTGGCCCGCGCCCAGGCGCTCGCCACCAACGTTGGCTCGTTCAAGTCCCTGACCGGCGACGTCACCACCGTGTACGTGACGGCGGATAGCGCCTCCGACATCGCGGCGGTGCAGCAGGAGATCCAGCGCCTGCTGCCGGCGGCGATGGTGACCACTTCGGCCAGCCTCGCCAGCGAGGTCACCGGGTCGCTGGCGAGCGCGGC
>JBEKKH010000314.1:0-8745 GCA_050010815.1 Streptosporangiaceae bacterium | reverse complement strand
TCGGTGAATGCCGCGGCGAGTACGGGCTGCAGATCGTCCTGCCAGGCTGCCTCCTGGTCGAGGCCGCTGGTCGTGGTATGCGCGACGGTCGCCAGGTCGGCGGCACTGATCACCGGGAGCCCCGGCGAGGGCCCGGTTTCGTCGGGCCGCGGGCCGGCCGCAGCGGGCAGCCCCGACCGGCACAAGATGACGGCCATCTCGGGCGACAGTGTTCTCGCCGCGCCGACCAGCACCCGGGACACCAGCGGCCGACCCCGGGCTCTGCCGTCCTCTTCCGTCACCTCGATATCCCGGTACCGCCAGGCGAGCGCGGCCACGCCGCCGGGCATGATCTGGTAACGGACGCTCTCCGAAGGCCCATCGGCGCTGGGATGGCGGATCCAGTTCCGAATCTGCGCGTCCCACCACATCATGAGTTCGCGCGGCATGGAACTGACCGCAGGCGACAGGTCGTAGCTGGGATGCCAGCGGTACTCGATCTGGTGAACATGGTGGATCGTCACATCGTTCAACTAGATCCCCACTTTCTCGGCTTCCGATCCGGTCAGGACCCCGGTCATCGCAAGCATGGCGGCCAGTGGGCGCATCACCCGCCGGGGCCGGACGCCGCGGGAGTAGACCGTGTTCGCTTCCGCACCGCTGCTCCCGGTCGCGGAGGCGACATGCAAGGTCGCCTTGGCGCACTTGTCGTACGGCGCCGCCAGCGCCAGCGCATCCCTGGATTCCAGGTAACCGTAGACGTCGGCGCTCTCGCGCAGGAACTGCGTCGCGTTCAGCGGCTCGAGTTCCGGTTCGAAGCGCAGCCAGCGGTCAATCGGCTCCTCGAACCGCAGCGTGTCCGCCTTGGTCAGCACGATCGCGGCACTCACCGGATCTGGCCGCGGCCGCTGGCGGAGGATGTTCAGCACGTTGCTGAACGTGTTGTCGTCGACCCAGCGGCTGCCCAGGCGCTCGGGATCGACCACGAAGAACAGGCCGTCGGCCATGAAGAGAAAGTCCGTCGCCTTCTTCTTCTGCCGGCCGGCCAGGTCGCCTCCGGCGATGTCGAAGAACGCGACTGGGCGCACCTGCCCGGACTCGCCTTTCATCAGGAACGCGTCCGCGAACTCCAGGACGTCGGCTTCCCCGGTACCCGGCAGCACCTTGTCCTCCCGCAGCGGGGTCACGTGACTGTCGACGAACATCTGGTGCCGGGCGTGGTCCAGCGGGTCGCTGCTCACCTGGTAACCCTTGCGGAGTTCACCCGAGTCAATCCCAGCTACCATGGCGGACAGCAGGTGAGACTTGCCGGCCATGGTCCGGCCCACGAAACCGAGTACCACGGGCCGGCCGTACCGGCCGTAGTTCGCGGGCAAGAAGTGCGATGCTCCCTCTGGCTGCTCCGCGATCTCCTGCCGGGCGGTGCAGCGGACGTAGGCATTGAGCAGGTAAGGGGCCCGCTGCAGGTCGGTCAGGCCCGAGGGTATCGGGATTTTCCGGTACGCGCCGAGGGTGGGCTCCCACTCCCAGGGAGACTGCGTGTTCCAGTCCGCGATGTCACCGAGGCAGATCGGGCACACGATGACATCTCCAGCGCCCGGCGGCGCCCCCGGGCGCCGGGCCGCCTGCAACGGGGGCGCTGGCACAGGCGGTTCTGCCCGCAACTGGGGAACCGGCGCGGGTACGGGCGGGTCGGCCTGAACCCGCGGCACCGGCGTCGGCGCGGGCGGGGCTTCGGGGGGAGCGGTTACCGGGGCGGGTTTCTTGATCCACCACTCGGTAGCCCTTTTCGGCTGCTCGCCGGTCCGCTTCGGCTGCGCCGCGGGGAGCAGGGCGAACAGGCGGTTGATGCTGCCGGCCCGGTCGGCCGTCATGTCGATGCCGTGTTGAGCGACCTCCTGGCGCAGGGCATCCGGGTTGTCCGTGAACCGTCCGGCCAGGAATGACGCCAGCGGGACGAATCCCGGCTCGGGCCGACGTTCCGATCCGCCGGGGCAGAAGGAGACGAACGTGCCGGACAGCGTGTCGGGGGCCACCGACCTGGACGCGGAACTGAGGAACGACAGCGGCTGCGGCTCCTTGATGATTTCCAGGATGTGAAGCAGGCCCCACAGGGCCGCCTCGGCCAGCGCGGGTTCCTGCCACGGCATGTTCACCACCCGGTCACACGCGAGCACGTGCGCCAGCAGCGGCGTGAAGGCCTGGGCCGCGCCCGCCGAGCGGGCCAGCGCCGCGATCGACTGATATCCGGGCCCGGTTGCGGAGGCCGTGACCAGGACGACTGGCCTGCTGGCATGAGCGGCCGGGTCGAGCGGGGGCAGGTGGAGCACCTGGGTGGCGGACAGCTGGCCGGGCTCGCCCACGTACGCGCGGACGTACTGCCAGGATTGCGGCTGACCCGAGTCGCCGGACCACTGGATAGCGGCCCGGCTGATCCCGAAGTCCAGGAAAGCGCGTCCGCCGCCCCGGCCGGCCTGGAGGAACGGAGTCAGGCGCTGCTGCCAGGTGCGGGCGTCCGCCGGACTGAGCGACGTCTCTACCAGCGTGAGGGCGCCGGCGCTGCCCTGCTGCGCCTGGAAGCTGATCTGGTCGACCATCATTTTTGCCCCCGTTTTCGACCGAAAAGCCGTTTACGGCCGGCCGACGGCTGAGCCGGTTCCGGCGGGACGGCCTGCGGCCCGGCTGTGGTCCCCGGGTTGGATCCGCCGGTATCCGGTGGCTCGCCGTGGGGGGAAACGGCGAAGACCGGCGGGCCGGCCGCCGGCCGCTCAGCCACGGCGGGAACAGCCGGCGGCGGGGTACTGCCGCCGGCGAGCGCCCACTGCAGGTCCTCGTTCAGACCGGTCGGCTCCCAGACGGGGACAACATCCTGGCTGTGCTTTAGCCCGCGCGCGGCGGTGAACTTGCCGCGTCCCTCGAGAAGGGACGCCCCCACGGTGAATCCCGCGGGCGACGGGTCGCGTGAGCCGAGGTAGGCGAGCAGCTCGCTGGCGGTCGCCCGATCCGCTGCCGACCTGAAGGCCCAGGCCAGTGCTCTGGCCAGAGCCTCGTCGAGGCCGCTGGACACCAGCTTGGCCGTAACGTTGTCCTCCTCCGGGTCGCACTCCTGCCCCTTGGTCTGTACGTGGAAGATCAGCTGCGCCGCGGCCCAGGTGTCGTCTCGCGGCCCGGCCCACCCGGTACCGTTTCGCTGCTCCTCGGGGACCCACGCCTCGGATCCGCGGACCCGCGCCCGCGCTGCCCCGAACACGGTGGACGTGCTGAAGTCCGTGATCAGGGCGCGGCGTCCGTCCCACCACACGGTGTCCGGCCCGATCCCGCGGTGCGCCACGCCGACGGCGGCGAGCCAGCAGAGCCCGCGCAGCAGGCTGGCCGGGAACGCCTTCAGCTCCGCCTCTTTCATGGATTTCCAGGCTTCGCGCAGCGGCTTGCCCCGGTATTCCTCGAACAGCGCGTAGGGATCGGCGCCGTCCGCGTCGTCCCCGCACAGACAGGCCACTTCGGCCGGGTAGCCGCCCCGGCCCACCGCCCCGGCTAGGCGGCGGCCGACCATGATCTCGTTGTCCAGCCGCTCCAAGCCGTCCTCCCGGCGCCGCCCGCCGACCGCCCGGTGCTGGCGCATCTTCTTCTGCACATCGCCGGCCAGCGAGGCCGTCCGGGCGACGAGGAACTCCCCCGCGGGCAGCGTCGCCTCCTCCAGCTCGACCTCGGCTATGGTCTCGGTACCGTCGGGCAGGCGGAACTTCAGCGTCTCGGTGATCACTCCGGCTCCGGCTGACTCGGCTCCCCGGGCGGCGGATCCCCGGTGATCGCCGCGTAGTGCAGCGGGACCAGGCGCAGCAGACCCGCCGATTTAGCCGAGAGCCACAGGGTGTCCCCCGGCACGGACTTGCCCAGCCCTGCCTTGTTCTGCCGGGGCGCGAAACGGACCGCTACCGGCTCAGGGTCCACGTGAAGCGCGG
Organism: Streptosporangiaceae bacterium; assembly: GCA_050010815.1. Classification (GTDB taxonomy): domain Bacteria; phylum Actinomycetota; class Actinomycetes; order Streptosporangiales; family Streptosporangiaceae; genus Palsa-504. Next base: position 4,804 of record JBEKKH010000314.1, on the reverse strand, counting down.
TGACGTCGTTCTGCCCGCACAGCTGCCACATCTGGTCCCGGGGATCGGCCTGGAGGGCCTCCCTGATCGGGGTCAGATCGCTCTCGGCCGCGTAGCTGTCTTCGGCGGCAGTGGTATAGGGGGCGAACTTGGGCGGGGCGGCCAGGCCGCGCACCTGCACTAGTTCCGTCCATTCCTTGAGCAGGTTCCCGGCCCGCCGCTCGGCGGCGTCCAGGGTTTCCTGCCCGGTCGCTCCCGGGGCTTCGTACTCGTCCTTGAGTACCTGGCACACAAGCCCGCGCAGGGCCGGCTGCAGGCTTTCGCTGAGCCGGATCCGGCGGGCAACGCCCTCTGGCGTTCCCGCGAGCGTGTACCCGTCGAGCGCGTTCTGGATCCCGTCGAGCGCGATCCGGGTGCGCTCGAGCTCATCTGGGTCCGCCGCCGCGGGAGACCATTCCTGGGTTGCTACCGACCGTACGAGGTCGATAAGCCCGGTCGCCGACCGGCCAGCCGCGTCGAGCCCGAGCTCCTGCCGCACCGCCGCAGCACCGCCGCGGCGGACCGGAGCGGGCAGTTCGCCGACGCTGACCAGTGACGCCGGCACCGACACCGGGCAGGCCGTATCCACCTGCGAGAGGTAGGCCGCGCTGCCGTAGCGCCGGGCTTTCCCGGCCGTCGCCGCGAGCCGGAGCTTGATGAACGGGAGTGTGTCGCCGCCGGCCAGGGCATCGGCGATGGCCCGGAAGGCGGGCAGCTGATCTGGTTCCAGGTCCGACTGCGAGCCCGCCTCCGGCCCCGGAGAGAACTGCAGGCCGGCGACGCCGAGAGCCTCGTGCTGGCTGCCGGTGAGACCGTCGGCCGCGTCAGCCGTCTGGAGCAGGTGGATCACCTGCACGCGCAGTTTCCCCAGCGCCGCGCCCGCCGTTCGGGCCTGCTCTTCGATGGCACCGTCGCCCTGGCGGTATCGCCGGAGGAAACTCGCCGCCTGCTCCGCCTCTGCCTCGGTGGCGGCCAGGGCACTCACCACCGCATCCCGGTCTTCGGCGAGCGGGCCCGGCCCGATGACCACCGCAGCCGGATCCGGCAACAGCGAGCGGAACGGCTCGGCGTCCCCGGCGCCGGGTGCCATCATCCCCTCGATGGCCAGGGCCAGGGCGGCCTGGAAAACGGCCGCCTCGTCGTCCGCTCCGACCAGCCGCAGCCCGGGGCTGGCCACCCGGTGTCGGACCCGGCCCTCGAAGGCACTCCAGATCGCGTCGAAGACTGCCTCGACATGGAGCAGCTCAACCAGGCGTTCCAGGCCGTTCGGCTGGCCGCGCTTGCGGCCCTTGATCCTTGTTCCCGGCGCGTCCCCCCAGTCGATGCCGTCCGGGTCGCCTACCCACAGCACGCCCGGCCCGTGCGTACCCATCAGGCTGGCCGGCAGCAGCGGCGGCCGGGGGGTGCTGTCTTCCGGCTGCGGCCCGACCGCGATGCACAGCAGGCGGCCGACCCGCCGAGCGCTGCCGATCCGGAGAAACACCGTCGCGTGGTCGGCGAGCAGGCTGGTGTCATCGATGACGAGGAGCCGGTCCAGGTCGAGCGGGCCCGTATGCGTATCGATCTTCTCTTCGGCCGCGGCCACTGCCTCGGCGCCGCGACGATCCCGGAGCCACAGCAGCTCGACCGGCATTACTTAGCCTCGCTGCCCGCGGTCTCGCCGTCTTCCGGCTCGGTACTGCCCGGCCGGATGCCGAGGGACTCCTCCAGTGAGATCAGGTTCTGCTCCACCGGGCTGGGCACCCCAGTGAAGTTGCGGTTCAGCGCGGCCGGAACGGTGCTCTGCCAGAACTCCAACATCTGCTCGGTTCTCGTCCGCTGCTCGCCCGACTGCCGCTTGAGCAGCGTTTCCAGCTCGCTGATCTGCCCGGCGGCCATTTTCCGGAATTTGAGGTAAAGCTCGGCCGGGAGTTCGGGCCTGCTGTCAATTCCGTTGGGCAGGACCCGCATCAGTTCCTCGCAAAAGCCCGCGTGCAGCGGGTTGTCATCCAGTGCCCACAGCTCGTACGCGGTCAGCAGGCTGCCCCAGGACGATGCGTCACGCAGCGGGGTGAGCGGGAGGGTCATCGTCACCTCGCCGTCGAGCTTGATGTTGAACCGCCGGGGGGAATCCTGGTCGTCGATGGCCACGGCGTTCCCGTTCCACATGGCGCACAGCATCCGGTGCAGGATCCGGACCCGGTCCCCTTCCCTGGTGGCCAGGTAACCGAAATCGTAGCCGGTCCGCTGCCGCCAGCGCGGCAGGTCCAGCGGCTGGGGCCGGGCCAGGGCGCCGGCCCAGTTCCGTAGGACGTCGCGCACCTCGTCTACGTCGGTGAGGCCCATGGAGGTCCGGTGCAGCACCGCCGTGATCGACTCGGTGGCCGCCGCCCGGTACTCCGGGGTGACGTGGTGGTGGGACAGGTTGATCGCCCGCTCGAGGTACTCCTCGATCCGCGGGTTCTTCGCCTCCGCCGGGTAGCTGATCAGCACCCGCAGCTTCTTGCTGCCCTGCGGCGCGAAGTTGGCCGGCAGCATTCCGCCGAGGTCGCCCTGAAACTGCCGTACGTACTCGACGTCGATCGCGGCCCGGCCCGCCGCCGTGCTGCCGGTGGCCGCCTGGGCGAGCAGGTCGTGCAGCCGCGGCAGGATCGTCTCCCCGTCGGACGTGTCATCCCGGAGGAATTTCTCGACGGCGACCGTCACCTGCTCGAGCAGGTAGGAGATGGCCCGGCCGGGCGGCTCGTTCAGGCTCTTGTCGAACACCGCGCGCCAGGTGTCATCGTCGATCAGCTCCGCGAGCAGCTCGGCCTCGTCCGACCCCACGCCCACTTTGCCCGACTCGGTCCGCCGGGCGGGCAGTTCGCGGAGCACGGACGTGTAGAAATGCTCCATGCCGCCCTCGGGGAGCAGGTAGGTCACGCCAACCCGCTTACGATACAGCTCCTCCGAGCGGGCGCTGAAATCGTCCTGCCCGGCGAACGTCCGGAGGGCGTCGGTGAGCCCCCGCAGCTCCGTCTCCACTGTCTTCAGCGACGGCTGCCACTGCCGGTGGAACTTGTCCCAGGCCACGGCCCAGATCCCCCGGGCCTGCCACTCGTACCACAGCTGCTGCTGGGCGCGGGCCGCCACCACCTCGTCGTCGTTCCACTTCACCTTCCGGAACGACGGGAACGTCTTGTCCTTGAGCGCCGGGACCTCGGGCGGGGCGACGCCGATTCCGGCTGGCGGCGGCGGCTGCTGGCGGCGGCGGGTCAGCACTCCCCGCACGCCGTCCTTGTCTACTGTGTTTTCGAAGAGGCCATAGCCGGAGATAACCCGCTCGGACCTCAGGGGATCATGGGCGCCGAGCAGATCGGTAAGCCCTTCGCGCGGGCTAAAGTTCTTCGCCGTCGTCGGCATGTCCCGGGCGAGCTCGGCTCTGAGCGAATCGAGGCCGACCTGCATTGCCTTGCGCCGGTCGTCCAGGGCCGCCATGACGTTCTTGGCCCCCTGCTCCGCGCCTGGTTCGCGCGGGGGGACGGCCCGCTGCTGCACGACCTGATAGACGTTGGCCCGGATCAGGAAGTTGGTGATGTTCTCCTGGTTCGACTCGATGGCCGTGTCCGGCGTGGCCATTTTCTTGACGGCCTCGCGCAGCAGCCGGGAGGCGACGATTCCGGCGAGTTCCTCCACCGGTACCGAGAAGGTCGCGACGGACGCGGTCGACACGCCGCAGCTGCCGATCTGGTTGGGCGCGAGATCGGCCCGGTCGGTTACCTCGTTGACGAAGACCTCGGCAAACGACATCGGCCGGTCGGCCGACTGGCGTTCCTGGTCGGTCATCCCGGTGGCGATCAGCGACATCACCAGCGAGACGACCGATGCGTACAGGTCCTCGGTAGCCGCGCCGGTCGGCCGGTTGAACAGGAACCCGGTCTGGATCCGGCCAGCCGGAACCTCGATCCGCGTACCGCCCGGATAGGTGACGGCCACGTCGTCCCCGGCGTTGTCCAGCTGGTCGAACTGGCTGGCCAGCTCGGCCCGGGGGTTCGCCCGGTTCTGCGCGTCGACCAGGCGGAACAGGTCGAGCAGGGCCCGGGCCGCGTTGAGCTCGGCCCGGCGGCCGCCCCCGATGCCGTCGGTGAACGCCGACGGCATCAGCACCAGCGGGTAGATCTGCACCCGCAGGGTCGGTGCCGCCCGTCTGATGGCGTCCGAGATCAGGTGCAGGTAGTCGTAGAAGATGCCCCCCCCAGTCCCGCCGACCACGGAGAACGCGACGAACACGTCGATGCCCTCGAGTTGCTGCTGGCCGCCGGCCATCGCCCGCAGGTCGGCCCCGGCACCGGCCAGCCGGCCAATGGCCGCGTCAAGCTGCCGGGTGGCCGGGCCGACCCCGTTGAGGAGCGTGCCGTAGAGCGCGGCCCGGCCGATCGTGGGAAACTGCCCGGCGCCCCGCTGCAGCGGGGCGACCGGCGGCTCGTCCTCGGTTTTGGGCGGCAGCCAGCCCCGGGTGACGTCGTTGGACTTCAACCGGAGGTTCATCGCGAGCCGCGGGTAACTGTCGAAGTCCGGCATCAGCCCGGTCACATATTGGGCCGTGTACGGCACCGCCTTCTCGTGCTCAGGGCCCGGTACGACGTCGCCCTGCAGGCGCCCGAGCTCGGCCTCGTTCGTGTCCGCATACACGAACTGGAAGCAGTTGGGCAGCTGGTAGGGCAGCATCCCGCCTCTTCCGCGCAGGGCGGCGAAGCCACGGCCGTCGGGACCGCAGATCGCATCCCGCAGCCGCTTCTCGAACTGGACGCCGATTCTGCATCCGGTA
>JBEKKH010000313.1:0-8774 GCA_050010815.1 Streptosporangiaceae bacterium | reverse complement strand
ATGGGGATGGCGAGCAAGCCGAGGCCCACGATGCCGACCAGGCCGATGATGCCGAAGATGAGGATCCGGGGCGCTCGCTGGTCCCGGCCGCTGGCCTGCGTTGTCTCGGTCCGGACCAGGAGCCTGGTCATGAGTTGCCCGTCATGAGTTGCCCGCGGACGACAGCTCGATATCGTCAACCTGCCAGCCGCCGCCCACCCCGACGACGGTGATCGCGTACTGCGTGCTGCCGTCGCTGGTTTTATGCGAGCTGACCAGGTGCTGCCCGGCCGTGACGACGAACGTCAGGCTGGACGGCCCGAAGGCGCGCAGCGAGGTGATCGTCGCGGTTCCGGTGGAGATCTGCTGCTGGCCCGTCCTGAGGCTGGCCACGCCGGGCGTGGCGTACTCGGCCTGCAGCTGCGTCGCCAGCTGCCCGGTGATCAGCCCGTTCATCTTGGCCACGTAGGCCCGCGAGCTTTCGGTGTAGGTGAAGGTGTTGTAGTCCACGCCGAACCGCACCGTCACCGCGGCCGCGGCGGCCAGGTCCTGCTGGGTGAACGGCAGCCACGAGTAGATGTTCACGGTCCCGCCCGCGGTGGGCGAAGCCGTGGACACCGGGGGGGCCGAGTTCGCCGCGGGCCCGGAGCTCCCGGCCGCGGCGGCGGGCGTGGTCGGGGTGGAGGTGGCCGCGGGCGTCGTGGCGGCCTGGGCGTGGCTGCCGGTGTGGGTCAGCTTCGGCAACAGGAGCCAGTAGCCGAGCGCGGCGAGCACGACGACGACCAGGACGAAGACGGCCTTCTGCTGGGCCGGGGTGAGATCCACGACGGCCGTCCGCTACTTGTCCCGCCGCACCGGGCGCAACCAGAACGGCCGGGCAGGCCGGTCGTCCTTACCGTCTCCGTTGGCCGGCTGGCCGCCCGGGGCGCCCGGGCTGTGCTGGCCGGCGGGCTCGGCCGGCGCCGGGTTGGGCCTCGGCGCGGTGCCCGACCGCGATCTGGCCCCCGCACCTGCCCAGCTGCTGGCCGGCCAGGCCGGGCCAGCCTGACGGGAGCCGCCCCCGTTGCCTCCGTTGCTTCTGCTGCTTCCGCTGCTTCCGCTGCTTCCGCTGCTTGTGGTGCTTCTGGAGCTTCTGGTGATGGGCGGAGGGGATCCGGCGGATCCCGAGCGGCCGGCGGATGCGGTCGGCCCGGAGGAGACGGCCCGCGAGCGCGGGCCCACGGGCCCAGGGGCGGCCGAGCGACCGGCGCCGCGGGACCAGCCGGACGCCGTCCCGACGACCCCGGCGGACCCGGCCGCCCCCGCCGACCCGGCCGGCCCACTCGACCCGGCTGACCCGTTGGTGGCTGACCGGGGGGGCAGGTCCAGCGGCGGGGCGACGCGGCCGCCGCCGCTGTCCGCCTCGGGCAGGTTTTTGTTGCGCGCCGAGCCGGCCCCGGTGACCACCCGGCGGGAACCCGGGCGGGCTTCGCCCTCCCCGTCGGCCGGGGGCGGCGCTTCGGGGCGCAGCCGCGAGGCGTACGCGTCGCTCGACGCGCTGGCGACCGTGCCGGCCCGGGCCGCGGCCTCCGCCGAGGCTGCCGACCCGGCGGCGGCGCCCACGCCCGCGCCGCTGGCCACGCCGCCCGCCAACGCGGCCGCCTGGCCGGGGTTCCGGCGGGCCCACCGGGCGGCCCGGTAGCCCGCCACGCCGGGGACGGCCACGGTCGCGGCGTCCAGCGTCGACCGGCGGAACGTGGAACCCGCCTGGCGCAGGCTGTACTCGGCCCGCTCGCTGGAGCCGATGGTGCCGTAGCCGACGGCGGAGAACAGGTGCTGGAAGGGCTTGCGGTAGATGAAGACCGCCACGGTGACGAGCGCGATCATGAGGATCTTCAGCGCCCAGGGCAGCACCGCGTCGGTCGTCCCCATGATGAGGGAGTAACAGTAGAGCAGCACGCTCAGCACGATCGCGATCGCGACCTGTTTCATCAGCACGCCGACGAGCATCTCGAACCAGCGGATCGCGATGACCCGGCCGAAACCCGGGTGCGTGCCGACAATCAGGAAGAACGGCCCGGCCACGAGCAGCAGCAGGAAGCCGAGCTTGAGCACGATCAGCGTCAGCGCGATCAGCAAGATGAGCAGCCCGGCCACCAGCGCGGCGAACACCGCGCCGAAGGCGATCTCCAGCCGGGTGGTCCACTGGTTGCCCTGGAACAGCGGGTAAACGCCGGGGTCGTTCTGCTGGATCGAGTTCGCGATACCGGTGTAGGTGGCCTGCTTGGCATTGATCAGCGCGGTGGTGGGCGTCTCGTTGGACGCGATCGCCTGCGCCCACAGCAGCGACCTGCCGTACTGGCCCACCACGCTGGGAGTGCCGTTGGCGTTGGTGAACGCGGTGCTGCCGAACTCCCCGTAGAGCCACGGCTTGCACACCAGGACCGACCACAGCTCGTTGGCGTTCTCGTCCACCAGGCCGTTTCCCGAGGTGAACGCGTAGTTGGAGGTGACCTGCGGGTCGCCCTTCTGCACCGGCAGGCAGTTGCTGCTGGCCGGGGCGGGCAGGTTGGAGAACGCGGTGTTGAGCACCTCGGTGGCGCCGTTGGAGACGGTCGTCCCGACCCCGGTGAAGTCCTGCGGGTTGCCGATCAGCGCGATCGCGGCCGCGCAGGCCACCACCATCCACAGCGTGCCCTCGAGGGTGCGGCTGGCCCGCTTGCGGACCAGGCCCTGCCAGGCCAGCCAGATCGCGCCGAGGATGACCACGGGCATCAGGTAGGGGAAGTAGATGGCGTTGCCCAGCTCGGTGATGAGGCGGTTCACCGAGTCCTGCAGCCAGGTCAAGATGTTGTTGCCGGCCGCCGACTGGTAGACGGTGATCGTCACCCGGTCCAGGGACTTGGCCGCGTCGAAGACCATCCCCGCGACGTTGTTGCCGATCAGCGAGGTCATGTCGGAACACTGCAGGCCGTGAGCGGCCCAGAACTGGCCGGCGATCCCGTAGCTGTCGTATAGCGTCTTCCCGGTCGCGGCCGCGGCCGGAGGTTCGATCATCGCGTTGATGCCGCCGGTGGCCTGCTCCGGTGAGGGTACCGAGGGCTCGCAGATATTGTTCACGGCGCCGACGATCCCGCTCGACCCTGATGCGCACAGCCCGACCAGGCCGCCGATGTCGCCGATGCCCGGGACCTGGCATACCCCGCCCGGCAGGGCAGGCGTGACGGCGGCGGTCAGCGTGACGGGAGTGGATGCGCTGGCCGTTTTCTGGGCTGTCTGGGTTTGGGTCGTGTTGGTCGCCTGGGTCCCTTGGGTCGTCTGGGTCGCATGGGTCGTCTGGGTCGCGGCCAGGGCGGGGGTGGCGAAGGCGAGCAGCGCCGCGGCGAGCAGGAACACGTGGACAAGCCAGCGCACGGTACGGCGGCGGCCTGACCGCGATTCAGCGCGGTCCCGCTTGCGGGGCTGGAGCGGGGCTAGCGAGATAGCCATCAGGGGGGAGCTCCCGGTTCTGCTGTCTTGTCTTACGACGACGCTTCCGCCGCTCGCGTTCTGACGGCCGACGTGCCTTCGGCCTGGTCGGAAAGTACGTCCGCGCGGGGAGACCGGCTGGACCTCAGGTCCGCCTGGCTCTTGCCCCGGGTGGGGTTGGTGTCGATCCAGTCCCGCAGCTCATCGGAGACCAGGTCGATCCCGATCCGCCCGGCCCGGTCGTCCAGATCGCGGTAAATGCATTCGCCGTTGCCCAGGGAACGCAGCACGGCCTTGTGTTCTTCGGACGGCGCGACCCCGAGCAGGGACATGACGTTAGCCACCTCGCCGCGTTCGGTCGACCGGAACGCGAAGACTCCGGACAGGCAGTTGGTAACCTGCTCATTCAGCAGGTCGCCGGCGTTCTGCGAGACCAGGATCAGCGCGGTGTTCCTGGACCGGCCCATCCGTGACACCTCGGGCACCAGCTTGGCTCCCTCGGGGGTGGAAGTGATCGCCCAGGCCTCGTCGAGGAAAATCGCCTTCGGAGCCGTTCGGTCGATGCCGTTGAGAAGCTTGCGAGCGAACTGCGACACCAGGTAGAGCAGCGCGACGGATAGCCGCTGCTCGTAGGAGTAGTCGTCACGGCTGGTGGTGGTGTCGGGCAGCGTGAGGCCGGCCAGCGTGAAGACCGTGGTCCAGCCTTCCGCGTCGATCTGCTGATCGACCGCAGGAGCGAAGCACAGCCGGGCCAGCCGCATCTCGGAGATCGACCGCATGACCGCGCCCGTATTCTTCCAGGCCGGATCGTCGGCCTGCTCCAGGTGCGTGATGACCTTACCGAGGCTGGGCCGTTCGGTTCCAGCCACCGCGCCGACCGCCTGGATCATCGCGCTCTCGCGCTCCTCGCTCATCCTCGGCAGCAGCAGCCTGAGCGTTTCCGTGGCCATCGTGCGCTTCTCGGACAGGTCGACGCCGAACGAGAACGGATCGAGCAGGCCGGGCGCGGCCGCGCCGAGCGGCAGCACGCGCGCCTTCCGGCCCTGCCGCCGCAGGTATTCGACCAGCGACTCCGCGTCGCCCTTCGGGTCGATCACGGCCACGGTCGCCCCGCGCAGCGCCAGCTGATAGATGAGCAGCATGGCCAGCGTCGTCTTCCCGCCGCCGGGCTCGCCGGTAATGGCCACGGCCGTGGGCCGGTTTCGCGCGGCCGCGAGCAGCGGGTCAAAATGCACAACGGAACGCGCCCGGCCTAGCGTCTCGCCGATATAGGGCCCGATCCAGCCACTGCCCGCGTCGGCCCGGTCGCCCAGTTCCACGGTCGCGGTCGGCATTCCGCCCGCGATCGTGTAAAGCGGCTGGCGCTGCACGTAAGAGGCGAGCCGAATCCGGTCACCGGGCAGCGATTCGCACAGCAGCGAAAACTGGTCGCCGGTCGAGTTGACCACGTCGATGCCAATATCACGGTAATGCTCGACGACCGCCTCGACCCGCCGGACGCATAGTTCTTTCGTCGGAGCCGCTACGATCAGGCGATGCCAGCCGTAGACAAACGGCAGGCGTTCTTTGGTGATGCCGTGCTCAAGCATCCGGGCCGCGGCGATCTGCTCGGCCAACGCGATCGGCGCCTCTGCGCCCGCCTCGCGAATATGCGCGTCCATGTCACGCGCGTGGGCCAGACGGCGGCTGACGTCCTTGCTTGCCTTGGCCGGCGAAATGAGCTTCATCCGGGAGCTGATCTCGACCGGGAACGGCAGCGAATCGGCGTAATGCAGCCACGGCTCGCCATCGGGGAACGCCATCACATCGGGGAACCGGGCAAAAGAGATGAAAGCCGCGTACGACTCTCCCGACATATGCTCCAGGCCCAGCATGGTGCGCCCGTTGTGGATCTGCCCCTCGAAGAGCATGTCGATCTCACCGGAGCCCCATCGCCTGCGCTTGGTCGCCGACGGCAGCGGCTCGCCCGCCGTTTCCATCAGCGTGTGCCGGACCAGCCAGGCGATCTCACCGGAGGTCGCATGCCGGGCGACCAGCGCGCTTGCGTTCAGCGCCCGGCCCAGCCGCTCAGCCGACTCGGTCCATTTGGCGATTTCGGGCGTGCTAACCGCCTCGTCGTTCAGCCCAAGTCCCTTCTCGCCGTGCGCGTACACGCCACGGAACTGGGACAGCAAGCCACCCGACAACTGCGCGCGCACCCCGCGCTGGCCGAGCCTGACCCCGAGGTAGATCTCCTTGCCCCAGAAGTCCTTCGCCCAGACGTGCTGGTAGGTCTGCTCCAGGTATTCGCGCCAGCCCGGACCGCCGTCAGAAGTCTCGTCAAGTCCGGTCGCCCAGGCGTGCGCCGGGTACGACCGGTGCGCGATGCGCAGGTGCACCTCGGCGTCCTGCATCCTGATCGCGGCCAGCGCGACGGTGATGTTCGTCGCTAGCGCCTCCCGCTCCTCCGGCGTGGTGAACTCGTAGGACACCGAAGGGATCCGGTAGTACGCCCACGCATGGGTATCCGTGAGCAGAATGCGGTCGTCGAAATACCTGATGCCCAGCCGGGTGCGGCCCCTCGAGCCCTTAGACCCCTTAGTCCGAGTGCTCACCAGGATTCCTTCCGGGAACGGATGCTCGAGATGCTGCGGCCATGCCCGCGACGAGCACGCCCGCCAGTGCCGTGTAGGCGAGCCTGGTCTGCGGGTGCACGGCAGCGGGCGTCGCGGGCGGGTCCGACATCGTCAGCTGGCCCGACGTTACGAGCCGGGCCGACAGAAGATCATCCCAGGGAACCCGGACGATGGCCCGGCAACGGCCCCTGGCCACGGATTCGGCTCTGAGCACGTCCGGCATGGTCCGCCTGCTCACCCCGTTGACCACGGTCACGGCGCGGACAGCCAGTCCGGTGTACCCGTGCGTGTTCAGCCATTGCTGGGTGTTGGCTAGCGAGGTCGCCGCGTCTGGACTGGCCGGGGCGACCAGGATCAGCTGGTCGGCCACCGCGAGCAGCCGGGTTAGCCCCGTCGGGGCCGCGTCAATCATGGTCAGCGGATATCGCGCGGCCAGCAGGTCGGCGAGCCGATGATAGTTCTCGACCTCGCCAGTGCGGGGACGGTCGGATCCCGGCAGATCGCCGATCACGTCGAGTCGCGCCCCTGCGCCCTCGCTGGGCCGCTGGCCTGGCTCGTGGCCTGGCTCACGGCCGGCCAGCAGCGCCGCCAGTGAGACGGCCGGGGTGCTGCGGGCAGCGAGCGAGGTGCTACCGGGATTCAGGTCAAGGGCCGCGACAGGAACGCCGCGCGCCGCGGCCAGGATATGACCGGTCATCAACGCGGTCACCGTCTGGCCGGCACCTCTGGTGCAGCCAAGCACGACAATCCGGCGCGGGCCGGTCAACGGCAGCCTGGCCCGCTCGCGATCCAGCGTTTCCTGGTCTCGCTTGCCCGGTCCCTGACCGCCGGTAACCACCTTCACCTGACGCCGCCAACTGGTGTCACCGCGGCTACCGGGACCGGACAGGGCTCGCTCGATGGAGGGCAGCGGCCGGTCCCTTTCGACACCAACGACCCTGGCCGCTGGAGACGGCGGCGCGGGCTCGATGGACGCCGAGGGGACGCGGGGGGACGCGAGGGCTTCCGGCGCAAGGGCTTCCGGCGCGAGGGGAGCAGGGGCGGGGGGCGTGGGGGGTGCTTCCTGCGCCGGGGCGGGAGGAGCAAGGGCGGGGGCTTCTGCGGTGGGGGGCGCGGGGGCGGCCTGCGCGGGGGGCGCGGGGGCGGCCGCAGGCGCGGGGGTCTCGGCAGCCGGAGGTGCTGTGGGTGGAGATGCGACAGCGTCCGGAACGGATTCCGGCGACGCGGATGTGGGAAGAACCGGCGCTGGCACCGGCGCGGGGGGCGCGAGGGCTTCCGGGGACGTCTCCGCGGAAACGGGAACCGGGGACGTCTCCGCGGAAACGGGAACCGGGGACGTCTCCGCGGAAACGGGAACCGGGCGCGGCTGAACGCGCAGGAACCAGCGGGCCCTAGGGTGTGAAGATATTGCTGGCGCCTCAGGCCGGGCGAGTGTCGGCGGGGGCGGAGCTGACGAGGACGAGTCGGAAGCCCATTCGGGCTTGCGGCCTAGGCTAAGCCTGCGCGGGGCACCAGGCCTTGGCACCGAACCGGACCTAGGCGCAGGGTTAGCTACGGATCCTGCTGGAGTGGCGGGCTCGGTGGAGGAAACGGGTTCTGCTCGGCGAGCAGGGCCAGCCTCGGGGAGGACGCCGGACTCAGGGAGGCTGCTGGACTCAGGGAGCGGCCCGGGCTCAGGGAACTCAGGCTCAGGAACCTCCGGCTCAGGAACCTCGGCGTCGGGGTACTCGGCGTCGGGGAATGGGCGCACTTCGGGGAAGGCACCGACTTCGGGGAACGGGCCAACATCAGCGGGCCGGTTAAGCCGTGGGAAAGTGCCCGCTCCGAGCGATGGCCAGGATGTGGGGCTGAAGGGTCTGACCTGAGGGTCGTTGAGGTCGTGGGTTGCTGGCTCAGCATCGTGCGAGACCTCCAGAGCCCGTGCGTCCAATCTGTCGGAGCGCCGCGAGTACAGCCACGCGGGGCGCTGAGACGACTCAGGGCGCTGAGCTGGCGTGGAACGCGGAGCCTGCTCGGTGCCGTGGATCGGACCGGCCCCTGGGACTTGCCCAGCGCCAGAGGCAGGCCCGGCGGGCCCGGTCTGGACCTGCTCGGAGCCTGACTCGCCGGCGGACGCGGGCGCTCGTGTGTCCGGCGCGATGTCGCGCGACCATGGACTACGAGGCCACGCTCCCCTGGACTCGTTCCCCTCGGCCTCGGACCCTCTGGGCTCGGACCTCTTGGCCCCGGGTCGCGCTGTCGCGCGCTGCGGTACGGGAACCTGGACCGGCTTCGACGGTAGCTGAGATCCCGCAGCTGGGGCGGTCGCAGACGCAGACGACTGAGCGGTCGGGGACGACTGAGCGGTCGGGGACGACTGAGCGGTCGGGGACGACTGAGCGGTCGGGGACGTGACAGGGTGGGCGGCAGCCGACGGGATGGCCTGACCACCTGACGGCGGGAACGCACCCGGTGGGTCAACGTCCGGCTGGGCCGTATCGAGGTCGGCCGCCTCTAGCGGGGGCGCGTCCGGCAACTGGGACTCCTCCGGCGGGAACATACCCGGCCGGAACGCTGCTGGGCGGGGGAGCGCCGGCGCCGCAGTTGCCCGTGGGTGCGCGGCGGCTCGGCGGGCTCTGACCGATGGCGTCTTAATCCGTGGGGCCTTAGCTCGCGGTACCGCTATCGCCGCGGTTACCGCGGCGGCGGCCACTGCTGCGGCGGTCGCGGTCCGAGGAGCGGTCGCGGGCGCGG
>JBEKKH010000312.1:0-8775 GCA_050010815.1 Streptosporangiaceae bacterium | reverse complement strand
GTGACCGTGCCGGGCGAGATGGGCCACGGCCTCGCGGGCACCGCCCAGGTCATCCTCGATCACGAACACGCCGGCTAGCCCGCGCGGCGCCCGGTCAAGGAAGACCATCGGCGTCCGCTCCTGCCAGGGAGCGAGGTAGGACTGGTCGGCGCTGACGCAGGCGACGATCAGGCCACTGATCTGGCGCCGCAGCAGGGCCTCGAGAACGTAGCGCTCGCGGTCCGGGCCGTGACCCAGGCTGGTCACCACCACGGCCATACCGCGTCCCATCAGGTCTGTCTCGATGCTGGAGGTCATCTCCGCGAAGAACGGGTCGGCGATGTCGGGGATGGCCAGGCCGACTGCGGTGTCCGCGCCGGCCCGGAAACTCCGGGCCAGCAGGTTCGGTACGTAGTTGAGCTTCTGCATCGCCCAGCGAACCCGGTCGCGGGTCTCCTCGGTGACGTGGGGATCTTCATTGAAGACTCGGGACACGGTCTTGGCGCTGACTCCGGCGACGCGGGCGACGTCACGCATGGTGGTCATCGGCGATCGTCTCCAGACAGGACATCTGATCTCGCGGCGGCGAGGCACGTTGGGCGATTCGAGCGGCGCAGCTCGGGAGGCCAAGGGTCCCCCGGTTGACACCGGGGGACCCTTGGCTGCATTTTACCGGCCTGAAATCAGCAGGTGGTCTTGTAAATCGCGGCCTGGCTGGCTGCCGAGCTCAGGTTGGCGGTGGTGATGATGGTGAACTTAGTGCCGATCTTCGGGGTGGTCGGCTTGCCGGTCAGGGCGTCGATGGCCTGCTCCACCGCGTCGGTCCCGATCACGTACGGCGACTGGGCGATGAGCGCCTGCACCGTGCCCTGCTGCAGGGCGGTGATCTCATCGGGTTCGGCGTCGAATCCGACCACCTTCACCTTGCCGGACTTGCCGGCCTGGCGGATTCCGGTGGCGGCGCCCTCTGCGGAGAACAGGTTGGTCGCGAAGATGGCGACGATGCCGGGGTTCTTCTGCAGGGCCGCCAGCGTGACCTGCGCGGCCAGGGAGGCGGTGTCGTTGTCGTACTGCACGCCGACGTAGGTGAACTTCGAGTCCGCCTTGGCCGCGGCCGCGAAGCCGGAGGTGCGCTGGTCGGTGGTGCTGATGCCGGGCTTGGTGTTGACCACGAGCACCTGGCCGCCGCCGGGCACGAGCTGCTTGACCGCGGCGAAGGCGTCGGCCCCGCCGGCCAGGTTGTCCGAGGAGATCTGCGAGATGGCTCCGGACGGGTCGTTCAGCGTGGTGTCGACGAGAACGACCTTGATGCCCGCGCTCATGGCCTGAGCGATCGGATCCCGGCTGGCCGTCACGTCGTCGGGAGCGATCAGGATCGCGTCAGGCTTGGCCGCGGTGACCGACTCGATGATCGGGTTCTGCAGCGTGGGGTCGAACTGCGCAGGCCCCTGGATGTTGACGGTGACGTTGCCGAGCTTCTTGGCCTCGGCCTGCATGCCGCAGCCCATCGTGACGTAGAAGCCGTCACCGGCCACGCCCTGGATGAACGTCATCTTGTAGGTCTTGCCGCTGCTCGATCCGGCGGTCGATCCGGCGGTCGATCCGCCGGTTGTGCTCGAGGACGCGCCCGTGGTCGAGCTAGAGGACGAACACGCCGCCGTGAGGGCCAGCAGCATGACTGCCGCCGCACCCGCGGTCGGTACCACCAAAAACCGCTTCATACTTGCTCCTTCGCGTGAAAGTGGGTCGGCTGCCGGCCCCGGAAACGACCGCGCACGAATCGTGTGAGCGTGCGGAAGCCCGGCCTGCGGGCGTCCGGCTGACCCTCATGTTCAGCTGTCGGTAATCTCGCGGAAACATGACGGCTCGATCTTGCAGCAGTCATGTCACCGATGTCAATACTCCGGTTCATTGTTCTTTTTCCGGTCCTACTTTGGGACTCTGGTCAGCATGTATCGTTTCGGATTCAGATATTGACATCGGTGACATGAAGGAGCACTCTCTTCGTAAACATTGCGGCATAGTTACAGCAGCGTTGCGGAGTCGGCCCCTGATTCTGCCGCTTCGGTTGCTACTGCGGTAAATAAGGAGTGGTTCGATGAGCCTTGCGCTTGAAGCACGGGACATCACCAAGTTGTACGGCCACGTCAGCGCGCTGTCGGGCGCCAACTTCGAGGTAAAAGCTGGCGAGGTGGTGGCGCTCATCGGGGACAACGGGGCCGGTAAGAGCACGTTGGTCAAGATCTTGTCCGGCACCGAGACTCCGACATCGGGGCAGATCCTGGTCGACGGCAAGCCGGTAACGATCGCTGGGCCCGTGGAGGCGCGCGAGTACGGGATCGAGACCGTCTACCAGGACCTGGCCCTGGCCCCGCACCTCAACCCGGTGCAGAACATGTACCTCGGCCGCGAGGTCATGCGCACCGGCATCATGGGGCGGCTGGGGTTCATGAACAACACGGACATGCTGGCCGGAAGCAAGAAGGCGTTCGACGAGCTCGGGGCCACCGTGCGCAACTTCTCCGGCAGCATCGGCGCCATGTCCGGCGGCCAGAAGCAGGCCGTCGCGGTCGCCCGCGCGGCCGCCTGGGCGAAGCGGGTCATCCTGCTCGACGAGCCCACCGCCGCCCTGGGGGTGGTACAGACCAAGGGCGTCCTGGACCTGATCCGCCGGGTCCGCGACCGCGGGCTGGGCGTGGTGTTCATCAGCCACTCGATGCCCCACGTGATCCAGGTCGCCGACGAGGTGCAGGTCATGCGGCTCGGCCGGCGGGTGGCCACCTACCGAGCCAAGGACACGACGATGGAGGAGTTGGTCGGAGCGATGACCGGCGCCGTAACGCAGGAGAACCAGTCATGACCGCACAGGGCACCGTGCCGCCGCCCGCGCCCGCCGAGGCGGCGCCGAGCGAGGAAACACCGACCGGCCGGCTCGCGCGATTGGCCCGGCTGCAGGCGCTGCGGATCATCATCCTGCTCGCCGTGATCATCGTCATCTTCTCGGTCATGAAGCCCAGCGCTTTCCTCACGGTGTTCAACATCCGGGGGATCGTGCAGAACACCGCCATCCTGGCGGTGCTTGGTGTCGGCATGACCTTCGTCATCATCACCGGCGGCATCGACCTGTCGGTGGGCAGCGTCCTGGTCTTCAGCGGCGTCGTCGCCGACAAGGCGATGGCGGCCATGGGCGGCCAGGGCTGGGGCGCCGCCATCATCGGGCTGCTGGTGGCCGTCGGCTGCGGGCTCGGGTGGGGGTCAATCAACGGATTCCTCATCGCCCGGGCCAAGGTTCCCCCGCTCATCGTCACCCTCGGCACCCTGGGGATGGCCCTGGGACTGGCCGAGGTGATCACCGGGGGCGTGGACCTGCGCGACGTCCCGACCGTGATGGTCAACTCCATCGGGTTCGGCAATATCGTCTGGCAGATTCCCGACCTGGCCGTCGTCGCCGCGGTCGTCGTGGTGGTCGGGATCGTGATCCTGCACAGGACCCGGTTCGGCCTGCACACCTTTGCCCTCGGGTCTAACCCGGAGGCGGGCCGGCGCTCCGGCCTGAACGTCAATCGTCACCTGATCCTGGTCTACGCCCTGTCCGGCCTGCTCGCCGGCTTGGCCGGATGGCTCAACCTGGCGTTCTTCCAGTCGACCACGATCGGCGGTCAGAGTTCCACCAACCTGTCCGTGATCGCCGGCGTCGTCATCGGCGGCACCAGCCTGTTCGGTGGCTACGGGTCCATCTTCGGCAGCGTCATCGGGCTGTTCATCCCGGCCACGCTGCAGAACGGGTTCGTCATCATCGGCATCCAGCCGTTCTGGCAGCAGGTGGTGGTCGGGGCCGTGCTCATCGCCGCCGTCTACGTCGACCAGCGGCGACGCACCGCCGCCCTGCGGGGCAGCACGGGCAAGCCGACCATGAGCAGCCTGCTCGCTCACCTGACCAGCAGCAGGCAGGCGGCACCGGCCCGGGAATGACCGCGGCCGCCCCGCCGAAAGCCGGGGTACCCGGCCAGGGCCTGCGCTCGCGCGGGCCCTGGCCGTCCCCGCGAGCCGATGACCGCATGGCTCATCCGCCTAAGGAGCAGCATGAAAGCCGTTGTCTACGATGCCCCGGGCAGTTTCACGATCAAGGAGATCACGACCCCGGATCCGAAACCAGGAGAGGTGCGGGTTCGAGTCAAGCAAACCGGTATCTGCGGAACTGACCTGCATATTCACAACGGCAAATTCTTTGCCGAGTTCCCCCTGACCCCCGGCCACGAACTGGTCGGGCCGGTGGACGCGCTGGGCGAGGGCACCGAGGGCTTCCGCGTCGGCGAGTACGTCTCGGTCAACCCCAACATGAACTGCGGGCACTGCGAGTACTGCCGGATCGGGCGCACCTTGATGTGCGCGAACCTCAAGGGGCTCGGCACGAACTGGCCCGGATCCTTCGCCGAGTACGTCTGCGTTCCCGCCAACCTGGTCTTCTCCGCCGACGGCATCGACCCCGACACGTCCGTGTTCACCGAGCCCACCGCGTGCGCCATGCACGGCGTGCAGACCCTGAGCCCCCGGCCGGGGAGCTCGGCCCTGGTCTTCGGGGCCGGCCCGACCGGCCTGCTGCTATCCCAGCTCATCGCGCGCGGCGGTGCGACCAGCGTGATGGTGGCGGCATCCTCGGCATTCAAGCTCAAGCGAGCCGAGGACCTCGGGATCGACGTCACGTTCCTGATGGATCGCGCGGATCTGGCCGGCGATGCCGCCAAGCTGAAGGCGGCCTCGGGCGGCGGTTTCGACATCGTCGTGGACGCCACCGGGTCGGCGGCCGTGTCGGAACAATGCGTGCCCTTGACCAGGAGCGGCGGAACGGTGATGTTTTACGGTGTGACCGAGCCCGAAGACCTGGTCCGGGTCAGCCCGTACGACGTGTTTCGCCGCGAGCTCACCATCAAGGGATCCTTCGCCGAGATCGACTCGTTTCCGGCCGCCATCGCGGCGCTGCGGACCGGGCGAGCACGCACCCGCGGCCTCATCACCCACCGGTTCGCGCTCGACGACTATGCCCGCGCCCTCGACGCGCTGCGCAGCGACCGGACGGTCCACAAGATCATCATTGAGTGCTGACCCCGATGAACGCTGATTCCCGGCCGCTGGCGGAGACCGTCGGCCGCCCAGGCCCGGCCGGCCAGCCCGGCCCGGTCGCCACCTTGGGCCTGGACCTTGGCACCAGCTCGGCCAAGGCGGTCGTCCTCGATATCGAGGGCAAGGTCCTGTCTCAGGCGTCGGCTGGTTACGCCGTGACCTCGGCCGCGGCCGGCTACGCCGAGAGTGAGCCGGCCCACTGGTGGAGCGCGGTAACCGCTTGTGCCCGCGAGGCCGTCCAGGCGGCGGGCGCGCGGCCGTCGGCGATCGGATTGTCGGGACAGATGCACGGTCTGGTGCTCACCTCCTCCGCCGGACTGGCCCTTCGTCCCGCCCTGCTCTGGGCCGACAGTCGCGCCACCGGGTCCCTGCGCGCCTACCGGCGCCTCGGCTCGCGTGCCCTGGCCAGGCTGGCCAACCCGCTGGCCCCGGGCATGACCGGACCGCTGCTGGTGTGGATCGCGCAGCACGAGCCGCAGCTGTACCGGGAAGCTCGCTGGGCGCTGCAGCCCAAGGACTGGCTCAGGGCCCGCCTCACCGGCCAGGTCCACGCCGAGCCCAGTGATGCCTCAGCCACCCTGCTGTACGACGTGATGGGCGACCGCTGGGACCACGAGGTGGTCGGCGCGCTAGGCCTGGACGCCAGGCTGCTGGCGCCGCTGCTGCCCTCGGCCGGGGCGCTGGCCGGTCACCTCAGGGCCGAGGCCGCCGCCGAACTCGGGCTGTCCGCGGGCATACCCGTCGCGGCCGGGGGCGCCGACACGGCGGTGGCGGCCCTGGGCAGCGGAATCGCTGCCAGCGGTGACATTCAGCTGACCATCGGCACCGGCGCTCAGGTCATCCGGTCTCGCGCCACCCCGGTCAGCCGGGCGGATGCCGGGATCAACCTCTACCGGTCCGCGACCCCGGACGGCTGGTACCACATGGGCGCCAGCATCAGCGGCGGGCTCAGCCTGAACTGGGTCCGAGAGATCATGAACGCCACCTGGGCGGAACTGTACGCCAGCGCCGATCATCCGGGCCAGGCGCACGACCCGATCTTCGTCCCGCACCTGTCTGGAGAGCGGACACCGTACTCCGATCCGACGCTGCGGGGCTCCTGGACCGCGCTGTCGCTCGCCGATGACCGAACGTCGCTGTTGCGGTGCGCGCTGGAGGGAACCGCATTCTCCATCCGTGACACCCTCGATGCCCTGCTCGCCGGCCAGCGTCCGCCGCGGCTGCGGCTAGCCGGCGGAGGGACCCTGGACGCCGGCTGGAGACAGATGCTCGCCGACGTGCTGGGGTTGCCGCTGTGGGCCGTGGACGTCCCGGCGGCCTCCGGCCGGGGTGCGGCCCTGCTCGGGGCTCGCGCCGCCGGCCTGCTGAGTTTTGACGACATCAGCGGACCGCTGGCGCCGGCCGCCCATCTCGTGGCCGAACCGGATCCGGCCATGGCCGCCTTCCATGCCGAACGTCACGCCACGTTCCGGCGCATCGTCTCGGCCCTCAAGGCCACCCAGGCCTCGGCGGAGGGGCCCGGCGGGCACTCCGGTCTGCAGGCAGGGGCGGCATGACCGGCGTGCCCGAGCCAACCGTTATGCCAACCGTTATGTCAACCCGCCATGCCACATTGTCGATGGCCGACCGCAACCAGGAAACCCCGGCCGGCCCGGAGAGGAAGTCGCCCTGACCAGCATGCGACGCGTCGTCGTCTACCCAGGCCAGATCGCCGTCGAGGCCGCGGAGATCCCCGTTCCCGGCCCGCACGAAGCCCTGGTCCGCACCCTCGTGACCGGGGTGTGCGGATCGGACCTGCATGCCGCCCACGGGCGGCATCCCTTCGTCCCGCTGCCCTACCGGCCCGGCCATGAGGTGGTCGGGGTCATCGAGTCGGTGGGCTCCGCCGTCGAGGCCCGCACGCCGGGGGAGCGGGTCATCGTGGAACCCGACTTGCCCTGCTGGACGTGCAAGATGTGCACCTCCGGCCGGGAAAACCTGTGCGAGCGGCTGCAGTTCTTCGGCTGCGGCTATCCGCAGGGCGGCATGGCGGACTACTTCACCCTGGCCGCGAACCGCCTGCACCCGGTGCCGGACGTGCTCGACGATCACACCGCGGCGCTGATCGAGCCGCTGTCCACGCCGGTGCACGCCGTGCGCCTGGCGGGCGACGTGGCCGGGCGGTCCGTCGCCGTGCTCGGGGCCGGAACCATCGGGCTGTTCACCCTCGCGGTGCTGCGTGCGCATCAGGCCGGACCGGTGGTCGTGACCGATCCCCTTCCTGCCAAACGCATCCGAGCCGCAGCCCTCGGCGCCGATGCGACCATCGACGCGAGCACACCCGACGTCGCCGGGCAGGTGAGGAAGTTTCTCGGCGGGAGCGCCGACATCGTGTTCGACTGCGTCGCCATCCAGTCATCGATCGACCAGGCGATCGCCATCGCCGACAAGGGCGGGACGGTCATGGTGGTCGGCGTCCCGGCCCGGGCCGTAACGGTCCCGCTGCCGATCGTGCAGGACCACCAGATCCGCATCCAGGGCAGTGCCACCTATCTTCCCGAGGACTATGCCGAATCCGCCGACCTGCTGCGCCGGGGGGCCGTCCGGGCAGCAGACTTCGTGACCGCCACCCGGCCCTTGGACCGGGTCGCCGAGGCCTTCGAGATAGCCTCGTCGGGACATCACGTCAAGGTTCTCGTCACGGTCGGCGAGCGGTGATCGCGTCGCTCCTGGTATCCGGGGGCGGTGTCGCGTGCTGACGGACCTGCACCGGCTGCGATCGGCCCTGTCGTCCGCCCTGGTGGCCCTCGATTTCGACGGCACGCTCGCCCCGATATCACCCCACCCCGACGACGCCCGCCCATTGGCGGGCGTCCGGCAGATCCTGCGTGACGTGGCGGCCACCGGGGCAACTCTCGCCGTCGTCACGGGCCGGAGCGTGGCCTCGCTGCTGCGGGTGAGCGGTTTCGGTGCCATCCCGGGCATCGTTATCTACGGGACTCACGGCGTCGAGCGGTGGCAGGCGGGTAAACTCCGTACTCCTCCGGCCCCTGCTGGCCTGGCGGAGCTGCGGCTGAGCCTGCCCGGGCTGCTGCGGCGCAGCGCCGGTGACCCGGACGTGTGGATCGAGGACAAGGGGCTGTCGCTCGTCATCCATACCCGCCTGACCGCCGAGCCGGAACGCCTGCTTGAGCTGCTCCGCGCTCCGGTTTGCGCGGCCGCCGCCGCAGCCGGGCTGAACGTGCGGCCAGGCAAGGAAGTACTGGAAATCTGCATTCCCGGCATCGACAAGGGCACGGCGATCCGAGAGCTAATTTCCGACGATACGGCGGCCGCCTTCTACGCGGGTGACGACCTCGGCGACCTGCCCGCCATCGCCGAGGTGAAGGCGTGGGCGGATCGCCGCGGCCGCCCCGGGTTGACCGTCGGGGTAAGTTCCCGCGGCGAGGGTCCCGTCGCCGCCCACACCGACATGACCGTGCCGGATCCGCAGGGCCTGGTGTCGCTGCTGCGCGAGATCATCGAGGGTCTCGGATAAGCCTCGTCCGAAGCGGCGGACCGGCCGAGGTCGCCTGTCAGAGCTCGACGTTTCCGCTGATGCAGGTGACCGTGCCTCCGCCGACCCAGACCTGGCCGCCGGAGTCGAGGGAGACCCGCACCCGGCCCCGGCGCCCAAGCACAGTGCCCTGGCGGGCC